>NZ_JBFANF010000004.1:0-350702 GCF_040674675.1 Dactylosporangium sp. NPDC049742 | reverse complement strand
CGGCATGTCACCGCGCACCGCGCAGCGGCACCTGCGCGGCGAGGGCGGCTTCAGCGGGCTGCTCGCCGCCGCCCGCGCCGACGCCGCCGCGGGGCTGCTCATCGACACCCGGCACGCGCTCGGCGTCGTCGGCTTCGCCAGCGGCTACACCGACCAGCCCCACTTCACCCGCGAGTTCCGCCGCCGGACCGCGATGACCCCCGCCGCCTTCCGTTCGGCGTTCGCCCGTCCAACGCCATCCGCCCGTCCAACGCCATCCGCCCGTCCAACGCCATCCGCCCGCCCGGTGGCATCCGCCCGCCCGGTGGCGTCCGCCCGTCCAGTCGCGTTCGCCCGCCCAGTACAGGAGACACCGCAATGCACCTGAACGACCGGACCGTCCTGATCACGGGCGCCAGCCGCGGCATCGGCCGGGAGCTGACCCGGCAGGCGGTCGCCCGCGGCGCGCACGTGGTCGCCGTCGCCCGCGGCTTCGACGGCCCCGCCGACGACCGCGTCACCCGCTGGCCGCTCGACCTCGCCGACCCCGCCGCCGTCGCCGACCTCGCCGACCGCGTCACGGAGCGGCACCCCGACCTGTCGGTCGTCGTCAACAACGCCGGCGTGCAGACCCTGACCGACTTCCTCACCGAGGACCCGCGCGACCTGCGCCCGGTGCTGCGCCGGGAGATCGCCGTCAACCTCGACGCGGTCGTCGCCCTGTCCACCGGCCTGCTGCCGCACCTGCGCCGCCGGCCGTCCGCCGCGATCGTCAACGTCACCACCGGCCTGGCCCTCGCCCCGAAGCGGTCCGCCCCGGTGTACTGCGCGACGAAGGCCGCCGTCCGCTCCTTCACCCGCGCCCTGCGCTACCAGTGCCAGGACGCCGCCCCGCACGTCCGCGTCGTCGACGCCGTCATGACCCTCGTCGACACGGACATGACCAGCGGCCGCGGCGCCAACAAGATCAGCCCCGCGGCCGCCGCGACGTCCATCCTGGACGGTCTCGCCCGCGGTACCGACGAGATCCTCATCGGCAGGTCCAGGCTCCTGCCGCCGATCATGCGCCTGTCACCCGCCCTCGGCCACCGCATCCTGCGCAACACCTGACCTCACGGCGCCTCCCACGCCGAAATCCGGGTGCCGGGCGGGCGGCCGGCGCATACCCTGGCCGGCGGCAGCCGAGACGGGGAGGTGACGGCGGTGGCGCGCAGGAGCCCGCAGGAGAAGAAGGCGCTGAGCTACGCCAAGGACCGGCGCAACGACTACGGCGAGAACGACAAGAGCTCCCGCAAGAACATCCGCCGCAACAAGCGCCACCCGAACCGCGCCGACCGGCACCGCTCGCACCAGGTCCTCGCCGCCGCGACCGGCCCCGCCTCGGCGACGGCGTCGGAGGCAGCCGAGACGAAGCTGCTCGCCAAGAAGTCGATGTGGTTCACGAAGCGGTGGCGCAAGTACCGCGACGCGCCGCTCGCCGACATCCTCACGTACCAGCTGGGCCGCCGCGCCCGGCTCGGCATCGACGCGCCGTCCACGGTCGAGGCCCGCATCGACCGCATCCGCGGCGCCCGCGACCGCGCCGGCCGGCGGTAGGTCCCCTCACAGGTCCCGCAGGTGCAGCAGGGACCTGAGCCCCAGGTCGCGGCGCAGCCGCGCGTCGTCGAGCGCGTCGACGAGACTGGCGAAGCCGACCCAGCCGGCGCCCGCGCTGTCGACCATCGCGCGGACCGTCCGCGCCTGGCTGCCGGTGTCCACCCAGTCGTCGACTGCGAGCACCCGGTCCGCCGGCCGCACCAGGTTGCGCCGGAAGCCGAGCTCCAGGTGCCGGTCCCGGTAGTCCGGCGGCGTTGTGCGACGGATCCACTGGTCGCTGTCCCCGGCCGGGGCCCGGTCCTTGCGCACCTCGACGAACCCGACCCCCAGGTGCAGCGCGACGAGCGGCCCGACCAGCGACCCCCGCGAGTCCGGCCCGAGCACCACGGTCGGCTCCGCCCCGGCGAACAACCCCGCCAGCGCCGGACCGAGCAGCCCGAGCAGCTCCGCGTCCCGCCACCAGCCGGTGATGTCGGCGTACCGGCTCGTGTCGGTCCGGTCCCCGCGCCACACGAACGCCTCGCGGAGCCGGGCCCTGACATCCACCACCCCGCCCGCAGCCACGCCCGGAGTGTAGGCCGTGCCAGACTCGGTGCCGTGCTCGACTTCGTCCCCGCGGAGGGCGGCCGGTGGCACGGTCTGCTGTTCGCGAACCATGCCTCGCCGCCACGCCTGACCTGGTGCTTCGAGTTCCCGTTCGAGGACGATGACGACTCCGGCCCGCTCGGCCTGACCGTCGAGTGGATGCCGGCGCCGACGGACAGCTGGCGCCGGATGGGCGGGCTGCGCCTGACGACCGCCGCGTTCGGGGAGCCCGCCGAGGCGAGCGTCTACCACTACGTCCACCACCGGTTCGACACCGTCGACCTCCGGCTGAGCGGGCAGGACGGGCCGTCGCTGCGAGCGGTGGTGTCCCTGTCCGGCGACGCCGACCGCCTGGGCGTCGACCCCGTCCACGCCGACGCCACGCTCACCTTCGCCGGCCTGCTCGTGGCGCTGCCGGGCGTCACGGCGCCGGACGACGCGCTCGCCCGGCTGGCGGAGTTCACCGACACCACCGGCCTCGTCCTCGACCCGTCGGGCGCGACCGCGGCCCTACGGTTCGTGCCGCGCGCCTGACGCCGGCGGCGCTCGCCGCCGACCCGTCCCGGCTCACCTGGCGCGTCACGGTCGGCGGCGGCGTCGACATGGTGCTGCGGCTGCCGTCAGAGGGTGAACCGCAGCCGTGACGGCTCGCCGCGGGTCAGGCGGTCCGCGTGCTCCGCGGTGTTGAGCACGTCGGCGAGGGTGGCGCCGGCGGCGAGGCGCTCCGCGACCTTCGCCTCGGTCGCCATCACCTGCGCGGCGGCGGTCAGTCGGGCGACGGCGACGGCCGGGTCGAGCACCACGATGCCGTCGTGGTCGGCGATGACGACGTCGCCGGGGTGGACCGGCACGCCGCCGCAGCTGACCGTGGCGCCCAGGATGCCGGGCTTGGTCGTGGTGCCGGCCTTCGGGGTGACGTGCCGGCTGTAGACGGGCAGCCCGCAGCCGGCCACGAAGCGCAGGTCACGATAGCCGCCGTCGACGACGATCCCGGCCAGGCCCTTGCCCAGCGCGACCCGTGCGAACAGCTCACCGGCGAGGGCGGTCTCGCGTCCGCCGCCGTCGACCACCAGTACATCACCCGCCGACGCGACCTCGATCGCCTGGATCACGCCGAAGAAGTCGTCCCGGCACCGGACCGTGACCGCCGGGCCGCACATGACGGGATTCGCCGACCGGCAGCGCAGCGCGGGCGACATGACCCGCACGTCATCACCGACGTCGCACAGCGCCGTGGTGTCGACTTCGGCGGCGAGGCGGCGGATCTCATCCATCATCCCGCGACGGTACCGCGCGGCGCCGGCTACTTCCGGTCGACCTGAGCGCACGGCGTCGCGCGCTGCCCGGCCGGCGTCGGCGTCGGTTTCGCCGCGGCGACCGGCGCGACCTCGGGCAGCGAGTGCGTGGTGCCGCCGAGCCGCACGTACGCGACGGCCCCGACCACCACGAGCACCGACACCACCGCCGTGACCACCCAGATCACCGCGCCCGCCCCGGCGCTTCCGGAAGGTCTTCGGCTACCTCGCCCTGCTCGTCCACGCCAGCCCCGCCCCTCGAATGTCGTGCATTGATGGCAGGAGTGGATCATCGGCTCGGCGCCGGCCTCCGCGTTACTTCAGAACAGTGCCTGCTGCCCCGGGAGCGGGTCGTCGTCGAGGAGGCCGTCGAGCCGCCACAGGCAGAGCCCTTCGTCGTCGCTCGTCAGCCACGTGCCTGGCTCGGCCGAACGGTGGACGTCGCGCTGCGGCACCGGATACTCGACGACGGAACGCACGCGCAGCGTTGCCGCCGACAGCAGCAGGTGCTGCTCCAGGTCTGTCTCGTGGTCGTCCAGGTTGTACGCGGCGAGCACCAGCGACTCGTCGACCACGGCGGACGCGAGCAGGTACGCGCCCAGGTCCGTGGGTCTGCCGGCCGTGACCGCGTTCGTGGCGATGTCCCGGACCGTGAGGCGGGTCCCGTCGCGGGTGCTCGCCAGATACCGGGGTTCCGTGCGGTGCAGGTCGGTGAGCGTCACGCCGGGTATCGCCCGGACCGCGATGCCGGCGGTCGTGGGGCGGGCCAGCCAGCTGCGGTCGCCGGCGAGACCGGTCCAGTCGCCGCGCGGGTCGTCGATCCAGGTGGACCAGCCGGGGTGGACACCGAGGACGGCCTCGCCGATCGGGCGGCCGGTGGCCGTCTCCCGCGCGCCGAGCCGGTCGCCGGCCAGGGTCCACAGGACGCCGCGCCCGTCCAGGTGACACTCGGTGACGCCCTCGAGGGCCTTCCGCCACACCTGCCGGCCGTGCAGGTCCTCGACCGTGACGGCGCCGTCGGTGACGGTGCCGATGTGGGTGCCGTCGCTGGACACCACGCCGCAGCCGCCGTCGACGGTCGCCCTGGCGCGCAGC
This sequence comes from Dactylosporangium sp. NPDC049742, assembly GCF_040674675.1. Lineage (NCBI taxonomy): Bacteria > Bacillati > Actinomycetota > Actinomycetes > Micromonosporales > Micromonosporaceae > Dactylosporangium > Dactylosporangium sp. NPDC049742. Next base: position 346,152 of record NZ_JBFANF010000004.1, on the reverse strand, counting down.
CGCCGGCAGAGGAGGTGCGTGGCGTCGTCGTCCGGATCGGTGACCAGCCAGCCGCCGCCGGCCACGGGCCTGACCTCGCCGGACGCCGCCCCGACGCGGGACTCGGCGATCAGGCTGGGGCGCATCCGCAGCACGATACGGTTTATCGTGCTGCGATGAGCCGGTGGGCGTGGGTGAGGTGTGGGGTCGCGCTCGCCGCCACCATCGGGATCGCGCTGCCGACCGCCGGGATGACGATCCTGCGCGGCGACGCGCCCTGGTTCTTCGTGGGGATGGTCGCTGTGTCCGCCGGGCCGGCCTGGCTGTACGCATGGCTGGTGCGCACCCCGGTCATGTCGATCCTGGTCGGCGTCGCGTACGTGCTGATCGACGTGCTGCTGCCGATCCCCGGCTACCGCGAGGCGTTCGTGACCGGGGCGGGCGCGGGCGGCTGGCTGTTCTGGTACGACGGCCTCCTCGGCGTGCCGCTGGCCTGGCTGTCGTTCCTGGTCGGCTGGGGCATCGACGCCCTGATCAGGTACTCCACGCCGCCGCGACCCGACGTGCCGCGGCGCGGGTGAGTGGAAGTCTCAACCGGCGGTTCAACGGTACGGTTGACAGACATGAACCGTGGGAACGCAGCATGATCCTGCCGAAGATCCGGGATCCCCGCTTCATCACGATCCGACGCGGCGGGTCGCTCACCGATGACGACCATCACCTGCTCGCGTTGTGGGCCGCCGGGTGCGCGGAGCACGTGCTCGGGCTCTTCGAGGCGGCCCGGCCGGGGGACCTCCGGCCGCGCCGGGCGATCGAGGCCGCCCGGGCGTGGGTGCGGGGCGAGATGAAGATGATGGAGGCTCGGGCGGCGGGCGGGCACGCGATGGGGGCGGCCCGGGACCTGCGCGGCGCCGCGCGGCACGCCGCGTACGCCGCCGGGCAGGCCGCGGTCGTCGCCCACGTCGCCGCGCACGAGCTGGGCGCGGCCGCCTACGCCATCAAGGCCGCACGCGACGGCGCCGGCGACGCGGCGGCGCGGCAGGAGTGCCAGTGGCAGCGGGACCAGCTGCCGGACGCCATCCGCGAGCTCGTCCTCGACGACCAGCGGCTGCGCAACGACATCTGCTGGTCGGTGTTCGAGTGCTGAGGCGTGTTTGGCAGGAGAGGTGGCTCGGTGGGGTCGGCTGAGAAGGAGCGGCGGCGGCAGCTCAAGAACGCGTACAAGAACGCGGAGCAGGCCGCCCGGAGCGCGCTCATGCCGATCACTGAACAGCAACTGGAGTCGCTGGTCGCGTTCGTCGACGAGCGGGTCGTCGCGGAGGGTTGTGACCACACGGCCCGCTTCGCGGAGCACTGGGCCGAGCTGCACTCGGTCGACTGGGACACGCTCGAGGAAGGGTTGCACGAGTTCGACGGCTACTGCGACTGCGAGATCGTGATGAACGCCGGGCCTGACGTGGTCTTCCGCTGACCTGGGTGGCCCGCCGCCGTCGCATCGCGGCTGCGCGGGGTCTGCCCGGCGGGCGGCATGGTCGATCATGAGTTGGTGACCAACGCCGACGCGGTGTCCTTCTCGCTGGCCGTGCCGCCGCTGTTCGCCGCGCTCGCGCCGGCGCGCAACGTGCTCGTCGCCGGGGCGGGTGGTGGGTTCGACGTGTACGCCGGGCTGCCGCTCGCCCTCGCGCTCTGGGAGGGTGGGACGCGGGTGCACCTGGCCAGCCTGTCGTTCTCGCAGCTGGAGCTCGTCGACCGGGCCGCGTGGATGACGGAGCAGGTCGTGGCGGTGCGGCCGGACACGGAAAGCCCCGACTGGTACTTCCCCGAACGCGCCCTCGCCCGCTGGCTGGCGGCGCACGACCTGCCGCCGACCGTGTACGCGTTCCCGCCGCTGGGTGTCCAGACCCTGCGGGACGGCTACCGGCACCTCGTCGAGCACCTCGACATCGACGCGGTGGTGCTGGTCGACGGCGGCACCGACATCCTGCTGCGCGGCGACGAGAGCGACCTCGGCACCCCGGTCGAGGACATCACCAGCGTCGCGGCCGTCGCCGGCCTCGACGTGCCGGTCAAGCTGGTGACCAGCCTCGGCTTCGGCATCGACGCGCACGACGGCGTCAACCACGTGCAGGTGCTGGAGAACCTCGCCGCGCTCGACCGCGACGGCGGCTACCTCGGCGCGCTGTCCATCCCGGGCGCCGGCCGGGAGGCGGTCCTGTACCGCGACGCCGTCGCCGCCGCCCAGGCCGCCACCCCCGACCGGCCCAGCATCGTGCAGGGCCAGATCGCCGCCGCCACCGCCGGCGAGTTCGGCGACGTCCGCTTCACCCACCGCACCTCCGGCGGCGCCCTGTTCGTCAACCCGCTGATGGCCGTCTACTTCACCGTCGACCTCGACAAGCTCGCCGCGCGCTGCCTGTACCTCGACCGCATCGAGCACACGATCGGCCGCCGCCAGGTGATCACCCGCATCCAGGCCTTCCGCGACGAGCTCGTCACCGCCCGCATCCCCCGCGCCTACCCGCACTGACGTCGCGGGGCATCGCGGCGGGGCGGTTTGTGCGAGACTGGCGCCGCTTTCGGGGATCTCGCTCGCACGGAGACATGATGACGCTGCACTACCGCCGCCCCAAGTTCTACCTGCTCGCCATCTACTTCCTCGCCGGGTGCGGGGCCATCTGGGCGTCGCAGACCGGCTACGAGCTGACCGTGCTCGTGTTCGTCAACCTGGGCTCGACGGCGATGCTGATCCTGGGTGCGATCGCGATCCTGTTCTCGCTCTGGCAGCTGCGGGAGGCGTTCCGGCCGGACCCGGTGGTCATCGGCGAGGCGGGGCTCCAGCTGAAGGTGGCCGGCATCAACCGGCTCGTGCCGTGGGGCGCGATCGACGCCGTGTTCCTCGAGCCGTACGTCAACCCCGGCAGCGACACCCGCACGCACCGTCTCGTGCTGACCCCGGCGCCCGGCGTCGACGTGGGCGCGAAGACGGACTACGGCAACCAGGCCGACGGTCGGCCGTCGATCGTTCTGCTGGCGGTCGACGAGACCGTGCACACCGCCGCCGAGGTGGCCCAGGCGCTCACGGCGTACGCGGGCCCGCGGTTCCTGCCGTCGCCGCTCAGCATGGAGAAGTGACGCCGGACCGCTGGGCGCGCTGCTGGACCCCGGCCGAGGTGGCCCGCCGCCTGACCGGGGTCACGCTGCCCTGGTACGTGGCGGGCGGCTGGGCCCTGGACCTGTTCCGCGGCGAGCAGACCCGCGAGCACCACGACATCGAGATCGGCGTGCCCGCGGGGCGGTTCGCCGAGCTCCGCTTCCCCGGCCTCGTGTTCGACGCCGTCGGCGGTGGTCAGATCTGGGAGTCCGCGGACCAGCCGGCCCTGGACGCCACCCGGCAGACCTGGCTGCGCGACCCGGCGACCGGCGACTACCTGCTCGACGTCTTCCGCGAGCCGCACGACGGCGACACGTGGATCTACCGGCGGGACGAGACGGTCCGCTACCCGTACCGCGACATCATCCGGCGCACCGAGGACGGCGTCCCGTACCTGATCCCGGAGCTGGTGCTGCTGTTCAAGGCCAAGGAGCCACGCCCGAAGGACCAGGCCGACTTCGACGCGGTGCTGCCCCTGCTGGGCGAGTCGCAGCGGCGGACGCTGGCCGCCCTGCTCGCGGCGCACCCGTGGCGCGCGGCGTTACTGTAGCCGGCAGTACTCGACGTGCAGCTCCGCGGGCGGGTTCCGGCGGTCGTGGTAGCGCCCGATCCTGCCCAGGTTGATCTCGGCGCAGCAGTGCGTGTCCGGGGTCACCGCGAGGTGTGCCGGGCAGTCCTCGGCGAGCTGCCGCAGCTGCCATCGCCGCCCGGCCCGGCCGGCGGCAACCGACTTCCGCGGCTACGGGTCGAGGGCCGGCGTGTTCGCCTTGTCGAACACCACCGACCACGGGCCGGGCGAGCCGAGGATGCGGCCGGGGCCGTCGGCGCGGGGCCGCAGCACGGCGCCGGCCAGCTCGCCGAACCGGGCGGCCGCCGGGTGCGGGGCGCGGCGCGGCCACACCGCCGACGTCTCCTGCCACAGCGGGTCGCCGGCGAGCGGGCGCCACGCGACGCGGGGTTCGCGGCGCACGGCGTCCTCGCGCTCCAGGCCCACCCCGAGGCCGGCGAGGACGAGCCCGCACAGGAACTCGGGGTTGCGGGCGTGCCGCACCCGTGACGGCACGAAGCCGAGGTCACGGCATTGATTGAGGAGGGTGTCGTACCAGGTGGGCGCCGTCGCCCGGGGGAACACGACGAGTCCCTGCCCGGCGAGCTGCCCGGCGGTGACCTCGGTGAGCCGGGCCAGCGGCGAGACCCGCGGCAGCACCACGCCGAGGCGGACCCGGGTGACCGGGCCGCGGCGCAGGTCGGCGGCGTCGACCGGGTGGTGCACGAGGCCGACGTCGAGCCGGGCGGCGGCGAGCAGGTCGAGCTGCTCGGCGGTGGTGAGCTCCTGCAGGTCGACGTCGACGCCGGGCGCCTGCTGGCCGAGGCGGCGCAGCAGCTCGCCGAGCGCCGCGGCCGGCGTCTCCGGGGGCACGCCGGCGCGCAGCGTGCCGAGGTCACCGTCGCGGATGCTGTGCATGAGCGCCCGCAGCCGCCGTTCGGCCGCCAGGAACTGGACCGCCTCGTCGCGCAGGGCGCGGCCGGCGTCGGTGAGCTCGGTGCCGCGCGGCAGCCGGTCGAAGAGCGTGACGCCCAGCTCGCGCTCCAGCCGGCGCATCGCCTGGCTCAGCGGCGGCTGGGCGATGCCGAGCACCTCCGCGGCCCGGCTGAAGTGCAGCTCGTCGGCGACGACGAGGAAGTACCGCAGATGCCTGGACAGGTCGGCCATAGGCTGACCCTATGTTGATCGAGGAGACGTTCGCCGCCGCCGGGGTGCGGGGCCGGCTGCACGCGCGGGACATCGACTCGGGCCGCACGGTCGGGTTCGGCGCCGGCGAGCAGGTCGTGCTGTCGTCGATCGTGAAGGTGCTGCTGGTCCTCGAGTTCGCCCGGCAGGTCGCGTCGGGGGCGCTCGACCCGGCCGAGCGCGTCGTCGTCGGCGCCGGCGACCGTTTCGGCGGCTGGGGCACCGCCGGGTGCGCCGACGACGTCGAGCTGTCGCTGCGGGACCTCGCGTACTTCGCCATCTCCATCAGCGACAACACCGCCGCCGACGTGCTGCTGCACCGGCTCGGCGGCCCGGACCTGCTCGCGCTGCTCGCCGCGGAGCTCGGCCTGGACCGCACGCGGGTCGTCGGCGGCCCGCGGCAGATGCTGGAGTCGATGTTCGCCGACATCGGGGCCCGCGACGACGCGGAGTTCGCGCGGCTGTTCCCGACGCTGCCGCCGGAGCGGGTGGCGGCGCTGCGCGTGTTCGACCCGCGGCGCACGACGTCGAGCACGCCGGAGGAGCTGACCCGGCTGCTCGGCATGCTCTGGCGGGACGAGGCGGGACCGCCGGCGGCGTGTGCCGCGGTCCGGGAGCTGATGGGCCGTCAGATGTCGTGGACGAGGCTCCGGTCGGGGTTTCCGGCGCCGGTACGGGTGGCCGGCAAGACCGGCACGCTGCCGGGGCTCGCGATGGAGATCGGTGTCGTGGAGTACCCGGACGGCGGGCGTTACGCGGTGGCCGTGTTCGTCGACGGGGGCGGCCGCACGCCCCGCATCGACGTGGACACCGCACTCGGCCAGGCCGCGGCCGCCGCCGTCGACATGCTGCGTGACCAGCGCTGATATCCAGTCGCGTATGGGCGGTGCGGCGGGCTGGTCTTGGACAGGCCGGCCGCGCCGGTGCTTGGGTGGGCGTCATGTCCGAAACACGTGATCTGAACCGGCGTGCCCTCATCCGTACCGCCGTCGCCACCGGCTTCGCCGCCACCGGGGTCGCCGCGGCGGGCCCCGCGGTTGCCGCTCCCGCAGGCCGGGCCGGCACCGCGACGCTGCGGTGGTTCGGCACCTCCGGCTGGCGCATCGACGTCAACGGGCGCACGGTGCTCGTCGACCCGTACCTCACCCGCTTCCCGACTGGACTGTTCACCGGCGCGTTCGACCCGGCGACGCCGCTGCGGGTCGACGCCGACGCGATCGGCTCGCGGATCGGCGCGGCGGAGACGGTGTTGGTCACCCACACCCACTGGGACCACTTCAACGACGTGCCGCACATCGCGAAGACCGTCCCGGGCGCGCGGATCCTCGGCACCCTCACCGCCTACCACCTCGCGCTCGCCTCGGGCGTGCCGAGCGGCCAGGCCGTCCCGGTCAAGGGCGGCGAGCACCTCGACTTCGGCGACTACACCGTCGAGGTCGTCGCGTCGCTGCACAGCCGCAACGCCGGCTACTCCCTCGCGTTCCCCGGCGTGCGGCTCACCCCGCCCCCGGCGCCGCGGACGATCGGCGACCTGCCGGAGGGCGACACCCTCGCGTACCAGGTGACGATCGCCGGCGGCCCGAAGCTGTTCTTCATGGGCGGCAGCGACTTCGTCGAGCGCAACCTGTCCGGCCTCGCCCCTGACGTGGCGATGGTCGCGCTGCCGTCGGCCGGCGTCGTGCACGACTACACCCGCCGGCTGCTGGCGGCGCTGGACCACCCGCGGGTCGTCGTGCCCGTGCACTGGGACAACTTCGAGACCCCGCTGCGCAACCCGCCGGCGGTCGCGGCCGGCGACGCGGCCAAGCTCGACGCGTTCGTCGCCGCGATCCGCGAGGCCTCGCCGCGCACCCGGGTGCTCCTGCCGTCGTACGACACCCCGTACACCTTCTGACATTTCGGCTTCGGTCACGTTCGCGACGTGCGCAATCCTGAGCGCCAGTTCCCTGGTCCAGTTCCCGTCGGGCCTGGCGCTCTTCGGGGCGCGGGAAGGGTTCCGGCCGTTCAAGAACGAGGTGTCGATCGGTTCCACGACGTTCTGGCCCGACGGTGTGTTCCGGGACGCACAGGAGCAACCTGAGTGCGGCGCAACCGGCGACGCCGGATGGCCTGCGCTCGCCCGTGACGAGAAGACGCTGTACTTCGTGGCCCGGACGCCGCCGCCGGATCGCAACGACCGCATGACCCTGACAGCACAAGGACAGACGTTCGTCTGCGTGCTGGGCACGGTCGACGGGCGATCTGGCGTGTGGGCCTTCCGCGCCGACGACGGCAAGCTGGTCAAGTCGTGGGTCGGGCCGTATCGACAGTTGTCGGCCTCGCCGGACGGAGCCCGGCTGCTGACGGTGAAAGCGATCGGCACGAAGCTCGAACCCAGGTCCTCGATCTCGGGTGAACTGCCGGGCGTCATGAGCTGTCGACCGAGGCTCCGAGGCGGCGTTCTGTCACGGGACCACCTCCTGATCAGCGGGGTGCCGGGCGGACGTCGTGGGCGGCCTCGCGGATGTCCGGGTCGGGGTGGTGGCGCAGGGTGTCGAGGCGGTGCAGCTGGGGGTCGGTCCACGTGCCCTGGATGGTGGCGAGGCGCAGCCACAGCAGGGTCGCGGTGAGGACGGCGGGGAAGCGGGTCGGGTCCGCGTGGTCGTGCAGGGTTCGCCAGGTGTCGGGGTCGATCCGATGTGGACGGTCGGCGGTGGCGGCGAGCAGGCGGTCCCACAGGGTGAGGTCGGGTGGCGGGGCGGTCGGGTCGAGGAGGTCGGCGAAGGCGGGCCGGGCCAGCAGGTTCGCCCGCGCCGACGGCAGGTCCAGCGGCGTGAGGGCGCGTTCGAGGGTGTGGGCGGCGGTGCGGAAGGCGGCCGGGAGGACGGACCAGGCGTCGCGTCGGACGGCGACGGTCATGGCGGGCAGCCGCTCCCGGGCCGCCTGGGCGGCGAGCAGGTCCACGGCCGCGGACCAGGGGAGGTCGCCGGCGGGGGTGCCGAGCGCGGTGCCCAGGGTCGCGCGGGCGGCCTCGAACACGTCGTCGGGCTGGTCGACGCCGACGAGCCGGGCCACCGCGTCCAGTCCTTCGGGCGCGTACCGGGACCAGCGTCCGTACGCGGCAAGGATCGCCGGGTCGGGCGTGTCGAGGGCGGCGGCCAGCAGGCGGGCGACGGCCGGGCGCCGGTCGACCGGGATCCGTTCGACCGGCGTCGCGAGGATCGCCTCGCGGACGGCGTTGGGCTCCGCACCAGGCCGCACCGCGGCGGTGAGGACGTCCGCGACCGTGTGCCCCGCGTCGGCGGCGGCGGACGTGACCAGGGCCGTGGCGACGGTGGCGCGGACGTCGCGGTGAAGGTCCGGGCGGTGCCAGGCGTCGAGGAGCGCGGCGACGGCGGCAGGGGAGCGCAGCGCGCCGAGCGCACGCGCGGACTCCTTCGCCGACGCGACCTTCGTGCTGCGCAGCGTGGCGGCGAGCAGCTCCACGGCGGCCGTCTCGGTGACCGTGTCGAGGGCGGAGCGCAGCGCCCGGGCGGCGGCGCGGGCCCGGTAGCCGACCGGGTCGTCGACGCGGCCGGCGAGGCGGGCGAAGCCGTGCGGCAGGCGCGCCATCGCGCTCAGCGCGGCCACCGCGATCCGGCCCTGGTCCGCCCCGGCCAGCCCGGCGAGCACGTCCGGGTCGTCGAGCACGCGGATCGCCGCGATCCGGTCGGCCGGCTCGGCGTCGGGGTCGGTGGCCTGCTCGGCGGCGGCCTGCCGGTACCAGTGCCGCTGCGCCGGACGCCAGGCCCGCAGCGCCGCCGGGGTCGCCGGGACGAGCGGGCGCAGCGAGCGCACCTCCGGCAGGTCGAGCAGGTCCGTGTGCCGGGTGGTGAGCAGCCGGGCGATCTCCGGCTCGCGGGCGAGCGCCGGGTCGTGCCGCAGCAGCGTCCGCACCCGTTCGGCCCGGTCCGCGGGCGCGCCGCCGGCCCAGAGGCGCGCGGCCTCCCGTACCGACTCCGCATCCGCACCGCGAAGGACGATGCCGTGCAGCCGGTCGCGCAGGCCCGGCAGCGCGTCCAGGTCGGGGCCGAGCTGTGCGGCGACCCCGAGCAGCGCCCGGTCGTCGAGGTCCGCGGCGGCCGGCGATGTACGACATGGCGGCGCGGACGGGCGGGCGCAGGCGCGGCGCGTCGTACCACCGGCCGAGGCCGGGCACGGTGCGGGAGTACTGCAGGAACACCTCGGCGGCCCGGTCGACGGCCGCGGCGCCGGCATCCGGGCGGTTCGCCGCGTCGAGCGCGACCGCCGGCGTCCGGCCGAGCCAGTCGTCGAGGTGCTGCCGGGAGCGGGGCGCGCCGTCGGGGCGGGTGAGCGTGGCGTGCGCGACGGCGGCGACGAGCGGCACCGGCACCGCGTCCACGCTGCGGGCGGGCGCCGCGGCGAGCCGGTCCAGCACCTTCTGCTGCACGTCGTGCTGGTCGGTCCAGGCGCGGCCGGCGCGGCCGATCGCGTCGGCGAACGCGGTCCGGTCCGGGTCGAGCGTCGCGCTGCGCAGCAGGGCCGGCCAGCCCGCCTCCCGCTGTTCGGCGCGGTGGCTGCGGGTCAGGGCGAGCAGCGGGTCGCGCACCTCCGCGTACGGCAGCAGCGCGAGCATCTCGGGATCCTCCGGGCGCCGCGCCAGGCGGTCCCGTGCCGCGGCCACCCGGTCGGCGTACGGCAGCACGCACAGCTCCGTCGTGAGCGCCTGGCCGTCGGGGGCCATGCGTCGAGGGCGGTCCGCCGGCGGGCGGGAGGGAGCGCGTCGAGCGGCGCGGCGCGGCCGTCGCCGTCGGTGCGGCGGGCGAGCCCCGCCAGGTCGGCAGCCGGCAGCGCGCGGACGATCCGGCGGGCGCGGCGGGGCAGCCGGCCCGGCCCGTGCGGCCGCGGCTCGACCGACCAGAACTGGCCCGCCCGCAGCGCGGCGCGGCCACGGCGTCCGGGGTGCCGTGATCGTGCCAGCGCAGCCCCGCCGCGACGATCGCGGCCGCCACCGGATCCCGCCGCACCGCCGCCTCGAGGTCGGCGCGCCCCGGCGACCAGCGCCGCCGGCCATCCGTGCCGCCGTCCTCGGCGAGCCGCCGCGCGACCGCGACCGGCGCCGTCCTGGCGAGCCGGCGCAGGTCGTCGATCGTCACCGGCAGCGCCGGCAGCCACCGCTCGACGACCCCGGCGGCGCAGGCCGCCAGCAGCAGCGGCCGGTCGCGTTCGGGCACCTCCGGCAGCAGCGACCCGGCGAGCCCGCGCCGTCCGGAGCGGCGCAGCACCGCGTACACCTGCCGCCTGGTCGAGAACGGCGTGGTCAACGCCAGCCGTCGCAGCGTCGCGTCGGACACCGGCAGGCGGATCGCCGCCGACAGCGCCCGCCCCCGCACCTCACCGTCGCCGAGCGCCCGCTCCACCGCGGCGACGTCCCGCCGCACGACCGCGACGAACAGCCCGTCGTGCCGCTCGTCGACGTCCCCGCCGTCCAGGCGCGCGTGCAGTCCCGGTACTCCCGCTGGCTCATGCTCAGCGCGATCCGGGCGATCGCCCGCCTCCGCGCCGGCGCGTCGAGACCGCCCGGAATGGCGTCGAGAAGGCTCAAGGCGCCCACGATACGGAGCGGCGGACGTCCGCACCGCACACGATTGGATCGGGCCCGCCGGGGTAGCCGGTGAACGGTCCGCCGGCATCGCGGGAAGGAGTTCACCGTGCAGCATCGACCGCTCGGCCGGACGGGCGTCTCATGCGGCGACCCCGCCGGCAACGGCTGGGCCAGCCCGTCCCTGCGGCCGGAGGCCCGCCGCCGATGATCACCCGCTACGGCTCGCAGCCGTCCACGCCCGGCCCGGCGGAGAACTTCACCGGCGAGGTCCGCGTCCAGCCGCTGTTCACGCCCGAGGAGACGGCGCCATACAGCGGCGCGTACGTCACGTTTCAGCCCGGTGCGCGCTCGGCCTGGCACACCCACCCGGCCGGCCAGCGGCTGATCGTCACGGACGGCGTCGGCCGCACCCAGCAGGAGGGCGGGCCCGTCGAGGAGCTGCGCCCCGGCGACGTCGTCTGGTGCCCGCCCGGCGTCAGGCACTGGCACGGCGCCGGGCCGGCGTCGCCGATGACCCACCTCGCCCTCACCGGCGTCCGGGACGGCCGGGCCGTCGAGTGGCTGGAGCAGGTCACCGACGAGGAGTACGACCCGGGGCCACCGGGCCCGGGCGGCACCGCAGCCGCGTGACGGGGGTCAGGCCACCGGGAACGCGACGTCGAAGACCTCGTCGCCGGCGTCACCACGTGCAGCTCAGGCACGTCCCGCAGCTGGATCTGCATGCTGGTCGTCTCCGCTCCCGGCGGGTGCCTCCCGCCGCCGCACGCCAGGATGTGCCCTGCCCCAGGGACAAGGTCAAACCGCCGTCAGATCAGGAACGACCGGCGGGTCTCCGCGCCCACGTTGATGGTGCCGACGAGCGTGCCGGCGTGGTCGTACACGTCCGTGCTCCGGTTGCTGCGCATCACCTCGCGGATGCCCGGCGGCAGCGCCGGCGGGTCGTCCTCGGTCAGGCGCATCCGGGTCGCGGCGGCGATGAGCAGCGACACGAGCCGGGCGGCGTCGGCGGTGGCCGGGACGCGGCCGTACTCCCAGCCGGACACGGTGAGGTCCAGCAGCTCCAGCGTGTGCACCAGGAGCAGGTTGGGGTCGGTCAGCACCATGGCCCGCTTGGCGTCGGCCTCGACGGCCGTCAGCGCCGCCGCCAGGTGCACGTACGGGAACAGCCCCGTCGGCAGCTCCGTCAGGCGGTACCGCAGGTGCGGCCCCATCTGCCGGTACAGCGCCCGGTAGTCGCGCCGGTCCACGCGGTGCCCGCGGACCTGCGCCTGCACGTCGGCGTACGTGTGCTCGGCCGTGTCGTGCACGATCCGGGTCGCCACCGACAGCCCGTCGTCGCCGGCGAACACCTGCGCCAGCGAGGCCGCCTGCTGCTGCCACCCGCCGGCCACGTGCGGCCCGTACCGCTGCCGGACGTCGGCCAGCAGCGCCTCCTGCCGTGCCGGGTCGACCAGGACAGCCCTGCCGGCCGCCTTGCGCCGGAACCACCGCATGCCCCGCTCCTCACCTCACGCCGATCGATCATGATGTCGGTACGACCAGTACACCATTCGACGCCGACGCATCCCTTGCCCGTCCACCCGTGGGCCGGGTGGCAACGCATATATGGTGGGGGTATGGCTGAGGTTGTCCTGTTCCACCACGCACAGGGACTGACGGCGGGCGTCGTCGCGTTCGCCGACGAGCTGCGCCGGGCCGGGCACACGGTGCACACCCCCGACCTGTTCGACGGGCGCACCTTCGACAGCATCGAGGCGGGCATGGCATACGCCACCGAGCTCGGCTTCCCCGGCGAGATCCTGGACCGCGGCGCCCGGGCGGTCGCGGACCTGCCGGCCGAGCTCGTCTACGCCGGCTTCTCCCTCGGCGTGCTGCCCGCCCAGCGGCTGGCGCAGACCCGCCCCGGCGCCCGCGGCGCGCTGCTGTGCTACTCGTGCGTGCCGGTCACCGAGTTCGGCGCCGCCTGGCCCGCCGACGTGCCGGTCCAGGTGCACGGGATGGACGCCGACCCGTTCTTCGTCGGCGAGGGGGACATCGACGCCGCTCGCGACCTGGTCGCCCAGGCGAAGGACGGCGAGCTGTTCCTGTACCCGGGCGACCAGCACTACTTCGCCGACAGCTCCCTGCCGACCTACGACCCCGAGGCGACCGCGCTGCTCATCCGGCGGACCCTCGACCTGCTGGGCTGACGGCCCGCAGCGCGTCGAGCAGCCAGGCGTAGGCCGGCACGGCCGCCGGTCCCGGGTCGGTGCCGTGCAGGACGGCGAGCAGCTGCCAGTAGCGCTCGACCCGGGGGTCGGCGACCAGCTCCAGCCACCGGACGAACGCGGCCCTCTCCTCGGCGGGCAGGTCGGCCGGGACGATCCGGTGCACGATCGCGCGCGCCTCGGGCGAGCCGGCGGCGACCCCGCGGTCGACGGCGCCGCCGGCGTGCTCGAGGACGAGCGGCCGGATGTTCAACCCGAACTCCAGCCGCGGGTCGCTCAGCACCATCGTGCGGACCTTGCGCCGGAACGCGGTGCCGGCGACCAGGTCGGCGAGCTCCTGCCATGCGACGGCCCGCGCGACGGACCGCGCGTCGGCCGGGTCGTCCGGGAGGTCGGTGGGCAGCTCCCGCATCCATCCGGCCACCACCATGCCGTCGGGGTCGGTCACACCGTCGAACACGGTCGCGACGAAGTCGTCGATGACGGCTTGCCGCTGCTGTACCGACAGCGGGTCTGGCGTGCTGGTCACGGTCACTCCTCGGTCGTGTCCCTACATGGGTGGGAGCGGTTCGCGGGCGTCGACCCACTCGGCGGGCACGCCGTCGAGGCCGGTGCGGGCGGCGACGATGCCGCCGGCGATGGCGCAGGTCGTGTCCATGTCGCCGCCGGCGCTGACGGTCGCCCACAACGCCTCGGCGAGGTCGTCCAGGTGCCGGGCGGCGCACCAGATCGCGTACGGCACGGTGTCGGGGGCGGAGATCAGCGTCCCGCAGCCGACCTCGCCGGCGATCCACCGCGGCTCCCGGTCGAACGGTCGCCGGCAGAGCCGGCGGAGCCGGGCGGCGACCTCGCTGTCGGGTGTGCGGTCGGCGACCCGCGGCAGCAGCTCGTCGGCGGGCACCCGCCGTGCCGCCAGGGCGGCCGCGACGGCCACGGCGACCGCGCCGGCGGCCGCCTCGGGGTGCGCGTGGGTGACCGCCGCGGACAGGGCCGCCTGCTCCACGACCAGGTCGAGGTCGTCGGCGAACCAGGCGCCGAGCGGGGCGACGCGCATCGCGGCGCCGTTGCCCCACGAGCCCTGGCCGTCGAACTGGGCGGCCGTGACCGTCTGCCAGGCCTCGCCGTCGCCGATGGCCTGGAGCACGCCGTGCATGGACGGGCCGTAGTTGCGGTACGGGTCGGCGGCGTACGCGTCGGCGAACCGGCGGGCCAGCTCGTCCTGCACGACCCGGCCGTGCTCGCGCAGCGTCCGGTACAGCGAGACGGCCATCGCGATGTCGTCGGTCCACGGCCACGGGCCCTGCGGCACCAGCCGCTCCTCGATCTGCCACCGCATCTGGTCGGCGGGCCGGAAGAACCAGGTCTCGCCGAACGCGTCGCCCAGCGCCGTCCCGTGCAACGAGCGGGTCGCGGCGTCGACGTCGGTGATCACCGTCCGATCGTGGCAGCCGGTCACCGCGCCTGTCGAACCGTTTCCGCGCACCACCCGCCGCGCTGTGCGACTGTGCGACCGTGCGGCCGTGCGGCCGTGCGGTTGGGTGGTGGGTGCACGGACAGGCCGGCGGTCAGGCGAAGTCGGCCGCGGTCATGCCCTCCGGATGGCCGGGCGGCCACTGTACGAGCTCGATGCGGTACCCGTCGGGATCGGTGAGCCAGGACGTGGCCATGCCCCCGCCGTGGTCGGTCGGCGGCTCGGCCGTGATGCCCCTGCCGGCCAGGTCGGCGACCGTGGTGCCGAGGTCGCCGACCTGGACGACGAGGTGGTTGACGGCGCCGGTGTCGGCGACCGGCCGGGCGGGGTCGTGCACCAGCTCGAGGCTGACGAACGGGTCGCCGGGCAGCTGCAGCATCGTCAGGCTGCCGAACCCGGTCTCCGGGACGTGGCCGACCTTGGCGTAGCCGACCGCGGTGTAGAACGCGAGCGAGCGCTCCAGATCCGTGACCCGCAGCCCGAGATGCAACATGCGCATGCCCGGCAGATTACCGTCCGTGACTACGCGACCCTGCCGTAGCCGTACAGCGTGTCGATGTCGACGGGAGCGACCTTGACGACCGTGCGGCTGTTCGGGGCGTGGATGATCTGGTTGTTGCCGATGTAGATGCCCACGTGCCCGAGGCCGTTGTAGAACACCAGGTCGCCGGGGGCGAGCTGGCTGCGGGAGATGTGGCGCACCTTCGACCACTGCTCCGCGGCGTTGTGCGGCAGCGTCACGCCGGCCGCCTTCCACGCCATCATGGTCAGGCCCGAGCAGTCGAACGTGTTCGGTCCGGCCGCGCCCCACACGTACTTCTTGCCGAGCTGAGCCCAGGCGTAGTTGACCGCCTTGCCCGCGTTGCCGGACACGGCCGGCGGCTTGGCCGGGGTCGTCGCCGGGGGCGGGGTGGTGGTCTTGACCTTCGCCGCCGCGGCGGCCGCCTCGGCCTTGGCCTGCAGCGCGTCGAGGCGGGCGATGTCACCCTCGATCTTCTTGCGGCGGGTCTCCAGCTCCGTCTTCTGCTGGCTCTGCGCGGCGAGGGTCTCGTCCAGGCGCCGCTGCTCGGCGTCGAGCGCGCCCTTCGCCGCCGTGTACGCGGCCAGGTCCCGCTGCTGGCTGTGCGAGATCTGCTGGAGGGTGCCGACGCGGGCGGCGAGCGTGTCGGTCGACGTCGCCCCCAGCATCAGCGACAGGGTGCCGAGGTTGCCCCCGGTCTTGTACGCGTTGACCGCGAGCGCCGAGGCGTCGTCCTGCGCCGTCGCCAGGGTCGCCTGCAGCGGCGCCATGTCGGCCCGGAGCTTCGTGATCGCCGCCTGGGTGGTCTCCAGGTCGCCGTTGACCTTGTTGTACAGCTCGACGACGTGCTCGACCTCTTGGTTGCCCTTGTCGATCTGGGCCTGGAGCTCCTGCGGCGTCGGGTCCGCCTGCGCGGCGCAGGCCGGGGCGATCATGGCCGCCACCGCCAGCGCGACGACCGAGGCGCGGAGCGTCGTACGTCCGTTGAACACGGCACAGTCCTTCTTCGCTGACCGCCTACCGGGTTAGCTGACGGATTCGGGCGAGAAGAAGGCGCGCCCTACCGCGCCCCGGTGTGGCGGGCGCGGATTCACCCCATGGGGAAGCCCCGGTTGGTTCCCCGGCTCGCCGGCCGCACGCATCGTGCCCGCGCGACCGACAACTCGGCGGTGGCTGCCCGGCCACCCCGGCGGGGCGGGCGATGTCCGGCAGGCCGGCCCAAACGTAACGCCGGACCACACTGCCAGCGCTCGATCTAAGCCACACTTAACGTAGACACAAGACTGACCTGCCCGGCGTCTCACCGGTGGCGGTCGGTGGAGCGGGCCATGACGGCCAGGCCGAAGACGGCCAGCAGGGCGAGGGCGGCCGGGATGAGGAACACCCGCGGGAGCCCGATGGCGGCGGCGCCGGTGCCACCGGCCGCACCGCCGAGGGCGGAGGCGAGCGCGGTGGAGCTCATGAAGATCGCGGACGCGGTGGCGACGGCGGTCGGCAGGAGCCGCTGGGCGACGATGATGCCGAGCGTGGCGAAGACGCCCCACACGCCGCCCATGAGGACCTGCCCGGCGAACAGCCCGGCGGCGTTGCCGGTGACGGCGAAGCAGACGTTGGCGGCGACCCCGAACCCGGCGCCGAGGACCATCAGCTCCATCATGCCGGTCCGGCGGGCCACGACCACGGCGACGGGCATCAGCACGATCTCGACCAGCGGCTGGATGCCGATGACCGCGCCGCTGAGGCCGGCCGGGAAGTGCAGCTGGTCGTTCATGTACAGCGGCAGGTACGCGTACTTGACCGGCTCGCCGGCGTACACGAGAACGTAGAGGCCGGTGAACGCCAGCAGCGGCAGCATCGCCCGCAGGCCGGGGCCGCGATGGCCGGCCCCCGGTGCGTCGCCGGCCCCGTCCGGTGCCGGCGGTGCTGTCCGGAGCGCGCCGAGCGGCACGATCTGGGCGAGCGTGCAGACTGCCGTGGCGACCAGCATGGTGCGCAGCGACGTCTGCGCCGCCAGGAACGACCCGGCCACCGGGCCGATGACCCAGCCGCCGGTCAGGGCCATCCGCACGACGGCGACCACCCCGTCGTTGTTCGGGCCGGGGTGCGCCTTGAGCTCGTCGTGGACGGCGGCGAAGAGCTGCGACGTCGCGGCGCCGCCGAACCCGCCGACGACGGCGCTGATGACGTAGGGCATCCACAGTTCGGTGGAGTACGCGATGCCGATCCAGCCCACGAACCCGGCGGCGGCGCAGATGCGGAACAGCCCGAGTCGGCGTCCGGTGCGGTCGGACCGCCGGCCGACCAGGAACCCGGCCACGGGCGCGGCCAGGTTCGTCAGGTAGAACAGCCCGGCCGCGGTGAGGGAGGCGTGCAGGTCGTTGACCAGGAACGTCGCGATCTGCGGGGCGGCGGCGGAGAAGCCGAGCGCGGACAGGAACACCGCGAGCGTGGCGCCCCGGTAGAGCGGTGAGGCGAGGGTCAGCCGCAGCGCCGACGCGTGCGCCGTGGGCTTGTCGAGCGCCGGATCCGCCGGCTCGACCTGCTCGGGAAGGACCATCGGCTGCGCCTCCGCATCGCGCTGCGGGGGGCAGCGGCTCGCCGAATTCTTCCAATGGAAGAATCTGTGGTCAAGTGCCCGGCGGCGATGGCAGCAGCCGCTCGAGCAGGGCCAGCGCGCGCCGTACGTCCACCGCCTCGGGATCGAGCAGCCACTGCAGCTGCAGCCCGTCGGACGCCGCGATGACCAGCGCCGCCGCGTCGTCGGGATCGATGTCCGCGGCGATCGCGCCGGCGCGCTGGCCGGCGCGGACCCGCTCGGCGAGGTGCGAGCGCAGCAGCCGGAAACGGTCCCGCACGAACTCGTGGGTGAGCGGGTGCTGCCCCGCCTGCAGGGCGTCCGTGGTCAGCGTGGCGTACAGCTCGACCAGGCCCGGGATCGTGCGGTTGCGCTCCGCGCTGCGCTCCATCAGCCGGACCGCCGACACCCCGTCCTGCGGCGCGCCGCCGTGCTCGACCTGCTCGTGCGCCCGGTACACCTCGACCAGCAGCTCGTCGCGCGACGAGAAGTAGTACCGCAGCGCCGCGTGCGACACCCCGATCGCCGCACCGATCGCGCGCAACGACGCGTCCACGCCCCGCTCCGCGAACAGCGCGATGGCCTGGGACAGGATCTCCGCCCGCCGCACCGCGGCCTTGCGGTAGGAGCGTCCCGCTGTGCCGTCGTTGCCCATGCGCGCATCGTACGGAGCACCGGCGCCGCCCCCTGCCGGCGCCGCGCACGGGCTAGGCTTCCGCCATGTCCCGGCTGAGCAGGTTCGGCGCGGTCTCGACGGAGCTGGCCCTGCTCAGCGACGCCAGGCTCGCCGAGCTCGTCGACAACGCCGAGGCGCTCGGCGTCGGCGTCGGTGGCGCCTCGGCCCTGCTGGACGTCGCCGGCACGCCGGTCTTCGTGAAGCGGCTCGCGCTGACCGACCTGGAGCGCCTCCCGCGGCACGTGCGCTCGACGGCGAACCTGTTCGACCTGCCGACGTCCTGCCACTACAGCGTCGTCGCGCACGGCGGCGGCGGCTTCGGCGCGTGGCGGGAGCTGGCGGCGAACACCATGACGACGAGCTGGGTGCTGGCCGGCCGGACCGAGGCGTTCCCGCTGCTCTACCACTGGCGCGTGCTGCCGGGCGCGCCGCCGCCCGCCGAGGAGCACCAGGACATCGACCGGGCCGTCGCGTACTGGGACGGCTCGGCGGCGGTGCGGCGGCGTCTTGAAGCGCTCGCGGCGGCGTCGGCGAGCGTGGTGCTGTTCCTCGAGTACGTCCCGCAGCGCCTGGACGCGTGGCTGCGCGAGCATCCGGACGCCGTCGGCACGGTGCAGCGCCGCCTGGCCGCCGCCGTCGCCTTCATGAACGCCAACGGGCTGCTGCACTTCGACGCGCACTTCGGCAACATCCTGACCGACGGCGACCGGCTCTACCTGACGGACCTCGGGCTGGCCACGTCACCCCGGTTCGAGCTGACCGCGCAGGAGCGGGCGTTCCTCGTGCACCACCGGGAACACGACGCGAAGTACGCCGTGCGGGAGCTGCTGAACTGGATCGTCGCCAACGTCGCCGGGATCACCGGGCCCGCCGAGCGCCACGCCTACCTGCGCCGGTGCGCGGCGGGAGCGGCACCCGACGGGCTCCCCGCACCGCACGCGGAGATCGTCGCGCGGCACGCACCGGTCGCCGCGGCCATGAATGACTTCTTCTGGCAGGTGTACGGGGTGACCCGCACCCCGCCGTTCCCGGAGTGACCCGCCGAGCGGTGGCGGCGCTGTATCGGTACCTTCAAGCACATGTATGCCGGCGCAGCGAGCATGAGGCCGCGGGAGGCGCGTGCCCTGCTGGCGCGGGCCGGCCAGATGCAGGACGACGCCGAGACGGTCACCGGGACCGTGGCGGCGGCGCGGCAGGAGGTCGTCGCGGCGTACGAGGTGGCGCGCGAGCCGCAGGTGTGGGACGCGCTCGGCAAGATGTCGATCGAGACGGTCAAGGACACCGTGGACGGCCGGGCGCGGCTCGACGAGCTGCCGGCGCACGGGATCTGCTCGGTGGCGGACGTGCTGCGGGCCGGGCCCGAGCGGCTCACGAAGGTGCCGGGGATCGGGGCGGAGACGGCCCGCAAGACCATGACCGCCGCGGAGCAGCTCAAGCGGGCGGCGACGGACTCGCTGCAGTTCAGGATCGAGTTCGACCCGAAGAACGCGGACATGACGCGGCTGGTGCGGGCCCTCGCGGTGTGGCGCGGGGTGTGGCAGGCGGCCGGGGCGCAGGAGACCGACGCGCAGCGGTGCCAGGAGCGGCTGGCGGCGCAGCGGCCGATGGCCGGGCCGGCCGGGGCGGGCCCGTGGCGCCGGATGTTCATGCGGGCCGCGCACAGGACCGCCGCGGCCGAGGCGGCGCACGCCGTACAGGCGACGCTGCACGAAGCGGAGCAGGCCGGCCTTCCTGAGGCGGCGCGGGAGGTGCGCAAGGTCCGCACGCCCGGCGACCGGTGGGTGTGGCGGGACTTCGAGCGCCACTCGGCGGACTACTACGGCCTGCTCAGCCAGGTTGTCGGGCTCGGCGGCGACGTCGCGGCCAGCGAAGGGTTCCTGCCCGCCGACATCGTCGAACGCGTCGGCGCGCAGCAGCTGGACACGTCCCGGCTCAGCGACGGCCTGCGGCTGCGCGGCTACCAGTCGTTCGGTGCGCGGTTCGCGCTGGTGCAGCGGCGGGTCGTGCTCGGCGACGAGATGGGGCTGGGCAAGACGGTGCAGGCGATCGCCGCGATGGCGCACCTGGCCGCCCGGGGAGCGACCCACTTCCTGGTCGTCTGTCCGGCGAGTGTACTGATCAACTGGTCCCGCGAGATCGCCCGCCACTCGACCGTCCCCGTCGTCACGTTGCACGGCAACGGGCGGGCGCGGGCGGCGGCCCGGTGGCGGGCCCAGGGCGGCGTCGGGGTCGTCACGTTCGGGTCGCTGGGCGCGGTCTCGCTGCCGCCGCCCCGCCCGGCGCTGCTGGTCGTCGACGAGGCGCACTACGTGAAGAACCCCGACGCGAAGCGCTCGCAGGCGGTGAACCGGGTCGCGGCGGAGTCCGACCGGGTGCTGTTCCTCACCGGCACCCCGATGGAGAACCGCATCGACGAGTTCCGGGCGCTGATCGAGCACCTGCGGCCGGAGATCGCCGCGGACATGGGGCCGGAGCACGCGGCGATCAGCGTCGAGGCGTTCCGCCGGGCGGCGGCCCCGGTGTACCTGCGGCGCAACCAGCCAGACGTGCTCACCGAGCTGCCGGAGCTCGTGCAGGTCGACGAGTGGGAGGAGTTCGGCGCCGAGGACGCCGCCGCCTACCGCGTCGCCGTCCAGGAGGGCAACTTCATGGCGATGCGGCGGGCCGCGTTCGTGACCCGCCGCCCGCGGGACTCGGCGAAGCTGACCCGGCTGCTGGAGCTGACCCAGGAGGCCCTGGCGGCCAAGCGGCACGTGGTGGTCTTCTCGTACTTCCGGGACGTCCTGGCCGTGGTGCACGCGGCGCTCGGCGCCGACGCCCGCGGGCCGATCACGGGGTCGACGCCGGTGGCCGACCGGCAGCGCATCGTGGACGAGTTCACCGCCTCCCGCAAGCCCGCCGTGCTGGTCTGCCAGATCGAGGCGGCCGGCGTCGGCGTGAACATCCAGGCCGCCTCCGTCGTGATCCTGTGCGAGCCGCAGGTGAAGCCCTCGATCGAGGCCCAGGCGATCGCCCGCGCCCACCGCATGGGCCAGGTCCGCACCGTCCAGGTCCACCGCCTGCTCATCGCGGACTCCGTCGACGAGCGCATGATCGAGATCCTCGGCTCGAAGGCCCAGCTCTTCGACGCGTACGTGCGGCACAGCACCATCGCGCAGGCCTCGCCCGGCGCCGTGGACATCTCCGAGGTCCAGCTGGCCCGGATGATCGTCGCCGAGGAGCAGCAACGCCTCGCCGGCGCCCTGGTCAACCGGTGACGTCCGGCTGTTCGGCCAGGCCGCGGAGCCGGCGCTTGATGCGGTGGGACAGCGTGGCGTTGCGCTGGGCGACGTGCGCGAGGCGGTCGCGGGCCTTCGCCGCCAGCAGGCTGTCATCACCGAGCAGCCGGGGGAGCGCCGCCGCGGCGTCCCGGTAGATCTGCTCGGCCTCGTCGGTGTCGCCGCCGCCGGTGCGCCGGGCGGCCAGCTCCAGCCGCAGCTGCCACGTGCGGGGCCGGTCGCGGCCCATGACCTCGTCGGCGGTGCGCAGGGCGGCGCGCAGCTCGGCGATCCCGGTGGCGGGGTCGCCCGCCTCGATCAGGCAGTCCCCGAACCGGAACCGGGCGAGGACCGTCCGGGGGTGGGTGTCGCCGTTGAGGTCGCGGTGCTTGCCCAGGGCGGCCCGGGCGATGCGGACCGCGTCGGCGTGGATGGCCCTGACCTCGTCGGCGCGGGCCGGACCGGCGGGCACGGCCCGCGCCTGCCGGGTGCGGAGTTGGCAGTACGCGTCGGCGGCCGCCAGGCGCAGCGGGTGGCCGTCGCCGTGCTCGCGGAGCTGCCGGTTGAGCGCGGCCGCCTCCGCCTGATCGATGTCGAGCCCGCCGGCGTCCGGCAGCCCCGCCGAGGCCAGCACCGTCAGGTGCTCGTCGCAGCGGATGACGGACGCGTCGAACGTGCCGCCGCCGAGGTCGTAGACGAGCACCCGGGCCCCGGGCCGGACGCCCACGTCGTGCCGCACCAGGTGCGTCCCGGCCGCGACCGGCTCCGCCACGAGGTCGACCTCCGCCGCGCCGGCGCGTCCCGCCGCCGCCCGCAGCACGTCCTGCCGGAGCCGCCCCCAGCCGGCCGGGTGCGTCAGCGTCACCCGCCGCGGGCGCTCGCCCCCGGTCAGCTCGGCCGCCGCCCGGAACACCCGCCCCAGCACCGCCCCGACCAGGTCCTCCACCCGCACCTCGTGCGCCCCGAGCAGCACCCTGCCGTCGTCGACCCGCTTCTTCGGGTGCGGCTCGAAGCACTCCGGCCGGATCCTGGCCGCCCGCAACGCATCCCGCCCGACCAGCAGGCTCCCGTCCTCCTGCGCGCACACCGCCGACGGCAACAGGGTCGATCCGGCATTCACCGGTCCCGGCGACCCACCGTTCTGACGCCGGCCGGTATCCATCGACCACGCCGGCAGCCCAGGGCCTATCGTTGCCAGGTGCCCGACGCCGACCGCGCCCGCCTGGCCAGGATCGCCGCCAAGCTGACAGCGGCCCGCGCCCTGCCCGCGCTCCCGGCCGCGTTCGGCGTGGAATCACACGGGTGCGTCCTTGAACCGCCCGTGCCCGAGGCGGCCGTGACCGCGTTCGAGGAGCGGCACGAGGTCACGCTTCCCCCGGCGTACCGGCTGTTCATCACCGAGCTCGGCGCCGCCGGCGCCGGCCCGGGCCACGAGATGCCCGGCCTTCCGCAGAAGTGCTGGGACGGAGGGTGCCGGCCGGGGCATCTGGCCGAGCCGAGCCCGTACCTGCCCGGGCCGCGGTACTTCGGCGACTGGCAGCAGCGGTACGAGGATCCACCGGGCCCGGTCAGGAACTTCCTGCGGGGCACGGTGTCGGTCGCCGCCCATGGGTGCTCGCTGCTCACACAGTTGGTCGTGACGGGCCCGGCGCGCGGCCGGTTGTTCAATGTCGACTTTGAGAGTGAGGTCGGCCCATACGTCGTCGAGGACGCCGACTTCCTCGCCTGGTACGAACGGTGGCTGGACGAGGCGGT
This sequence comes from Dactylosporangium sp. NPDC049742, assembly GCF_040674675.1. Classification (NCBI taxonomy): domain Bacteria; kingdom Bacillati; phylum Actinomycetota; class Actinomycetes; order Micromonosporales; family Micromonosporaceae; genus Dactylosporangium; species Dactylosporangium sp. NPDC049742. The sequence continues at coordinate 323,245 of NZ_JBFANF010000004.1, read as the reverse complement.
CGCCGGCCACTACGTCGGCTGGTTCGGCGAACGGTCCGAGCCGGACGACGAGGTGACCATCGCCGAGGACGCCGCGAGGTACACCACGTCGCGGACCGCGCCGGACCTCGTGGTGCTCGCCGTGCTGGGCAGGCTGACGCTCGCCGACGTGCTGCCGGAGCTGGCGCAGGAGGAGGTCGAACGCCGCCGCCGCGCCGCATACGCGCTCGCATGGACCCCATGGGGGGCCAAGACCGAGGCCATCGGCAGCCAGGTCAGCGAGGACGTGACCCGCGAGCTGCTGCACGACCCGGACCCACTGGTCCGTTACCACGCTGTCGCAGCGGTGCGCTGGTACTCCCAGGGGAAGCTGAACGCGGTGCTGCGCGAGCGCCAGAAGACCGAAACGGACGGCTGGGTCCGGCACGTCCTCGACTGGAGCCTCGACGGACCGTACAGCGACCCGTGGATTCAACGGGCGTTCACCGGCGCGGACGACCCGCCGTTCTGATCCGGGGTGGCGTCAGCGGTTGAGGAGGCGGGACAGGCTGGCGACGACCGCGGTGGTGAGGACCCAGCCCATGATGATGAGGGCGGCCGCGACGTACTGGGTGGAGCCGGTGGCGTGCCAGGCCGAGTCGTGGCCGAGGTCGATGATGGGGAGCAGGAGGTCCAGCGCGTAGAGCGCGGGGTTCCAGTCCGGGGAGTCCGCCGGGGTACGGGCGACCGGCGGCCACACGGTGAAGGCGAGCGCGCCGAGCACCCAGCAGGCCAGCAGCCACAGGGCGGCCAGCCAGGTGCGGTAGCCGTACCCCACGAGCGCGTCGAGCAGGTAGCCGGCGAGCCGGCCGGGCCAGTGCTGCGTCGCGCGGCGGCGGCGGTGCTGCTCCAGCAGGACGCGGCGGGCCTCGGTGTCCTGGCCGGCGGCGCGGTACGCCGAGGCGAGCTGCTCGTAGGGCTGCGGCGCGTAGCCGTCGGGGCTGCGGCGCAGCCAGCCGAGCCGCTGCCGGACGTCGACCGTGGCCAGGCGGCCGGGGTCGTCGGCGCCGTCGTCGAAGGTGCGCGGGATCAGCAGCCGGTACGTGCAGCCGACGAGATCCAGCCGCTCCGGCCACACCCGCGGGTCGTCGAACAGCGTGTCCACCTTGAGCCCGGACAGCCGGACCCGCCCGTCGGGAGGGGTGCGGAAGCACATCCACAGGCTGCCGGCGGTGGTGCCGCCGAGGTGCAGCGCCCAGCGGTCCGGGCTGCGGACGGTCGCGTCGACGAACCGGACCTGCCCGCCGACCTCGGCGTGGATGAGCAGCAGGTCGCCGTCGGCGGTGAAGCCGCCGCCCGCGCGCAGGTTGCCGCCCACGCACAGCCGGTCGGCGCCGATCGCCCGGCCGCCGGGGTTGGTCAGCGTGGCGCCGTCGAGCAGGAGGTTCCCGCCGAGCTGGGCGCCGCCCAGCCACAGCTCGCCGGCGGCGTGCAGGCCGTAGCCGCGGAGGCTGCCGCCGACGGTGAGGCGGGCGGCGGCGAGCGCGTTGCCGCCCGGGTTGTGCAGCCGTGCCTCCGACAGGTCCAGGTCGCCGCCGACCCGGGCGTCGCGGAGGTCGAGCGCGCCGCCGACCTCCGAGGCGGCGCAGCTGACGTCGCCGCGCACGGTCGCGAGCCGGGCCTGCAGGGCGGGCAGCCGGCAGCGCACCAGGTGCAGGTCGACGAGGTCGGCGCCGGAGACGTCGACCGGTGCGTCGAACGTGCAGTCCTGGAACTCGACCGGCACCGCCACCACGGCGTGCGCGACGTCGAGCGGCCCCGTGACCGTGGCGCCGCGCAGCCGGAGCGCCGCCCGTGGGTGCGCCGCGCGGTCCGCCGGCCGGCTCAACAGATCGGCGAGCGCCGCCGCTCGTACCGACGCCGCCGCCGCTGACAGGTCGACCACGTCGCCGGCGAGGAACCCCGCCCGGACCTGCCGCTCGGATGACGTCAGCGAGTGCGGGGGCCGGCGCATCCAGCGATGATCGCAGATGCCGCCGGCCGGCGCTCACCCAGCCACGGCGACGATCCGGTCGCTGGGGACCGTGCCGAGACCTTGGCCGTGAACCGCTGACCCGCGCTGAACTTCGGCTTCATGGCGCCGGTGGCCATCGTGTGCTCGACGCGCTCGTCCGCGGCGGTGCAGCCGGCCAGCAGCAGCGCCGCGCAGTGCAGGATCCGCGGGGTCACCGGCGTCCCCGCAGCAGCGAGACGCGGAACTCCCGCAGCTCGCCGGTCGCGAACCCGCCGGCGATCGCGGGATCCTCGTCCATGATCCGCCGGGCCGCCGCCTCGTCGGGCGCCTCGAAGACCGCCACGCCGGTGTTGGTCTCGCCGAGCGTCGGGCCGGCCAGGATCAGCACCCCGTCGGCCAGGAGCCGCTGCAACCGCTCGAAGTGCAGGCCCCAGGCGGCCCGCTCCTCGTCGGTCATGGTCGCCGCGAAGTTGGCCCGCGGCGGGTGAATGAAGTAGATCCATTCGGCCATGGCACCGATCGTCCCATGGGCTCGTCGCGCGGCATCTCCGCACCTCGGGCGAGGCGATAAGCGTAAAATGTCCAAGTACAAGGCGCGACGGGGGCGATGCCGGTGGAGACGACTGCGACGGTCGGCTACCGGTTGCTGTTCCAGCACGCGCCCGCGCTGCTGCTGGTGCTGGACCCGCAGCTGACGATCGTCGAGGCCAGCGACGCGTACCTGGCCGCCACGATGTACACCCGGGAGGGCCTGATCGGGCGGGACGTGTTCGACGCGTTCCCCGTCAACCCCGACGACCCGGACGCGGCCGGGGCCGTGACGCTGGAGGCCTCGCTGCGGCGCGTGCTGCGGGACCAGACGACCGACGTGATGGCGATCCACCAGTACGACATCCCGCGCATCGGCGGCGGCTTCGAGAAGCGGTTCTGGGCGCCGGTCAACGAGCCCGTCTGCGACGGGGACGGCCGGCTGCGCTGGATCGTGCACCGCGCCGACGACGTCACCGCCTACGTGCAGTCCCGGCAGGACGGGCTGCGGTTCGCGCGGCTGGCCGAGCAGCTGCGCACCAGCAACGCCCGGGCGGAGGCGGAGGTCTTCGCCCACCAGCGGCTGCACCAGGAGCATCAGGTGCTGCAGGCCCTGCTCGACAGCATCGACGCGGCCGTGGTCGGCTGTGGCCACGACGGCCGGGTGGCGCTGGCCAACGACGCCGCCCGCGACCTGCTCGGCGCCCAGATCGCCGTGCCGCCCACCGAGTGGGGGCCGGCGCTGCACCTGCACCACCCGGACGGCCGCCCGATCGCCCCGGACGAGCTGCCGCTGGTGCGGGCGCTGCGCGGCGAACGGGTGCGCGACGCCGAGATCGTGCGGCGCACCCCGGGCGCGCCGCGCCGACACTTCCGCGTGAACGGCCGGCCGGTGCTCGGGCAGCCGGGGCTGGCGGCGGTCGCCGCGATCCACGACGTGACCGTGCACCGCCGGACCGCGGCGCTCAAGGAGTGCGAGACCCCTGGTCGGCCAGGCCATCAGGGGGCCGGGGCCGGTCGACGGCATCCTCGCCCGGGTCGTGGAGCTGGTGGGTTCGAAGACCGAGTGGGCCGCGGCCGAGTTCTGGACCGTCGACGACGTGGCGTATGTGCTGCGCCGCGCCACCCACTGGGTCGACCGCGGCCACGCGCTGCCGCGCCCGGTGCGCGACCCGCTGGCGTGCGGCGAAGGCATCCCCGGCCGGGCCTGGCAGGCCGCCGCGCCCGTGCACGAGGCCGACCTGCTGCTGGACCTCGTCATGCCCGGGCTGAACGGCCTGGACGTCTGCCGCGCGCTGCGCGCCGACCCGGCCACCGCCGACGTGCCGATCCTGATGCTGTCGGCCTACGCCATGCCCGCCGACCTGCAGGCCGGCCTCGACGCCGGCGCCGACGACCACATGATGAAACCGTTCCAGAGCGACGAGCTGATCGCCCGCTGCACCGCGCTGATCAAGTGATCAGACCTCGTACGGCTGCACCACCACGAAGTGGCCCTGCATCCCCATGAACTGCAGCGCGAGGCCTTCGCCGCTGTCGCCGGCGTAGAGCTGCCGCGACACCCTGACCTGCGTCGTCACCGACACCCGCAGGCCGGACGTCCAGGCGACGACGGCCTTCATGTCGGCGAACGTCGGCCCCTGGCACAGCAGCGTCACCGGCGTGCCCCGGGTCATGACCACGATCGCGCCCTGCCCGGACACCACCAGGTGGAACATGCCGCCGCCCGGGATGCCGGGGCTCTCGATCCGCGCGATCTCCGTCTGCAGGGTGGCGTCGAACGCGAGCACGTTGTCGGCATTGACGCACAGCGACTGGCCGTTGAGCTCGACGATGTGCAGGTCGGTGGCGTTCTCGGCGAGGAACACCTCGCCCTGGCCCTTGCACGTCATCAGCTTCAGGCCCTGGCCGGTGACGGCGCCCTCGAACATCGCCCGCAGGCCGCCGGAGCCCTTGTAGATGAACTCGACGTTGCCCTGGTAGGCGACCATCGACCCGCGCCGTGCGTGCACCTCCGGCCCGAGCGTCACCTTCACCATCTTGCTGCTCTGCTTCGTCCACCGGCCGGTGGTCGGCGCCTCCCGGTACTTGTCCAGGCTCGTCATGACCCCGGGCCGGACCCGCTCGGGCTGCGGCGGCACCGGCCCACCGTGTGGCGGCGGCAGGTGTTGTACCGGTGGCGCCTGTACGGGCTGCGGCGGCGGCGCGAAGGACGGTGGCGCGAAGGACGGCGGCGCCTGGACGGGCCGCGGCGGCGCTGCCTGCACGGGCGGCGGCGCCTGTACCGGCGGCGGCGCGAACGCCGGCGGCGCCTGCACGGGCGCCGGTGCCGGCTCCGGCTCTTCGTCCACGGTCCCGCCGTAGGAGCGGATCAGGTCCGCCAGCCCGCCGGCGAACCCCTGCCCGACGGCCCCGACCCGCCAGACCCCCTTGCGGTACACGTCGCCGATGATGATCGCCCGCTCGGCGCCGAAGTCCGCGCCGGTGAAGCCGTACCGCACGACCTCCTGCCCACCGGCCACGATCCGGATGTGCCCCGACCGCAGCTGCCGGGCGGTGCCGGCCCCGTCGATCGACGCGCAGAACGACAGCTTCGCGATCTTCTCCGGCACCCTGCTCAGCACGGCCCGGAACCCCTCGGTGTCCCCGCCCTGCGCGCCGACCTTCTGGATCGACCCCTCCGGCGAGCTCGGCTGGTTGAAGAAGATGAAGTACGCGTCGTCGGCCATCCTGTTGGCCGCGTCGAGCCCGAAGCACGAGATGTCCCAGGTCAGCCCGGGCCCGTCCAGGAACACCCCGACATACAGCTCGTCCGCGCTGGTCAGCGCCGACAGCGGGCTCTTCTGTCCCCGGGTGAACACCTGAGCCACGTGCTCCTCCTCGGCCTCAACATCATCGCGTCCCTGAAGAACCTACCGCGCACCACGGAGGCGCTGCAGCAGCACGTACAGGCCGCGGTGGGCGACGAGCGCGGCCCGCGCCTGCGGCGGTGCGGCGCCGTCCCGCGCGTAGTCCCGCCACCGGACGGCCGCCTGTTGCGCGGCCACGGCGAGCTGGTCGCGCCCGGCGCCGGGCAGGTCGAGGACCCAGGCGGGGTCGTCGGACAGGGCCAGCCGGAGCAGCTCGCCCGCCATCTGCTCGGGCAGCTCGACCTCGCCGGCCGCCACGAGCCGCGCGACCTGCACCACCCGCAGCCGGTGCGCCTCGGGCCGCTGCAGCAGCCGGTCGAGCGCGTCGTGCAGCAGCTCCCGGTCCCCGGGCAGCGCGGCCCGGCCCGCGATCAGCTCCAGGCTCGCCAGCGCCCACCCGGCCTTGACCGCGTCGTCCAGGTCGTCCGCGGGCACCCCGGACGGCACGCCCCGCCGGCCGACGAGCGCGTCGACCAGCGCCGAACCGTCCGCGAGCGGCTCGCCGAGGCGCCGCCGCACGTCGAGCACCTGGCCCCCGGCGGCCGGCGACAGCCGCGGCCCGAGTTCCTCGCACAGCCCGGCCACCCAGGCGCCCAGCGAACGAGCGCCGGGACGGGGCGAAGGATCGGTCATGCGGGCAGCTTAGAGCGCGGGGCGGGCGTCGCGGTGGCGGCGCAGGGCGTCCGGATCCGGCCAGACGCGGGGGTCGATCGGCAGGTGAAGAGGCTGGCCGTGCCAGTGGTGGTAGGTGGCGTCCCTCCTGGGCGGTCAGGCGTGGGCGGGGCGCCGCACGGCGTGGCGTTCGAGGTCGGCGGGGAGCAGCGGGCGGGCGTAGTGGTAGCCCTGGGCGTAGCGGTAGCCGAGGCGGCGCAGCTCGGCGGCCTGTTCGGCGGTCTCCACGCCCTCGGCGACGGCGCGCAGGTGCAGGCCGCTGCTGATGTCGATGAGCGCGGCGGCGATGACCGCGTGCTCGCCGCCGTGGGTGACGGTGTCGACGAACGACTTGTCGACCTTCAGCAGGTCGACGGGGCAGGTGCGCAGCAGGCCGAGCGAGGAGTGGCCGGTGCCGAAGTCGTCGAGGGCGACCGCGACGCCGAGCGCCTTGAGCGCGTGCAGGGTCTCCACGGCGGTGCCGCCGTCGAAGACGGCCGTCTCGGTCACCTCGATGGTGAGGTGGTGGGCCGGCAGGCCGGTGCGGTGCAGGACGGCGGCGACGTCGGCGGCGAAACCGGCCTCGCGCAGCTGGCGGGCGGAGACGTTGACGCTGACGATGGCCGGGGCGTCCGGGCCGAGCTCGAACTGCCAGCGGGCCGCCTGCGTGCACGCCTCGGCGAGGATCCACGCGCCGAGCGGCACGATCAGGCCGGTGCGCTCCGCGGCCGGGATGAACTCGGCCGGCGAGATCGGGCCGCGCTCGGGGTGGTTCCAGCGGACGAGGGCCTCCACGCCGTACAGGGACCCGTCGGTCATGTCGACGATCGGCTGGTACACCAGGTGCAGCTGCCCGGTGTCCAGCGCGGTCCGCAGGTCGGCGGCGACGCGGGCCTGCTCGGCGCCGCGCTGGTCCATCGCGGACGTGTAGACGCTGAAGCGGCCCTTGCCCTGGTTCTTCGCCTCGTACATCGCCACGTCGGCGCGGCGCAGCAGCTCCGCGGCGGTGTCGCCGGGCCGGGCGCCGGCGAGGCCGATGCTGGCCTCGACGACGAGGTCGTGGCCGGCCGCCTGCAGCGGGCGGCGCAGCTCCGCGGTGAGCGTGTTCAGCGCCGACTCGTGCGCGGCCTGGTCGGTGCCGTGCAGCAGCAGCGCGTACTCGTCGCCGCCGAGCCGGGCGACGGTGCTGCCGGCGGGCACGTGCGCGGTGAGCACGGCGGCGACCGCCTGCAGCAGCGCGTCGCCGACCGCGTGGCCGAGCTGGTCGTTGATGCCCTTGAAGTTGTCCAGGTCGATCACGGCGACGCCGAGCGCCACCGACCCGCCGCCGAGCGCCGCTGTGGTCGCCTCGGCGAAGACCGTCCGGTTGGCGAGGCCGGTCAGCGCGTCATGGCCCGCCTGGTGGGCGAGCTTGCGCTGGTACGAGTGGAGATCGCGCAGCCGGGAGTCGAGCTGTTTCACGAGCCGGGCGTTGTCGTGCAGCCGGGCGTCGAGCTGCTGCAGCAGGGCGGCGTTGTCGCGCAGCGCGATGATCTGCCGGGCGGCGACGAGGACGGTGACGGTGATCGCGCCGACGGCCACGACGACGACGTCCGCGGAGTCCTGGATCGTCGACAGCAGCAGTAGCGCGCCGGTGGCGACGACCGCCGCGTACGGCATGACGCTCAACCGCCGGCCGGGCAGGCGGTCCGGGGGCGGCGGGGCACCCAGCGCCCGCACCTGCCGGTCGGCGGCCAGGCACAGCACCAGGCAGGTCGCCGGCAGGATCAGGTGGGAGGTGTTGAGGTGCGGCCGGGACGCCAGCAGCGGCGCGAGGGACCCGCCGCCCGCACCGACCGCGCCGGTGAGCGCGAGCAGGTGCAGCGCCCGCCGGTCGATCGGCCCGGTGCCGGTGAACGCGACCTTGATGAACGCGAAGACGCAGATGAAGCCGCCGCCGACCACGGTGAGCGCCGACCAGGTGTCGCCGGCGCTGCCCGCGAACCACGACTCCCACCGCGGGTACACCAGATGCCAGGCGAACGTGATGGTGGTGACGATCACCGTGGCGATGTCCAGGCCGAAGCGGGTCCACGCCCCGCCGGTCCGCCGGACGCCCGGGATGCGCAGCAGGCCGATCATCATGACCAGCAGCCCGCTCAGATAGATCGCCGAGGTGACGCCGCTGACGTGCTGGTTGCGGTCCACGCCGACCAGGTTGTCGCGGGCGTTGCTCATCGCGCCGCAGCCGACGAGCACGAGGCCGACGCTCACGTACCGCCAGAACGTCCGCTGCGGCCCGCCGGCCCGCCACGAGCTGGCGGCGGCGACCGGGACGCTGACCAGCAGCGTCGACCATCCGAGCAGCGCCGGCGTCCGGTACACCAGACCGACCGCGAACCAGAGGGCGGCCACCACCACGAGACCGGCGGTGATCGCCAGGGGTGCGGTCAGCCGCAGCGGCGTCACCGAACCGTCAGAGGGCGGGGACGTCACGTTCATGGCCGCACCATCGGTCCGTGACCGCCCGGCATGAGGCCCGCACCCGGTTTACTCCGGGTGCGGGCCCCCGCGGGTCAGCTGACCGTGACGGCCAGGTCGTCCAGGACGAAGGACGTCTGCAGCGACGAGTCCTCGGTGCCGTTGAACTTGATGGTGACGGTCTGGCCGGCGAAGGCGTTCAGGCTGTAGGTCTTGGCCTGGTACCCGGTGGCCTTGTTCAGGTTGGAGAGTGTGCCGAGGGTGGTGGAGCCCGCGGTGACGGTGAGCTTGTCGTACGCCGTCGTGGTGGTGGTCTCGGCGGTGTCGATGTGGACGTAGAAGGTCAGGGTCGCCGAGCAGCCGGCGGGGATGGTGACCGCCTGGGAGATGGACTCGGTGTGGGTGGAGCCGTAGCCGAGCAGCCAGGCGGAGTACGTGCCGGTGCGGGCGGGCTGGCCCTGCGAGGCCCACTGGCCGATGGCGCCGGTCGTGCCGGTCCACGAGGTGGCGCCGGACTCGAAGCCGGGGTTGAGCAGCTTCTGGCCGCTGCACGTGCCGCCGCCGCCACCGGTGACCGTCCAGCCGAACGACGCCGTGCCGCTCGCGCCCGTGGTGTCCGTCGCCGTGACCGTCGACGTGGTGGTCTGGGCGGTCGTCGGGGTGCCGGAGATGAGGCCGGTGCTGGCGTTGATGGTGAGACCCGCGGGCAGGCCGGTCGCCGAGTAGGTCAGCGTCTGGCCCGAACCGGACGACGAGGCCGAGATCTGCAGCGACTTCGCCGTGCCGACCGTCGCGGTCTGCGCGCCCGGGTTGGTGACGGTGACCGTGTTGCCGGTGCCGGCGGGCTTGGTGAGCAGGCAGCCGGCGATTGTCAGGTCGATGGCCCGCGACGAGTTGAGGCAGGTGGTGAACCAGTAGGTCTGCTCACCGTAGCTCTGGCCCTGCACGACCGTGACGTTGCCGTTCGCGTCGACCTCGCACGGGTTGTTCAGCGTGCAGCGGGCACCGTCGTCGTTACCGGTGTTGTTGATGCCGATGACCGTGTTGTTCGCCGACGACACGATCGGCGAGCCGGACGTGCCGTGCGTGGTCTGGCAGCCCGTGTTGTAGCGGATCGAGTCGTGCCAGGTCCACTGGTCCTCGCGCAGCGTCGGCACGAAGCCGTTGATGGTGCAGGTCCAGACCTGCTTCCAGTAGCTGGACGGGATCGTCATCGCCGCGCCGTCGGCCGGGTGGGTGCCGGCGATCGTCAGGGCGGTGGTGTTGAAGCTGGTCTTGATCTGCGCGAACGTCTGGGTCAGCTGGTACAGCGCGACGTCCGTGTTCGTCATCGTCGCGTAGATCAGCTTGTCGGCGCGCACGGTGCCCAGCGAGTTGCCGGTGTTGCCCAGCAGCGTGCCGGTGCGCGAGCTGGTCCGGTTCTGCAGCACGACGCCGGCGTTGATGAAGCCGCCCTCGTAGCAGTGCCCGTTGGTGAGCAGCATCGCCCGGTCGCTGTCGACCGACGTGGGGTACCGGACCAGAGCACCGGAGCAGTTGTTCAGGGCGATCGTCGCCGTCAGGCCGGTGACCTGGACCGCCTGGGCGGGCGCCGGCCCGGCGACGACGCTCGCGGCGACGGCGAGCATGGCCGCGCCGATCGCGATGACCCGTCTTGTGCGCATGGGTGGGTGGTCCCTTCGGGTTGGGGGGAACGCAGCGGGCGCCCGCGGGGATACCGCGAACACTTCGCCGACCGTCGATGTGGTGATGGCACCATCACATCGACGGGCATGGAGGTCAACGGGGCGGACCCTTTGCGTACCCCCACCGTTGCCGTCATGCTGCGCTGCATGAGTGCGCTGTTGTTCATCGGCGGCCGGGTGTTCGGCGCCGGTCCTGCTTCCGCTGTCGCGGTCCGTGACGGGCGGATCATCGCCGTTGGTGATCGCGCCTCCGTTCTATCCGAATTGTCCGGTACTGCGTTCGACGTCGTCGACCTGGACGGCCGCGCGCTCGTCCCCGGCCTGCAGGACGCGCACATCCACCCCGTCTCCGGCGCCCTGGAGCGGCTGCGCTGCGACCTGACGCCGTGGCACACGAAGGCCGAGTACCTCGCCGCCGTCGCCGCGTACCCCGGCTCCGGCTGGATCACCGGCGGCGGCTGGTCGATGGCCGCGTTCCCCGGCGGCCTGCCGCACCGTGACGACCTGGACGCCGTCGCCCCCGACCGGCCCGTCTTCCTGCCCAACCGCGACCACCACTCGGCATGGGTCAACAGCCGCGCGCTGTCCCTGGCGGGCATCTCCAGCGCTACGGCGGATCCTCCGGACGGCCGGATCGAGCGGGACGCCGCCGGGGAGCCGACCGGGGTGCTGCACGAGGGTGCCATGGACCTGGTCACGGGCCTGCTGCCGGCCGACACCGCCGAGGACTACGACCGCGCGCTCGCCGAGGCCCAGCGGTACCTGTTCAGCCTCGGCATCACCGGCTGGCAGGACGCGATCGTCGGTGCGTATGCCGGCGCCCGCGACCAGTTCGACACCTACCTGTCCGCGGATGCCGCCGGTGTACTGCGCGCCCGCGTCACCGGCGCGCTCTGGTGGGACCGCGCGGGCGACGAGTCGCAGATCGCCCTCTTCGAGTCCCGCCGCGCCGCCGCCTCCCACGGCCGCTTCCGCGCCACCGCCGTGAAGATCATGCAGGACGGTGTCGCGGAGAACTTCACCGCCGCGATGATCGACCCGTACGTGGGTCAGGGCGCCCACTGCGGCCACTCCAACGTCGACCCCGCCCACCTCGCCCGGTACGTCTCCCTGCTGTCCGCCGCCGGCTTCGGCGTCCACTTCCACGCCATCGGCGACCGCGCCGTCCGCGAGTGCCTGGACGCCGTCGCCGCCGCAGGCCCCTCGCGGGCCCGCCACCACCTCGCCCACCTGCAGGTCGTCCACCCCGCCGACGTGCCCCGGTTCGCCGCCCTGGACGTCACCGCCAACATCCAGGCCCTCTGGGCCACCCATCACGAGCAGAACGACACCCTCTGCGTCCCGTTCTTCGGCCCCGAACGCTCCGGCTGGCAGTACCCGTTCGGCTCGATCGCCCGCGCCGGCGGCCGCCTCGCCGCCGGCAGCGACTGGCCCGTGACGACCCCGAACCCGTGGTGGGCCATCCACGTCGCCGTCCACCGCACCGAACCCCCGGTCTCCGCCGAGGCCGACTGGCCGACCTCCCAGGTCCCGATGCTCCCTCGCGAGGCGCTGACCCTGGACCAGGCCCTGATCGCGTACACCCTCGGCTCGGCGTACGTGAACGGCACCGACGACGTCACCGGTTCCATCGAGGTCGGCAAGGCCGCCGACCTGGTCGTCCTGGACCGCGACCCCTTCGAACCCGACGCCAAGCTCTACGACACCGCCGCCGACCTCGTCTTCATCGACGGCCAGGTCGTTCACGAACGCTGAACGCCCAGCCTGAACCGCCGATCCGGCTCGTTCGGCACCGACAGCACGCCACGGCCCCGAATGTCAGGGTCGAAGCGGATCGTCGGGGCGCCGCGCTGCTGGAGTGACCGGGCCAGACCGTCCGACGCCAACGTCGGCGAAGGGAAGGCGATGATGTGCAGCCGCATGTGCTGGGCCTGTGGCAGGACGTCGACCAGCACTCGCAGCCGCCCGGCGTCATCGCTGTCGGCGAACACCCACAGTTCGGGGCCCGTCGATCCGAGCCGGACCGATCGCAGCCAACCTTCGGCGTCTTCCGGGACCTCGCCGAGTCCGATGACCGATCCCGGCACTGCCTGTTCGATCGTCCACCGCAGCACGCGGCGCTCGAAGGGTGAGGCGCCGATGACGACAAGGTGCCAGTCCGCGACGAAGTCCACGGCGAACTCGCCGCCGTCGGGCTCGAACGATCCGAGCCGGATCCGCTTCGATCGCCGGTCGGTCGGCGGACTCGCGATCTGCACGTGCCCCCCGCCGCCCAGCAGCCCGCGACCGGGCGTCGCCGGCGGCACCAGCCGCGCGGAGGAGACGGAGATCCTCGAGGTTTCCGGGTCGGCGAGCCGGAGTTCGACGATCGAGGCGAACCGTCCGAGATGGTTCTCGCGGAACCCGGTCCAACGCTCCTCGGCCGCCACGACCACCGCCTGCTGGCCGGCGACCAGCACGTCCAGCTGTGGAAACCGTTGAAGGGTGCGGGACCACTCGTCAACGACGAGCACCGCATCGCCCGTGGTGTCGCTCAGGAGGAAACTGATCAGCCTGACGGCCATGTCGTAGGCGCGGTCGGGATCGAGCACCTCCATCACGATGGGCAGGTCGCGGAGCGGGCCCAACTCGGCGCCGATGCAATAGACCCTGACCCGCCGTGACGTGCGGGACAGCGCGGTGACCAGGGTCCGGAGCGCGGTCGTCTTGCCGCTGCGCGGTCCGCCGACGAATGCGATGTGCCCGGACCCGGACGACACCTCCATCGCGAGTGGCGCCTGGCGGTGTTCGCGGGGGAAGTCCGCCACCCCCGTCGCGACCCTGTCGGCCGGCAGCTCGTCGAGTGCGACGAACCGCGGCAACGGTTGAAGCCAGATCTGGTGCACCGGCCCGCCCTCGCCGTCCATGCGGGTGGCGCCGCGGTCAGGGACAGGCGTGGTGCGGAACCGGACGAGGGCGTCCGTGGTCTTGTCCCGCAGATAGGCCTCTCCCGGCCCGCCGGTGCCGGCGTAGGCGTCCGGAGCGCCGATGACCTCCTGGGACTCGTCGCGGGTGGAGGTGGCCACGGCAATGCGGAACGTCAGGTACGGGTCCAGGCCCAGCAGCTGGCGCGGTCGCAGGCGGTGGGTGGTCAGCAGCAGGTGGACGCCGACCGCCCGGCCGAGCCTGCAGATCTTGAGGAGCGTGTTGACGATCGACGGATGAGCGTCCAGGAGTTCACTGAACCTGTCGATGACGATGAGCAGGCGCGGGTGCTGTCCGGTCGGCTGTCGCCGCCGGCGGGCGATCTCGCCGTCGATGACGTCCTTGAACCGTTCGATGAGCACCGGGTCGTCGCCGGAACCGAACGCGAGGCCGGCCAGGTGCCGCAAGGGCCCGAGACCGGCGAGCGTGCCGGCGTCGTGGAGGTCGACCAGGAGCAGGTTGAGGTCGGTGGGGCTGTGGGTGGCGGCGAGACCGAGGATCAAGGTCCGGAGCAGGTCGGCCCTGCCCGAGTCGGTCGCGCCGACGATGATGCCGTGCGGGCCCATGCCTCCCAGGCCCGGGTCGCGCAGGTCGAGATCGACCGGCCGGCCGTCGGCGTCAGTGCCGAGCCGGACGGTCAGGCTCCGGGGCGCGATGGTCTCGTCGGCGGAGTCGGATCCGAGGTCAACCCGCGGGGGCGGCCCCGCGACCCCGGTGGCGGTGAGGTCGCGCACGTAGGCGTCGTGGGAGCCGCCGAGCTGCTGGATTGGCAGGGCGACCTGCAGGCGCCGGGCTTCGCCGACCACGGCGCGGCCGCGGCCGGCGCGGCGCAGCCCGCGGGCGTCGGCGGCGGAGACCCTGGAGGTCTCGGGGTCGGCGAGGAGCAGCTCGATGATCGTGCCGAACGTCGCGAGGTCGTCGTCGCTGAACTGGTCCCAGCGTTCGTCGGCCGCCACGATCACCGCATGGCCGGACTGCGCCAGCTCTTCGAGGTCAGGGCACCGGTCACGGACAGCGGACCAGCCGTCGACGACCAGCACCGTGTCGGGGAAGGGCGACGGGTCGCGCAGCAGCGCCGCGACCGTCGTGGCGACCAGGGTGTCGTCGGGTTCGAGGACGGTGACCACCGGGGGCAGGCCGGCCAGCGAGCCGAGACCTCCGCCGACGCAGTACACGCCGACCGGGCGCGACGTGCGGCTCAGCGCGGTGACGACGGTCAGCAGGGCGGTCGTCCTGCCGGTGCCGCGGGCGCCGACGACGGCGACGTTCCCCGATGCGCGCGTGAGGTCGATGGCGAACGGTCGGCGGCGGTGTTCGCGGGGGATGTCGACCTCGCCGATGACGACGCCGTCGGCCGGTAGGTCGCCGAGGGCGAGCTGCTTCGGCAGGGGCGGGAGCCACACCTGGTGCACCGGGCCGCCGTGCCCGGCCATGGCGGCGACGAGGACGTCAAGCAGCGTGTCCGCGCGCGGTCCCCGGTACGGGTCGAGGACGTCGTCCCAGGTCGGGGGCGTCGGCGGGTACGGGCCGGAGACGTACGCGGCACGGAAGCGGAGTGGCGCGTCGTCGTCGAGGGTGCGCAGGTAGCCGTGGCCCGGGCCGTGCGGGAGGGCGGACGCGTCAGGGGTGCCGATGGCGTCCTGGGACTCGGATGCGGAGGAGGTGCGCAGGGCGATCCGGAAGGACAGGTGGGCCTCGAGGCCGCGCAGCAGGCCCGGCTGGAAGCGCTGGCCGGCCAGCAGGAGGTGGATGCCGAGGGCGCGGCCGTGCCGGCCGATCGTCGCGAACGTCTCGATGAGCGACGGGTCCGTGGTGAGCATGGCGTCGAACTCGTCGACGACGACGAGCAGGTGCGGGCGGCGTTCGGTGAACGGCTCCTGGCGGCGCATCACCTCGCCCTGCACGACGTCCTTGAACCGGTCGAGGAGGGACAGGTCGTCGCCCAGGTCGAGGGCCAGGCCGGCGAGGTGGGGGAGCGGGTCGAGTCCGGTGAAGGTGGCGCCGCCGCGGAAGTCGACGGGAAGGATGGTGAGGTCGGCCGGGCTGTTGGTCGCGGCGAGGCCGAGGATGAGGGTCCGCAGCAACTCGGACTTGCCGGAGCCGACCGCGCCGACGACGAGGCCGTGCGGGCCCGCGCCGCCGTGCCCGGGTTCGCGCAGGTCGAGCAGCACCGGGCGGCCGTCCGGGTCGGTGCCGATCGGCACGGTCAGGTTCCCCCGTGTCGTCCACGCCGTGGCGGGGTCGAACGCCGGCGGGTCGATGCCGTGCAGCTGCGGGAACGGCACGGCCTCGTAGCCGCCGGCGGCCTCCTGGACGGCCTGGCGCGGCGGGGGTGGGGGGACGACCTGGACGAGGGTTCCGAGGATGGTGCTCGCCAGGCTGCGGCCGGCCGGGTCGCCGGTGCGGGCGGCGTGTTCGAGCTCCACCGCGATGCGGCGGACGTCCGCGCCCGGCAGCAGGGCCAGCTCACCCAGCTCGGCGAGGGCCGACAGCCGGGTCAGGCCGTCGACCGACCGGGTGTCGGCCAGCGCCGCGTCCAGGCGGTCCTGCAACGAGGTCCGGGGGCGCAGCCGGCCGGTCATGGCGACGAACCACTCGTGGGTCAGGGCGGGGCCGCCGGCGGAGGTGCGGTTCGCGGCGAGCCAGTCGGTGGCGCGGGCCGGGTCGACCAGGTTCAGGGCGGTGAGGCGCTGGGCGTGTTCGAGTTCCGGCTGGGTGTGCCAGGTCGGGTGCTGGTCGGTGTACTGCTCCAGCAGCACCGCGACGCGGGCCGGTCGTTCGGGGCCGAAGCGGGCCACGAGGGAGGCGAGCAGCGCGTCGCGGAGGGTGGGGTCGATCTCGTACAGGTCCTCGCCGACCTCGCGGAACAGCGGCGACAGCAGCAGGGCGGCCTCGGTCTCGAACGGCAGGACGGCCGGCGGGTCGAGGAAGAAGTTGATGCGCAGCAGGTGCAGCAGGCCCGCGTCGACGGCGACCGGGACCGCCGCGTGGCAGGCCAGCTCCAGCGCGCCCGCGGGCAGGCGGGACCGGGCCGCGGCGAGGCCGGCCGCGACGGGGGAGGAGCGCACCCAGGAGCCGGCGGTCACAGCGGCCTCGGCACGGGGTACGGGCGGCCGCGCAGCACGTCGACCGCGTGGTACATGCCGGCGCGGGTCAGCGGGAACATCGGCACGTGCCGGGCGACCTGTTCGGCGGTGCTGCGCCGCCAGCGGGCCGCGGGGACCGGGTTCAGCCAGGTGAGGGCGCCCGCGGCGGACCGCAGCGCCTTGCCGAGCGCGACCGTGTCGAGCAGCCGGGCTGGGCTCAGCGTGCCGCGGGCCGCGCCGGCGTCGCTGATGACGGCGGCGCCGGTGGTCGCGGTGACCGTGTCCAGCACCTCGCGCAGGGGGAGCGGCGAGGTCAGCGCGGGATCGCCGTACACGGTGCCGTCCAGCAACGGCTCGACGGACGGCAGGACCGCGTCGAGCGCCGGGTCGAACGGGTCCGGCACCGCGGACAGCAGCGCGGGATCCGCCGCGCCGGCCGTGTTGTGGAAGTAGACGACGGTGAGCGCGCTGAGCCGCCCGGCGCGCCGGACGGCCTGCTCGACGTGCTCGACGTACCGGTGGAAGGGGGCCATCGAGCCCTGCCGGTCCACGAGCAGCAGCAGCCGGGTCGTGTTGCGGCGGGCCGGCACCAGGACCGGGGGCACGGGCACGCCGAGGCGCGCCGAGCGGCGCAGGGTCTCGTCGACGTCGAGCTCGACGGGTGGGCCGTGCCGGGTCGGGCGCCGCAGCCCGCGCCACACCTGGACGATCTCGCGTTCGGTCAGCGGGTACTGCGGGGTCAGCACCAGCGTCGTGTCGACGCGCCCGGTGCCGGGAGGAGCCGCGGGAAGGTCCCGGTTCGGCGCGGCGACCGGCGGCGGCGACGGGGCGGCGACCGGCTCGTCGGCCGCGCCATCCGCGACGGACGGGGCGGCGACGGTGAGCGACGGTGCCGCCTCAAGAACGACAGCGGGCGCCGCCAGAGTCCACTGTGGAGCGTCGATCCGGGCGAACGCCGCCCGCACCATGTCCGCCTCCGCCGCGGTCTTCGCCCACAGCGTCACGCACAGCTCCGTCAGCGCGGCGCCGGACGTCCAGCCGAACCCGGCGGCGAGGGCGCGGCGCAGCGCGTCGCAGTCGTCGACGCCGAGCGGCAGCCCCCGGCGGCGGAGCTGGTCGATGAGCGCGTGGACGAACGGCGGCACGGCTCAGCGCTCCAGCCGCAGCGCGTCCGACTGCTGCTTGACGAGAGCCCCGGCGAAGGGCAGCCGGCCGTCACCGGGGCGCGCGCCGACGGCCTGCAGGTAGCTGACCCAGTCGAGCAGCTCGCTGAGGCCGGGCTTCTTGGCCAGGTCCAGGGACCGCAGCCGCAGCAGCGTGTCGATCGCCTCCGCGCGCAGCTGGACGTCGCCGATGCCGTGCAGGGCCAGGATCGCGTCGAGCTCCGCGGCGGCGTCGGGGAACCGCACGTGGTGGAACACGCACCGGCGCAGGAACGCGGCCGGCAGCGCCTTCTCCTCGTTGTTGGTGACGACGATGACGGGCCGCAGGTCGGGCCGGTCGGCGGGCACCGCGTGCCGCTCGCCGTGCGCCTCGGGCACGTCGAACGCCAGCTGGTCCAGCTCGCGCAGCAGGTCGTTGGGGAAGTCGATGTCGGCCTTGTCGATCTCGTCGATGAGCACCATCGACCGGCGGCCGTGCCCGGCGCGCACGATCGCCCGGCCGAGCGGCCCGAGCCGAACGTAGTCACGTTCGTCCGGAGCCGAACGACCGAGGCGGCCGACGCCGCGGCCGAGTTGGGTGTCGTACAGGCGGCGCACCGCGTCGTACACGTACAGCAGGTCCTGCCCGCGGCTGGTCGACTTGATGTACGCCTCTTCCAGGGGCAGCGACAGGGCGTAGGAGACGGCGTGCGCGAGGCGGGTCTTGCCCGCACCCGGGTCACCCTGCAGCAGCAGCGGCCGGCCGAGCGCGATCGCGACGTTCACCGCCTCCTCCAGCTCGGTGGAGGCGCGGTACGGCTCCCGCTGCCGCGTCTCGAACCGCGGCTGGGGACCGGAGGACCCGGCGGCCTCGATGTCACGCCGGTCCGGCAGCTCCGCGAGCCGGTCGAAGCGCAGCGACGTGTCGACGCTGTGGCGGGTGAGCATCAGGCCTCCTGGTCTTCGAGGTCTTCGAGGTAGCCGCGCAGCTCGTCCGGCTGGAACCGGACGCGGTCGATGCACTCGGCGAGCTCCTCGTACGTGTACCGCACGTCGAGGTCCTCGCCGATCCGGGCGACGATGTCGCTCGTCCACGCCGCCGCCAGGGGCCGCGGCCAGCGCTTGTACACGGTGACGTGGGCCGCCCACCGCTCGACGTCGCGGTGCGCGAACCGCGGCCGGGGCAGCGCGGTCACGCCGTCCGGGAACCCGCCGTCGGGCACGCCGAGCAGGAACAGCATGCACCAGCGTTTCGGCTGCCCGTACGCCTCCCGCACCCGCCGGGTGAGCTCGGCGACGTCGTCGGCCCGGGTGCCCCGCACCGACACCGGACAGATCACGTTGCGCGCCCGGAGCACGCCGGTGTACCGCGTGACCGCCCGCACCGCGGTGTCGACGGAGTGCAGCTCGGCGCTCAGGTCCAGCCAGTGCTGCCGGGCGATGTCGCCCACGTACTGCCGCAGCCACGCGCACAGGTTCTCCACCACGGCCTGCTCGCCGGCGTCGACGCCGAACGCGAGGAACCGCCCGCCGGCCGCGGCCATCGCCTCGAGGATCGCGGTCTTGAGCAGGTCGAGGTCGAAGTACGCCGTGTCCAGCAGCTGGTGTACGGGCAGCGCCCGGTCCGACCGGCCGACCGCGACGCCGAGCCGGAACCGGCGCACGATGTGCGCGACGGGCACCGCGTACAGCACGTTCGCGGCCCGGCCGCCCTCGACCCGCTCCCGCACCTGCTCGATCAGCACGCCGACGACCGCCCCGTCGACGGTCACCGCGCTGCCGGAGTACCCGCGGTAGTCGTGCAGCGCCTCCGCCACGTGCAGCTGCAGCACGGTCATCTCGTCGCCGCCCTGGTTGACGATGAGGTGGTCGGTGGCGGTCACGGTGCCCGTGAGCTGCGCGTCGTGGTCCCGTGGCCGGGCCGTCACCCGCCAGTCGGCGCGCAGCACGGCGTGCGTCAGCGCGGGCACGATCGCCAGCGACTCCGCGACCCGGAGAGTAGCGACGTCGAGCGTCGGCTCCGCCTGGACCGCCTCGACCGGTAGCCGTACACCTGCCGCCGTGACGAACTCGAGGTCCTCGGCGGACCGGTCCCGCACCACGTGCGCCGCCGTGGCGACGATCCGGTCCGTCAGGACGAACCCGCTGCCCAGATCCCTGCCACCGGCGACGATGCGCCCGTCGATCATCCTGTCTGGCCGCCGGCCGCGTCCGCCTGCTCGGCCGGGGGCTTGCGCCGCAGCGTGACGGTCACCTCGAACGTCGCGCCGGTCGTGGCCCGCGACACGACGACACCGGCCTCGGCGGTGAGCGTCACGCCGAACTTCGCCTGCAGCTCCGCGACCTCCCAGCCGGAGAGGTCAGGCGTGACGTTCGCGGCGACCGCCCGCACCCCGGCGACGACCGCCGACTGCACGTCGCCGAGCCGGTCCCGCAGCCGCTCGACGGCGTTGTCACCCCACGAGATCTCCCGCCCGCCGCCGACCTCGACCACCTGCACCACAACACCGTCAGCCACCGCCGCGTCGCTCATGGCCACACCGTACCCGGGCATGCATGACGCTCACTATCGGCGCTCCGGCCGCCCGGATCGCACCGTTCAGCGCCCGGCTGGGCGGTTCGGTGTGCGGTCGTGTTCAGCCGCGCCGGAGCGCGCCGGCGAGGGTCGACACGGCGTAGCCGAGCAGCGCCAGCCCGGTCCCGGCGCCCGCGAGGAGCCCGGCCTCGACCGCGGTGGCGAGCCCGGTGACCAGCGCGGCGGCCGCGACGGCGCAGACGACCGCGCCGAGCACCCGCAGGCGCGGGTCGCGAAGCACCGGCACCAGCGGGAAGAAGTGCGCGCCGACCACCGCCGACACCAGCACCGGGATGTACTCCCGCGGCCCGGCGACGGCCAGCAGCCACGCCCCGAGCCCGGCCGCGGCGAACTCGGGGACCACGATCAGCAGGTACCGCCGGTCCGCGGCCCGGTCCCGCTCCACCGCCGGCTCCCGCCTGGCCCGGCCGAGCACGGCCATGCCGCAGACCGCCGTGGCCAGACCCGCCACACTGCCGATCACCAGCAGCGTCCGCAGCAACCCGTCGGACTTCGGCACGCTGAACCAGACCGTCGCGAACACGCCGAGATACAGCCCGGTGAGCCCCGCCTGCTTCAGCGAGCGTTCCTCCACCACCACCGACGACACCACAACAACATCCCTCCCCCCGATGACCGGCGACCCGCGGCGCGACACCATGACGACCGCCGCAGCCCCACAGGCTGCTCGACCGCCTCGGCGCCAACCTCGGCGACGCCGAGGACCCCGTCGTGATGCTGCCCGCCGGCTCGGCCGTCGAGGAGTACGCCGCCACGACGCTCGACGGCGCCACCGTCTCGTCCGGCGACGCCGGCGGCGTCCTGCTGGTCGGGTTCTTCTCCATCGGCTGCACGCACTGCACGACGCAGCTGCCGAAGTTCGCCGAGCGGGCCCGCGGCCATGCCGGCGGCCGCGACCTGGTCCTCGCCGTCGTCGTCGCCGACGAGACGCAGGATCCGAAGCCGTACGTCGGGCCGCTCACCGGCGTCGCGCGCGTGGTCCATGAGGGGCCCGCCGGGCCGGTCGCCCACGCGTTCGGCGTCACCGGCTTCCCGGCGATGGGCCTGGTCGACCCCGACGGCACCGTGCGCGCCAGCGGCTCGCAGGTCACCGCGCTCCCGCAGGACGCGCCGTCTGCGCGGGTCGCCGCGCCGGCCGAGGCGACCGCGGGCGTATGAGCCTGCTGCGCGACGCGCGGCACGCCGTCCGGCTCGGGGTGCGCGCCTGCCCCGGCCGGCTGGCCGCCGACGCCGCCGTGACCCTGCTGAGCGCGCTCGTCCCGGTCGCCACAGTGTGGCTGCTCAAGCGTGTCCTCGACGTCCTCGCCGGAGACCCGCCGCGGCCCGGTCTCGCCCCGGCCGTGGCCGGCCTGGTCCTCGCCGGCGCGCTGGCCGCCACGTTGCCGTCGCTCAGCCAGTACCTGCAGGCCGAGGTCGGCCGCGTCATCGGCCGGAAGGCCCAGTCGGACCTGTTCCAGGCCACCGCCCGGCTCGGCGGCCTGGCCCGCATCGAGGACCCGCCTTCCACGACCGGCTGCGGGTGGCCCAGTCGGCCGGGCGGTCCGGCCCCGGACGGGTCGTGCAGGGCGCGCTCGGCACCGGTCAGCTGGTCGTCACGCTCGGCGGCCTGGTCGCCGTGCTCGCCGCGATCAGTCCGCTCATCGCCGCCGCCACCCTGCTCGGCCTCGTGCCGGCCCTCGTCGCCGAGGTGCGGCTCAGCCGCGAGGAGGCGGCGATGCTGTGGAGCATCAGCCCGCACGAGCGCCGCGAGGCGTTCTACGCCGAGCTGCAGACCAGCCTCCCGGCGGCCAAGGAGGTCCGGCTGCTCGGCCTGTCGGAGCTCTTCCGCGTGCGCATGCTCGACGAGCTCGCGGTGGCCGACGGGCAGCGCCGGCGGCTCGACGGACGGCAGCTGCGCACCCAGTTCACCCTCGCGCTGGCCTCGGCCGCGCTGCTCGGCGGCACCCTCGCCTGGGCCGTGCGCGGCGCCGGCCGCGGCGAGCTCAGCATCGGCGAGGTGTCCGCGCTCGTCGCCGCGATCGCCGCGCTGCAGGGCACCCTGGCGTCGCTCGTCGGCCGGATCTCGCTCGTCCACCACGCGCTGCTGCTGTACCGGCACTACCGCGCCGTGCTGAGCGCCGAGCCCGACCTGCCGGAGCCCGCCGAGCCCCGGCCGGCGAGCCCCGGCCGGTGCCCGCGCTGCGGCGGGGCATCGAGCTGCGCGGCGTGTGGTTCCGTTACGGGCCCGACCAGGACTGGGTGCTGCGCGGCGTCGACCTGCTGATCCCGCACGGCACCACGGTCGGGCTCGTCGGCCTCAACGGCGCCGGCAAGTCCACGATCGTGAAGCTGCTCTGCCGCTTCTACGACCCCGAGCGCGGCGCGGTCCTGTGGGACGGCGTCGACCTGCGCGAGCTGTCGCTGGCCGGGCTGCGCGAGCGGGTCGGCGTGCTCTTCCAGGACTACATGAGCTACGAGCTGACCGCGGCGGAGAACATCGGCCTCGGCGACGTCGCCGCCCTCACCGACGACGCGCGGATCCATGCCGCGGCCCGGCGCGCCGGGATCGACCCCGTGCTGCGGGAGCTGCCCGCCGGGTACCGCACGATGCTGTCGAAACTGTTCGCGCCCGGCGACGACGACAGCGCCGGCGTGCTGCTGTCCGGCGGGCAGTGGCAGCGGCTCGCGCTCGCCCGCACGTACCTGCGCGACCGCCGCGACTTGCTGATCCTCGACGAGCCGAGCTCGGGCCTGGACGCCGAGGCCGAGCACGCCGTGCACCGCGGGCTGCGCGCGCACCGCGAAGGGGCGACCAGTCTGCTGGTGTCGCACCGGCTCGGCGCGCTGCGCGACGCCGACACGATCGTCGTGCTCGCCGGCGGGCGGGTCACCGAGCGGGGCACCCACGCGGACCTGGTCGCCGCCGACGGCGAGTACGCCCGGCTGTTCCGGCTGCAGGCCGCCGGCTACCGGCCGCCGGAGGAGGTGCCGGCGTGAGGCTCGCCCTGCTCGCCGCGTTCCTCGCCGCGGGCGCCGGTGCCCTGCTCGTCCTGCGGCGGCGGTTCCTCGCCGTCACCGTGACCGGCGTGAGCATGGAGCCGACCCTGCGCCCGGGCGACCGGGTGCTCGTCCGCCGGGTGCCGCTGCACCGCGTGCGGCGCGGGCAGCTCGTCGTGATCCGCCCGCCCGCCGGCCTGCCCCACCCGCAGGACAGCCCGCCCTGGATGGTGAAGCGGGCCGTGGCACTGCCCGGCGACACCGTGCCGATCGAGGTGCCCGCGCTGGACGACGGCTCCGGGGTGGTGCCACCCGGCCGCTTCGTCGTCCTCGGCGACAATGCCGGCCGCAGCTACGACTCCCGCCGCGCCGGCTGCTTCCGGTCCGATGCGCTGCTCGGCGTCGTGGTGCGGACGCTTCGCTGAGCACTCCCGGCGGTCCGGATCAGGTGCGCGTCCGGAACGGGGCCACGGTGGCCCGGATGTGCTCGGCCGCGCCCCAGTCGTCGTCGAACTGGGCCAGCACGGCGAGGTGCTGCCGCAGCTGGATGATCGGCATACGGTCCGGCCAGCCGGCGTCGAGCGCGGTCAGCTCCGCGTACACCTCGAAGAACCGCCGCGCCTCGGGCGGGGGCGCGGTGGACCACACATGGGCCAGGTCGACCTCGGCCCACGTGTACGACACGGCCGGGTCGATCACGGCGGGCCGCCCGTCGGGAGTGGCCATGATGTTCTGCGCCCACAGGTCGCCGTGCGTCAGGCAGGCGGGCCGGTCCGGCAGCAGCTCCGGCAGCCGGTCGCAGAGCCGCTCCAGCGCCGCCCGGTCCGCGGGTCCGAGCGCCGCGTCGACCCGCGGCTCCCCGAGCCACCGCAGCAGCCGGTGCTGCGCGAAGAACGCGAAACCGTCGTCGTCCCAGGCGTTGCGCTGCCGGCGGCGGCCCAGCCAGTTGTCGCGGTGCCACCCGAAGCGGGCCTGGGTCGTGCCCGTGTGCAGCCCGGCGAGCGCGTGCGCGAACCGCTCCCAGAACGCCTCGGTGTGCGGCCGCGGCGCCAGCACCGACAGCACGAGCAGCTCCCGGCCCGCCAGGACCACGTCGGGCGTCGCCAGGCCGCCGAGCTCGCGCAGCGCGGCCAGCCCCTCGGCCTCGGTCTCGAACACGTCGTCGCCCGGCGCGTCGGCGAAGGCCTTCACGAACAGCGGCGGCCCGCCCCGGCGGGTCGCGATGCCCGCGAGCGCCGCGAGCCCGCCGCCGGCCGGCTCCACGGCGTCGACGTCCCGCAGCCCGGCCCGGTGCAGCCCTTCCAGCAGCAACGTCGTGGGCGCGGTCATGCACGTGCCTCCTGTGCCCGCTGGTTGGTCCGCATGTGATCATCATGATCGATCGCGGCTCGCCGGAGAAGGGCAGGTTCGCCGGCCGGAGGTCGGGGGACTGCGCGAGCCGGCTGATCATTGCGGCGGCGGAGAACGCCCGGGCCACGGCGGTGGTCGCTACGATCGCTGGCATGGACGCACCGAAGGCGCCGCTCGCCGATCAGGTCGACGCGCTGCTCGCGGCCCTGGACGGGCAGGATCTCGACGGCTTCAACGCCGCGCTGCCGGGCATCGCGGGTGCCGTGCCCGGCGCCACCCCCGACGAGGTGCAGGCCGCGCTCGCGCGCATCGAGCCGTACCTCGGTCGCCTGCCGTTCTTCATCGGCGGCGACCTGGCGCCGCTGGTCGGCGGCATGGCCGGCCACGGCACCGACCCGGGCGTGGTCGTGCCGGCGCTCGTCGACCGGGCCGCGGCGGCGATGGAGGCGGCCGCGCGCTTCGCCGAGCTGCACCGGGCCGCGTTCGGGGAGCCGCCGTCGCCCGGCGCGCACGACGAGATCGACGCGACGCTGGAGCGGTTCGTCGGTCCGGGCGGCGGGCACGGCCTCGCCGAGCACGACGCCGCGGCGCTGGTCCAGGCGTGGTTCTGCGCCGACGATCTGGTGCAGCCCGTGCTGTACCTGTGTCAGCACGCCGACGTACGGGCGGGGCTCCCACAGCGGGACCGGCTCACGGCGGCGGTCGAGGGCGTCGCCGAGACCCACGGCGCGCCGTCCTGGCTGGGCGGCCTCCTGCGGGTGCTCGACGACGAGCAGCTGCTGGTCCTCGACCGGGGATTCGCCGGCACGGGCCGCGGGTTCCGCGTGACCATCGGCGGGATCGGCGACAACTTCCAGCTGCACACCCTGCTCGCCACGGCCCTGATCGGCGACCCCGCCGAGGGTCTGCTCCCCGGCCGCCCGCCGACGGCGGTGGAGGCGGCCGCCGCCGGCACCGGCGAGGACCTGCAGCCCGCCGGCGGCCTGCGCGGCAACTGGAACCTCGCCGACGCCCACGGCGGGTGGATCTGGAACGAGGGCACGCCCGCCGACATCCCGCACCTCGACGGGGTCCGGGTGGTCGTGCTCGACGCCGAGCCGTACTCGCGCAGCTGGGACACCGGCCGCGCGTATCCGCTGATGACACCGCTGCTCCGGGTGGACGGCGCGGTCCCGGCCGAAGAGGCCGCGACGTGGCTGAGCCGGGTGAAGCCCGCACCCGGGTTGGGCGGTCGCCGCGATGGCTGACACGACCGTCGCCGAGGTGCTGGCGGAGCTGGCGGCACTGGAGGACCCGAAGGCGCGCGCCGTGAACGAGAAGCACGGCGACGACCACGGCGTGAACCTCGGCAAGCTGCGGGCGGTCGCCAAGCGGCTCAAGACGCAGCAGGACCTCGCCGTCGGGCTCTGGGGCACGGGCGACACGGCGGCCCGCCTGCTGGCGCTGCTGATCTGCCGGCCGAAGGCGTTCACCGGCGACGAGCTCGACGCGATGCTGCGCGACGCCCTGGCCCCCAAGGTGCACGACTGGCTCGTCGGCTACGTGGTGAAGAAACACCCGGCCGTCGAGACGCTGCGGGTGGCCTGGCTGGCGGACGGGGACCCGGTCGTGGCGAGCGCCGGCTGGGCGCTGACCACCGACCGGGTCGCGAAGCGGCCCGCCGGCCTCGACCTCTCCGCGCTGCTCGACACGATCGCGACGCAGATGAAGGACGCCCCGGACCGGCTGCAGTGGGCGATGAACCACTGCCTCGCCCAGATCGGCATCGAGCACCCCGACCACCGCGCCCGCGCCATCGCGATCGGCGAACGCCTGCAGGTCCTCAAGGACTACCCGACGCCACCCAACTGCACGTCGCCGTTCGCGCCGGTCTGGATCGCCGAGATGGTCCGCCGCCAGCAGCCCGCCGTCTGATGGTTCCCGGCGGTCAGGCGCGGGCGTCGGCGGCCTCGAGGGCGGCCCGCATCGCCTCCCGGTCCGCGGCGGGCCAGGGGCCGGAGCCGGCCAGGGGGATCTCGGTCATGAAGCGCCGCTCGGACGCCGGGATCAGGGCGGCGACGCGGTCCGGGTCGCCGGCCGCGGTCGCGTACAGGTTCGGGCCGTCGGCGTAGTACGGGTCGACCAGGACGATCCGCCCGTCGGCGGCGCGCATGACGTTGGCCGGGTTGGTGTCCAGCGGCCCGCACCACGGCAGGGCCCGGCAGGCCCGGTCGTGGACCTGACGCACGACGTCGACGAGCGCGGCGACGTCAGGTGTACGGGCCGCGATGGCGCGATGGAAGGCGGCGGCCTCGTCCCCGCCGACGGGCCGCAGCCATTCGAGCACCTGCAGGTCGCCGCCGCCGGCGAGGCGACGATGCGCGAACAGCGCCGGGACCTGCCGGGTGTGGGCCGCCTCCCGGTACAGCGCGGCGGCGTACGGCCCCGTCGGATCGAACGGGCTGATCCGCGCGACGACCCTGCCGTCCGGCGAGCGGAGCGCGACCGCCCAGTCACCCGCACCGCACCAGACCCACCCGTCCGCGAGCAGCGCCCGCTCCACGTCCCGATGATCGGCGTCCATCCCCAGCGACGCGATCACGTCCCCCGTCATGCCCCGAGGATAGACCCGTAGCATTGCGTCATGATCGACCTGGCCGCGGCGGCGTGGTCGTTGACGACCGAGCCGGAGGTGAACGCGTGCCGCCCTGCATGGATGTGTACGTCTGGGTGCCGGACTGCGAGCCGGCGACGCTGAGAGCGTTCATCGCCCGGTACGTCGACGCGGCCGACCCGCGCGACGATCGGCTGTCCGCGTTCATCCGGGCGTACGTCGAGGACACCGCCGGCGACGCCGACCGCGCCACCCTGGCAGAGCTGCGCCGCGACGCGTCCGACGAAGGTTTTTCGCTGTATGTCAGGTCGCCCGTGTACTACGGAGCCATCATCACGGTGACCCGGGAGCGGGCGCTGGTGCTCGGGGTGAGCCTCGACGACCCGGACGGGTCCGCCGAGGTGGCGGCCCAGGCCCGGGAGCTGCTCGACGCGCTGCGTGAGGAGTTCCGCGCGCCGGCGGGGTGCGCCGGGGTGGAGCTGGCACCGGCGCACTCCCGGCAGGAGTGGGACGACGACGCGCTGGTCCAGATCCGGGCCGGCGCACTCCCCGTCAATCCGTAACCTCAGGCGCTCAGGCGGCGGGCGATCGCCGGCACGACGATCGCGGCGGCGACGAGGTGCGTCAGCATCAGCAGCGCCTTCGTCGCGGTGGCGGCGTCGGCGGTCAGGTCCGGCACGAGCGACAGCACGGTGAGCGCCACGGTGGTGCGCACGAACGTGAGCCGCGGCCGCCGGGCCTTGTAGGACAGGACGATCGCGAGCGCCAGCCCGATCAGCGAGAAGAACGCCGTCAGCATCGCGAACCCGGCCACCGGGATCGGCGCGCCGCTGACGTCCAGGCTGATCCCGGCCGCGTTCCCCGCCGCGGCGACGGCGGCCGTGGCACCGCTGGCCAGCGCGATGGCGACGAGCCCGGTGCCGACGAGCGAGCCGGTCGTCGAGGTGCGGGTGGTGGTGACGGTCGCGGACATGATGACCTCCGGTGCTGGTCCGACCGGCCCGGTGCCGGTTCCTGCACATAGGTCGGGCCGGACGGCGCCGGATCGACAGCTCCGCCGGAAAAGTTCAGCCGGGCCGGGGAGTACGGTCGTGCGGCGGGCGTACATGGGAGGCGTGATGGCGGCGGGCAAGCCGGTGGTGGTCGAAGGGCTGGTCTGTGCGGAGCCGGCCGGCATGGCGTGGGAGGACGGGGAGCGGGACCGGTGGTGGGCGCGGGCCGCGGCGCTCGAACACGGGCGGGAGCAGGACGACTGGGCGGCGGCGGTGGCGGGTGCTGACCACCTGTCGGACCTGACCCCGGAGCAGCAGTCGTGGCTGCTGGTGCGCGGGCCCGAGTCGTCCGCGCGGGCGCTGCTGGGCAAGTCGCTGGTGCTGCTGCGGCACCGGCAGCAGGCCGACGTGGACCGGGTCGCGGCCGCACGGTTCGAGCTGGACGCGTGGCCGCTGGTGCTGCGCGACGCGGGGACGAACGCGGACCGGCTCGGCTTCCTGGTGCTGCCGTTCCGGGGGCCCGAGGTGGCCGCACTGGTCGCCGGGTGGCTGCGGCATCTCGGCTCGGCGCGGTTGTGGGCGCGGCTGTGGCTGGAGCGGCACGCGCGGTCGGCGGCGTCGGCGCTGGTGCCGGCGGCGGTCGGCCGCCCGGGCCGGGCCCGGCAGCAGGCCGAGGACGCGCTGCGGCACCTGGTCGCGAAGGGCCACGAAGCGACCGTGGTCGAGGTCGCCGAGCGGTACGGCACCGGCGTCCTCGCGGCGCTCACGGCGCTCAGCGAGGAAGGCGCGGCGCGGCCGGCCCGCAAGGCGAAGGCGTGGACGCTGCCGGAGATCCGGCTGGCCACCGGCGACGCCATGCCGCAGGAGGACACCGGGCGTCTCGTCGAGGCGCTGACCTGGTCGCGGCTCGAGGCGGCACCCGAGCCCGCGCCGGGCGATCCGGCGCCGGACACCGGGGACGTGCCGGTCGGTGTGGAGTCGGCGGAGGCGCCGCAGCCGTTCGTACACCACGCGGAACCGGAAGCGGAGAAGCTCATCGCCGACTGTGACCGCGGCAGCCTCGCCGCCTTCGGTCGGGCGCTGCTGGACGCCTGGCTGGCCGACGGCATGCAGGCGGCGGACGCGTGGGTGGTGCTGGCGCAGGCCCACGTCGGCGACGACACAACGATGGACGTGCTCGCGCCGCTGGTGCGGTCGTGGCCCCCGCGCAGCCGCTACGCGCGCGCCATCGACGGGCTCGCGGTGCTGGCGACCGTGGGCACCGACGTGTCGCTGCGGCACCTGCTCGCGATCGAGGAGAACATGTCGGGCGGACCGACGAACGACCGCGCCACCGCGTACCTCACGCAGGCGGCGGCCCGGCGCGGACTGTCCGTGACGCAGCTGGCGGACCGGCTCGCCGTCACCTGCGGCCTCGACGGCGGCGTCACGTTCGACTACGGGCCGCGCGCGTTCACCGTGGTCGCCGACGAGCACCTGACGGCGTTCGCGGTCGACGAGAGCGGCAAGCGGCTGGCGCGGCCGCCGAAGCCGGGCGCCAAGGACACCAACCCCGAGGCGTACCAGCAGTTCCTGCAGTACAAGAAGGACCTGCGGGCCACCGCGGCCGCGCACACCGCGCGCCTGCAGCGTGACATGCTCGCCCGCCGCCTCCGCCCGGCCCGGGACGTGCGGGAGGTGCTGCTGCCGCACCCGATCCTCGGGCCGCTCGCCCGCCGGCTGCTGTGGGGCGAGTACGACACCGCCGGCCGGCTGGCACGGGCGCTGCGGGTCGCGGAGGACGGCAGCTTCGCCGACATCGACGACGCGACCGCGACGACCGACGGCATGCTCGGCATCGTGCACCCCGCGGACCTGGGCGGCGACCTGAAACGCTGGGCGCGGATCGTCGCGGACTACGAGCTGCTGCCGGCGTTTCCGCAGCTGGGCCGGCCCATGGTGACGCTGACCGGGGAGCAGCGCGCCGCGACGAGCCTGGCGGGCTTCCGCCCGGTGCCGTCCGATCGGGTCGTGGCGCTGCTGGACCGCGCCGGCTGGCAGGGCAACGGGTTGTCGCAGCGCCTGCACACCCAGCTGGCCCACGCCCTGCCCGGCGGCCTCGCCCTGGTGGTCGAGATCTCGCCGGGCGTCACCACGTACAGCATGAACAACCCGGACGAGCAGCGGATCACCGAGATCTGGGCCGACGACGCCTGGTCGAACCACCTGCGGCTGGTCCGCCGCATCCCGCTGGGCGCCTGCGACCCCGCCGCACTGTCGGAGCTGCTGGTGGCCCTGCACCAGGCGCCCTGACCGCCGGGTCACGCAGGCCGGGAGCGGTCAGAGCCAGCGCCGTACGCGGGACTGGTAGTCGGTGTAGGTCTGGCCGAAGCGTCCGGTGAGGTACCGCTCCTCGGGCCGGATGACCAGCAGGCGCACGGCGAGCAGCACGAGCGGCAGCAGGACGAGCGGCCACCAGGAGCCGAACAGCAGCGTCAGGCCGAGGTAGACGACGGCCAGGCCGGTGTACATCGGGTTGCGGGACAGCCGGTAGGCGCCGCCGGTGACCAGTGTCGACACCGGGTGGTGCGGCACGATCGTGGTGCGGTGGCGGACGACCGCGGCCACGCCGCCCGCGGCCAGCGCCAGCCCGGGGACGGCGACGACAACCCCGACGGCGGGGTGCACGCCGAGCGGGGCCGCGACGGCGCTGTCGATCGCCATGCCGCCCGCCAGCCCCGCGGCGTAGTACGCCGGCGGTGGGATGAAGATGACCCGCGCGCCCCGCGCGGGAGATGCGGTCATCGGACGACTCCTTCGGTAGAGCGAAGCTCTAACGAATAGAGGACTACACTCACCCGATGGCCGTCAAGCGGCGTTACGAGTCGGCTCACCGACAGGAGCAGGCGAAGCAGACCCGCGGGGCGATCCTGCGGGCGGCCGCGGTCCTGTTCGTCGAGCCGGGCTACGCGGCCACGCCGCTGACCGCCGTCGCGGCCGAGGCGGGGGTCGCGATCCAGACCGTCTACAAGGTGTTCGGCAGCAAGCAGGCGCTGCTGTCCGCGCTGGTCGACGTGATGGTGGCCGGCGACGACGAACCCGTGGCGCTGCCCGACCGGCAGTTCGTCGCCGACATCCAGGCGCTGTCCGACGCCCGGGCGAAGCTCGAGCGCTACGCCCGGCACCTCGCCGAGACCCTCGCCCGGACGGCTCAGGTGATGCTCGCCCTCGCCGCCGCGGCGACGGCCGACGCCGACGCGGCCGCGATCTGGCGCAAGAACGTCGACGACCGCCGCGCCGGCATGGGCATGTTCGCCGCCGAGCTGGCCTCGACCGGTCAGCTGCGGCCCGAGCACACCGCCGGCACGGCGGCCGACGTGCTGTGGCTCGCCATGGACGTGCGCAACTACGACTGGCTCGTCCGCCAGCGCGGCTGGCCAGCGGAGCGGTTCCAGCGCTGGTACGTCGACACCGTCGCGGCGGCCCTCCTCGTCCCGCCGGCGTCGCGTACACCCGCGAACCACGACTGAGCGCGAGCCCCGCGACGGGCCGCGCCGGGACGGGAACCCGGCGCGACCCGGACCGTCAGCGGCAGGCGGCGCCGTTGAGGGTGAACCCGCTCGGCGCGCCGGCGTTGCCGGTGTGGTTGGCCTGGAAGCCGATCGTCGTCGAGGCGCCCGGCGCGAGGGAGCCGTTGTAGCTGACGTTGGTCGCGGTGACCTGGCCGCTGCTCGGCGCGAACGTGGCGCTCCAGCCGGAGGTGATCGTCTGCCCGGCCGCGAGGTTGAACCGCAGCGACCAGCCGTTGATCGGTGCCGTGCCGGTGTTGGTGATGGTGATGTTGTCCGTCAGGCCGGTGTTCCAGGCGTTGACGGCGTTCGTCACCTGGCACGCCGCGGTGCCGCCGGGCGGCGGGGTCGACGTGACCTGCGAGGGCCGCGGCGACGTCGTGGTCGGGCCGGGGCCGGGGCCCTCGCTGACCGTGATGCTGGAGCTGCCGCTGCTCTGGTAGCCCTCGGTGGCGAGGATCTGGTAGTCGTGCGTGCCGAGGTTCAGCCCGAGGCCCGCCCAGGCGTTGAAGTGGTTGGCGGTGGTGATCGTGCCGCCGGTCCGCTTCTGCTGCCGGACGCTCCAGTACTGGTAGAACGTCGCGGTGCCGATGATGGACGGCTGGTTCACGCGCTGCGTGCGGTAGATGTCGTACGTGCTGCCGTCGGTCGTCACCGAGCCGAGCCGCTGCGCGCCGGTGCTCGGGTTGTAGCTGCCGAAGTTCTCCACCACGTAGTACTCGATGAGCGGGTTGAGCGTCCACCCGTACAGCGCCAGGTAGCCGTTGCCGTTCACGTTGAACGTGCCGGAGTAGTTCACGCTGTGGCTGGATCCGGGCTTCCAGCCCTTGCCGACGACCGTGTTGTTCATGTTGCTCCACTGGACGCTGTACGAGCCGCCGGCGCCCAGCGTCATGCTGACGTTGCCGGTGTCCTTCCAGTAGGAGAAGAAGTAGCCGTTGTGCGTGCCGGTGGTGTTGGCGGTGACGGTCCGGTCGGCCTCGGCGCTGGCGGTGCCGGTGGTCAGCGCGACCACGCCGGCGGCGACGAGCGCGACGCACGCCCCGCCGACCAGCAGCAGGCGTCTGGAATGGTGCATGTCTGCTCCCTTCGATGCAGTCAGCGCAAACTGTCGCCGAATGCGGGAGCGTGCTGTGGGATCGGGTATTTCGAAAGTGCGCGGCGGTCCTGAGCAGCGAAAACGGCCGCAGTACCGTGAAAGTTTCCGCAAAAGGCGTGGTGGGCGGTGACCGCCAAGACACCGCCCACCACGCCGGTCCAGAGGTGTCGCTAGGAGTCCTGTGCCTTGCCCGTCGTCACGCGGGCCAGGATCAGGGCGACGAGGATGATCAGGCCGTACACCGCCTGGATCCACTGCGCGGAGACGCCCGCGAGGGTCAGGATGTTGTTGATGAGGCCGAGGACGAGCACGCCGCACAGCGCGCCGAACAGGGTGCCCTTGCCGCCGTCCATGCTGACGCCGCCGATGACCGCCGCGGCGAAGACCGTGAAGATCATGCCCTGGCCCTGGGCGGCGGCGACGGAGCCGAGCCGGCCGGTCATCAGCAGGCCGGCGAGCGCGGCGAGGGTGCCGCCGACCATGAAGACGATCCAGATGACCCGGTCGCTGCGGATGCCGGCGGCGCGGGCCGCGTCGACGTTGCCGCCGATGGCGTAGACGGCGCGGCCGTGGCGGAACCAGCCCAGCGCGGCGATGCCGATGGCGAACAGCAGCCCGCACAGCCAGATCGACAGCGGCAGCCCGAGCCACGTCGCGTTGCCCAGGTACAGCACCGACGGCGGCAGCTCGAACAGGTTCTGCCCGCCGGTGATGCCGATCTGCAGGCCGCGCAGCACGATGAGCATGCCGAGCGTGACGATGAACGCCGACAGGCCGAACCGCAGGATCAGCAGCCCGTTCAGCGCACCGACCAGGAGCCCGACGAGCAGGATGATCGGCACCGCGAGCGCCGACGGCCAGTCGGTGCCCAGCCCGTTGCTGGCGGCCGGGATGACCAGCGCGACGCCGAGCGCGGGGGCGAGCCCGACGGTCGACTCCAGCGACAGGTCGAACCGGCCGCCGATGAGGATGATCGTCTCGGCCAGGACCAGCAGCGACAGCTCTGTCTGCTGCTGCAGGACGTTGACGATGTTGGCGCTGGACAGGAAGACGGGGTCGACGATCGCGCCGACGACGAGCAGGAGCAGGATGGCCGGGACGAGGGTGAGGTCCCGCATCCTGGCCAGGCGGATCCCGGACAGACGGGCCGGGACTGTGGTCATCGGTTGACTCCTTCGACGGCGGCGACCACGTCGGTGTCGCTCCACCCGGCGGGCAGGGCCGCGACGACGCGGCCGTGGAACATGACGAGCACCCGGTCGCAGTGGCGCAGGTCGTCGAGCTCGTCGGAGACCATGAGCACCGCCGTGCCGGTGTCGGCGGCGGCCCGGACGGCGCCGAGCAGGGACTCCTTGGAGCGCACGTCGACGCCCGCGGTCGGGTTGATGAGGACGAGCACCGACGGCGCGGTGCTCAGGGCGCGGGCCAGCACGACCTTCTGGGCGTTGCCGCCCGACAGGCTGCTCACCGGCGCCGACGGGCCTTCCGCGTGGATGTCGTAGCGGTCGATGAACGACCGCGCGGTGTCCCGCAGCCGGCCGGGTGCGACGTAGCCGAACCGGCCGAACGACCCGGCGATCGGCAGCGTCGCGTTCTCCGCGATCGACAGCAGCGGGATGAGCCCCTCGCGGTGCCGGTCCTGGGGCACGAGCCCGATCCCGGCGGCGAGCGCGGCCGGTACGCTCCCCGGCGCCACCGGCTGCTCGCCGACGTTGACGCTCCCATTCGTCGGGCGGCGAAGCCCACCCACCGTCTCGGCGAGCGCGACCTTGCCGCTGCTGCCGGAGCCGGTGACGCCGACGATCTCCCCGGCGCGCACGTCGACGTCGATGCCACTGTACGAGCCGTGCAGCGTCAGGTCCTTCAGGCGCAACGCGACACGGGTGGCGTCGCCGACGGGCGGGCGGGGCTCGACCTCGGTCAGACCGACCGCCTCGCCGGTCATCGCGGCAACCAGTGCGTCGTGGTCCACGTCGGCCACCGGCGCCGTCAGTACGTGCCGCGCGTCCCGCAGCACGGTCACGGTGTCGCAGACCGAGTAGATCTCCTGCAGGTGGTGCGAGATGAACAGCATCGTCACTCCGGTCGCGGACAGCGCCCGCAGCCGGCCGAAGAGCCGGTCGATCGCCGTCGCGTCGAGCCGGGCGGTCGGCTCGTCGAGGATGATGAAGCGGGCGCCCTGCGACAGCGCGCGGGCGATCTCGACGAGCTGCCGCTGCTCGACGCCGAGGTCGCCGGCGCGGGCGGCCGGGTCGACGTCGACGGCGTACTCCTGCAGCAGCTCCGCGGCCTTCCGCCGCAGCGCGCCCCAGCGGACGACGTCGCCCTGGCGGTTGAGGAACAGGTTCTCGGCCACCGACAGGTCGGGGATGATGGTGGAGCGCTGGAAGACGCACGCGACGCGGCGCCGCCACGCGGACCGGTCCGCGACCGGCGGGGCCGGCTTGCCGTCGAAGGCGATCGCGCCCGCGTCGGGGCTCTGCAGGCCGGTGAGCAGCGACACGAGCGTCGACTTGCCGGCGCCGTTGCGGCCCACGAGGGCGTGGGTGCTGCCGGACGCGATCGACATGGAGACGTCGTGCAGCGCGGTGGTGGCGCCGAAGCGCTTGCTCGTGTGGACGGCCTCCACCGCCGGGACGGTGGAGGCGCCGGTCGCGTCGGTCATCACTTGCCGATCTGGTTGCCCCACAACGCCGAGTCGTCGACGTTGTCCTTGGTGACGAGCGGGGCGGGCAGCTGGTCCTCCAGCAGACCCTCACGGACCTGGACGATGGTGCTGTCGTGGTCGGTCTTGCCGGGCTGGAACGTCTTGCCGTCCACCGCGGCCTTGGCGTAGAAGAGGGCGTACTTCGCGTACAGGTCCGCGGGCTGGGACACGGTCGCGTCGATCTCGCCCTTGCGGATCGCGTCGAACTCCTGCGGGATGCCGTCGTTGGACACGATGAAGATGTGCTTCGGGTCGCTCGGCGGCACGAGCAGGTTCTTCGTGCGCAGCAGCTGCAGCGTCGGGGCGAGGAACACGCCGCCGGCCTGCATGTAGATGCCGTTGATGTCGGGGTGCTGGGCGAGGCGCGTCTGCAGCGCCGCGGACGCCTTCGCGCCCTCCCACTCGGTGGGCTCGGCGAAGACGGTGATGCCCGGGAACTTGCTGGACATGCACTCCGCGAACGCCTCCGACCGGTCCCGGCCGTTGACGCTGGACAGCGAGCCCTGGAACTCGATCACCTTGCCCTTGCCGCCGAGCTTGGTGCCGAGGAACTCGCAGGCCTTCTGCCCGTAGGCGCGGTTGTCGGCGCGGACCACCATGAAGACGTTGCCCTTGTCGGGGCGGGTGTCGACGGTGACGACCGGGATCTTCTTCTGCTCCAGCTGGGTGAGGGTGGTCGCGATCGCGCCGGTGTCCTGCGGCGCCATCACGATCGCCTTCGCGCCCTGGCTGGTGAGCGCCTGCGTGTTCGCGACGAGCTTGGCGATGTCGTTCTGCGAGTTCGTCGGCGTCATCAGGTTGATGCCGGAGTCCTTCGCGTACTGCGGGATGTACTTGGCGTAGGAGTTCCAGAAGTCGGAGTCGGCGCGGGGCAGGTCGACGGCGATCTGCCCACCCTTGGCGTCGGTCTTGTCGGCGCTGGGCGTCGTGGACGAATCGCAGGCGGTGAGCGAGACGACCAGGGCGGTGGCCAGCAGGGCCGGTCGTAACAGCTTCATGGCGGATTCCTCAGGTTCCTTCAGGGGGTGTTCCAGACGGGGCCGTCCGGGAAGGCGTAGCGGGCCCGGCTCTCGGCCCGCATAGTGGAGCTGAACCCTGGCTGGAGGGGCGCCAGGTAGTGCCCCCGGTCCATGCGCACCGGGTCGGTGAAGTGTTCGTGCAGGTGGTCGACGTACTCGATGACCCGGTCGTGCATGGTCCGCGACACGGCGACGTAGTCGAACATCGACAGGTGCTGGACGAGCTCGCAGAGCCCGACCCCACCGGCGTGCGGGCAGACCGGCACGCCGAACTTCGCCGCGAGGAGCAGGATCGCGACGTTCTCGTTGACCCCGGCGACGCGGGCGGCGTCGAGCTGGACGAACGAGACCGCGTTGAGCTGGAGCAGTTGCTTGAACACGACCCTGTTCTGGACGTGCTCTCCGGTCGCGACGGGGATCGGGGCGATCCTGCGCGCGATCTCGGCGTGCCCGACGACGTCGTCGGGGGAGGTGGGCTCCTCGACCCACCACGGGTCGAACGGCGCGAGCGCCCGGACCCAGTCGACCGCGGTCCCGACATCCCATCGCTGGTTGGCGTCGACCGCGATCCGCACGCCGGGACCGCAGACCTCCCGGGCGATCCTCATCCTGCGCAGGTCGTCCTCGAGGTCAGCGCCGACCTTGAGCTTGATCTGCGTGAAGCCCGCGTCGAGCGCCTCGCGGCAGCGCATGGCGAGCTTCGCGTCGTCGTAGCCGAGCCAGCCGGGTGACGTGGCGTACGCGGGGTAGCCGCGCTGGAGCAGGGTCTGGATCCGCTCCTCCCGGCCGTCCTCGCCGCGGCGGAGCAGCTTCAGCGCCTCCTGGGGGGTGAGCGCGTCCGACAGGTACCGGAAGTCGACGAGGTCGACCAGCTCCTCGGCCGGTATCGACGACAGCAGCCGCCACAGCGGCAGCCCGGCCCGCTTCGCCTTCAGGTCCCACAGCGCGTTGACGACCGCGGAGATCGCCATGTGCATGACGCCCTTCTCCGGGCCGAGCCAGCGCAGCTGCGAGTCGTAGACGAGCTCGCGGTACAGGCCGCCGAGGTCGTCGAGCACCTCCTTCACCAGACGTCCGACGAGATAGGGGGCGAGCGCCTGGATCGCGCGGGTCTGGACCTCGTTGCCGCGCCCGATGGTGAACGCGAACCCGTGCCCCTCGCCCTGCTCCGCCTTGCCGGCCCCGTCGTCGGTACGAATGACCACGTAGGCGGCCGAATAGTCCGGGTCGGGGTTCATCGCGTCGGAGCCGTCGAGCGCTCTCGAGGTCGGGAACCGTACGTCGTAGGTGTCCAGCGACACGAATCGGTTGGTCATGGCCCCTCCCTCTTTCCGGTACCGCAAGCCGTGCGAAGACATCCGATGTCTAGCAGGCTTCGCCACCGCTCTGCAAGGCCCAAAATCTTGGAGCCTGTCGCTTTTGTTCGTGCGGACAGAAGTTCGGCACCGTTCTTGACGAACCGATACCTCCGATGTTCACTCGGTGTCGAGGGTTGTCCATGGTTGGATGAGCGGACCCACCGCTCGCAGACCTGCGGACGACACCCTGCAAGGCGACGCCGACGCTGAGCAGGGTAGGCACCCCGGTCGCGGAAGGCGCCTTCCGCGGCCGGCGTGCGCTGTCATGCTGCTCTGTGCCAGCTGCGCGCCTCCGGCGCGCGGCGGGGGTTCCCACCCGCGGCCCCCATGCTCGCTGCGCTCACACCGCCAGCGCGCTGCGCTCCCGCGCGCCTCCGGCGCGCCGCGGCGGCCATCGCGCCTGCGCGCAGCATCCCGTGGCTCGCGCAAGATCGAGTCGCGGATCTGGCCGTCATGGCGGCCGGATCCGCTGTTCGATCAACTGGATGCGGCCCAGTCGGTTGGTTGCGGCAGGCCTGCGTCGGCGCGCCAGGGGAGCGGGTGGAAGGGGCCGTGGTCCAGGACTGGTTTCAGCATCGCGATGCCGGCGGCGAACGCGTCGACGAGGTCGGCGCCGCCGGTGACCTGCCAGGTCTGATCGCGGACATAGTGCGTGTTGTGGTCCGGCCGGCACCAGCAGGCGACCTCCACCGCCGCATTGACCGTCAGGTCCGGGCTCCAGGCCAGGTCGAGGGTCAGCGCCAGCCAGTCGGCGTCGGCGTTGAACAGCGTGATCGACGCGTCGAGCAGCACGTCTCCGTGGCCCGCGGGGCGGCTGTGCTCCGGAAACCAGTGCCACGCGACGCGGCCGGCGGCGTGGGTGTCGAGCTCACCGGCCAGGCGGCGGATCTCCCCGACGGCCGCCGCGCAGTCGCGCGGGAGCACTTCGAGCAGCGGGACCTCGACGATCGACTTCCCCGGTCCGGCCACCCGCCAATCCTGGCACGAGTCCGGGTCAGCCCTTGAAGAAGGCCCTCAGGACGGGGGCGAGGACGGCGGCGTCGACGTTGTGGGGCTGGCCGTCGAGGAACTGAGCCTCGCCTGCCGGGAGGAGTTCGGCGAGGGCCGCCGCGGTGTCGCGCATGAACGGCATGTCCCTGCCGCCGGCCAGTACGAGGGTCGGCAGCGTCAGGTGCTTCGCGTGGTCGACCGGGAGCCGGTAGTCACCGAGGATGCGGGCGTCGTAGGCGAGCGTGTGCGCGAGCGCGACGGTCTCGGCCCAGAAGGGCTTCCGGCGCATGTCGGCGACGGCCTCCGGTGGCAGGCCCACGACCGTCGACATGAAGTACTCGACCGCGGCGTCGCGCCGGTCGTCGACGACCATCGTCTCGAGCTGCTGGACGTGGTCCGGCGGCGGCGCCGGCATGGTTTCCGGCAGGTACGGCGGCTCCCACATCGCGAGCTTCGTGACCGGGAGGCCGGCGCTCGCCGCGAGCAGCGCCAGGGCCGCGCCTGAGGACCCCCCGAACAGGCCGGCCTCGCCGCCGGCCGCGTCGATCACCGCGGCGATGTCCTCGATCTCGCGTTCGACCGCGTAGGGCTGCGTGTCGCCGCTGGGGCCACGGCCGCGGCGGTCGTAGTTCAGGACGGTGAAGTCGGCGGCGAGGTACTCCGCCAGGGGAGTCTTGTCCGAGCGGTCGGAGGCCGACCCGGCGACCAGCACCACCGCCGGTCCGTGCCCGATCCGGTCGAACGCGATCGTCGTGCCGTCCTTCGAGGTGATCTGTTCCATCGTCATCCCTCCTCGTCCTTTCCGACCCTACGAGGAGAACGGCCGGCCCGCTCGGTGCGGCGGCGGGCCGGCGGTCGCGCGACGGTCAGTAGTCGGCGTAGTCGGTGCCGGCGTCGGAGTAGGTGCCGTTCGAGTTCTGCACCTGTAGGACGGCGTGGGCGTGGGTGATGGTGGAGCCGGCCGGGGCGGCGAAGTAGACGATCCGGGAGTGCAGCGCGCCGTTGGGTGCGCAGAAGGTGCCGTCGTTGCGGCTGTTGACGAGGTTGTGGTTGGCGTCGTAGGACTCCAGCCGCATCCGGGCGCAGGTGCCGGAGGCGTTGTTGATGTACGAACCTTCGGCGGGCAGCGGGGCAGCGGTGTGAGTCGATAACATCCGACCTTCACGACGAAGCGAACGACGAAGCGAACGACGAAGTGAATGACGAAGCGGACGACGAAGCGGACGACGGAGGCTGTGGTGGCGGGGGACGGGCCGAACGTGTCGATCATCGAGTCGGCGCACCAGGACAGGCCGGGCGGGCGGCGGACGGTGCTGCTGGCGGCGGTCCTGGTCGTCGCCGCGGTGGTCGGCGTCGTGGTCTGGCGGTCCAGGGACAGGGACGCCGACCCGCCGAAGGGCACGCCCGCGCCCGCCGCGCGGGCCTCGGAGCTGTTCGCGGCGGACGGCACGACGCTGATCGCGCGGTTCGACACGGAGGACCCGCGGGAGAGCTGCCTGCGGGCGCCGGTGAACGACTGGGGCTTCTTCTGCGACTCCGTCGTCACCTGGTGGCAGGGGCAGGAGGCGTTCGGGGCCGACAAGGCGGAGCGTACCGGCCGGCTGCGGCAGGGTGGGTACCGCATCGTCGGCTCGCTCGATCCGAAGCTGCAGGCCGCCGCCAAGCAACGGGTCGACGCGGTCGTGCCGGTCACCGACCCGAACGTGTTCTCCGTCGCGTCGATCGAGCCCGGCACCGGGCTGATCCGGGCGATGGCCGTGAACCGGAACTTCCGCCGCGCGGCCGCCGCCGCCGTGAGCCCGGGCGTGTCGTCGGGCGACGGTCCGCCGGCGTGGTCGTACACGGGGCCGGACGCCACGGACGCGCTCGTCGCCGGCGACGACAACATGCCCGGCACGCAGGCCGGCGCGCCGTTCATGATGTTCACCCTCGCCGCGGCGCTGGAGGGCGGGCTGAAACTGGATCACGCGATCGACACGAAGAAGGTGTACCAGTCGAAGTTCCGCATCGACCCGCAGAGCCCGCTCGCCTGCAACGGTGGGTACTACTGCCCCACGAACACCGGCGACAAGGCGTACCAGTCGGGGCGGCGGACCATGTGGGACGCGTTCGGGCACACGGTGGTGACCTACTTCGTGGAGCTGGAGGAGCGGATCGGCGTGGAGAAGGCCGTCGCCCTCGCGCAGCGCCTCGGCATCACGTTCCGCGCCAAGGAGGACCAGGCGCTGGGCAAGAACAGCGCGGGGTGGGGCGCGTTCACCCTCGGCGTCTCGGCGACCAGCACGCTGGACCTGGCCAACGCGTACGCGACCCTCGCCGCCGACGGCACCCACTGCGACCCGCTGCCCGCCGCCAAGGTCACCGACGCCACCGGCGCGCAGGTGCCCGGCGTCGGGCCGAACTGCGAGTCCGTGCTGCGCCCCGAGGTGGCCCGCGCCGCGATCGACGCCGCCCGCTGCCCGGTCGGTGACGCGTCCGCGTTCGGCGACCGCTGCGGCGCCGGTGCCGTGCCGGCCACCACCGTCCGGGCCACCGTCGGCCGCCCGGTGGCCGGCCAGTCAGGCGTGATGGACAGCCGCCGCGCCTGCTCCGTCGTGATCACCGGACCCCAGCTGGCCACCGCCGGCATGATCGCGACCGCGCCGTGGGCCCGCACCGGCCAGGCCGGGATCCCCGCCGGTGTGCCCGAGGCAGCGATCGGCGCGGTCGCGACGGTCCAGCGCGACGGCCTCGCCCCGCTGCCGGTCCGCGACTTCACCGCCCCGCCGCGCGAGGTCGCGTTCGCCTAGCGCGCGTTCGTGAGGGCGTTCAGGTCAGCCGGCGAGCTTCACGTCGATGACCGTCAGGTCCAGGTCGAGGTACACGACGATGGAGTGCTGCCCGAAGAGGCCGCCGTCGTCGAGGTACACCGTGACGTCCTCCTCGGTGACGTCGACGGCGGTCGGGGTGATGCGGGCGGTGAACGCCGGCTCGTCCAGCTCGGCGTCGTCCTGCCGCCAGGTGTTGTTGTACAGCTCCAGGCAGGCCTCGGCGACGGTGCGCCGCAGCGCGTGCGGGTCCAGGCGGCGCACGACGCCGGCCGCCGTGTCGAAGAGCGGGCCCTGGCCGTCGTCGACGCCGGCGATCGGCGTCAGGACGAGCGTCACCTCGTCCGTGCCGGCCAGCCGCACCGGCGACAACGCGCGCCACTCGAACGGCGACGCCTCGAACGCGCCGAGCTCGGGGTGCCGGTGCAGGCGGCGGACCATCCGGATCTCCCGGACGCCGTCGTCGTCCTGGGCGGTCCCGTCGGCGGCGAAGCCGTGCCGGCGGTAGAACGCCTGCGCGCGGGGGTTCGGGTCGGCCACCCACAGCGCCGCGGACTCGCCGGGGTCGAGGACCGCCTCCAGCAGGGCATGCCCGGCGCCCGTGCCGTGGTCCTCCGCGTGCACGTAGAGCACGTACAGCTGCCGCGCCCACGCCGCCGCGGGGTCCGTCGGCGGCCCGGACATGGCGACGCCGATCAGCGAGCCGTCCCGCTCGGCGACGGCCACCCGGTTGCCGCGGTAGCGCTCGTCGGTCAGCGCCGCGGTCCAGAACCGCTCCCGGCGGGGCACGAGGCCGGGGTCGTCGAGGACCGCGTCCGGCATCAGCCCGCGGTACGTCTCCCGCCAGCACCGGACGATCACCCGCGCCATCTGCGCCACGTCCTCGACCCTGGCCGGGCGCACCGTCAGCGGTGAGCTCACGGTGCGCATCGTAGCCTCAGGCGCAGGAAGCAGCCTCAGGCGCGCAGGAACGTGAGGACGGCGAGGACGCGGCGGTGCTCGCGCTCGTGCTGGACCAGGCCGAGCTTGGTGAAGATCGACGTGACGTGCGCCTCGACGGTCTTGATCGCGAGGTGCAGGTCGGCCGCGACCGCCGCGTTCGACAGGCCCTGCGCCATCAGGGCGAGCACCGCGCGCTCGCGGTCGGTGAGGTCGTCGAGCGGGTCGCGTTCGCGGCGGCGGGCGACGAGCCTGGAGACGAGCTCCGGGTCGATGACGGTGTCGCCGTGCGCGACGCGGCGAAGGTCGACGGCGAACGCGGTCAGGTCCGACACCCGGTCCTTCAGCAGGTAGCCGACCCCGCCGTCGAACTCGGTGATGAGCCGCAGCGCGTGGTGCACCTCCAGGTACTGCGACAACAGCATCAGCCCGACCCCGGGCGCCGACGCGCGGATCGCGGCCGCCGCCTCGATCCCCTCGGCGGCGAAGCCCGGCGGCATCCGCAGGTCGATCACCGCCACGTCCGGGGGAGCGGCGCGCACCTGCGCCAGCAGCGAGGCGCCGTCACCCGCCTGACCGGTGACGGTGCAGCCGGCCTCGGTCAGGATGCGGGCCATGCCCTCGCGGAACAGGACGCCGTCGTCGGCGAGCATCACGCGCACGGGATCACCGTCCGCAGCCGGGTGCCGGCCGGTCCACTGTCGACGGTCAGCCGCGCGTCGAGGATCGCGAGCCGGTCCATGAGCCCCTCCAGGCCGCTGCCGGGGCGCACCGCCGCGCCGCCCGTACCGTCG
This sequence comes from Dactylosporangium sp. NPDC049742, assembly GCF_040674675.1. Classification (NCBI taxonomy): domain Bacteria; kingdom Bacillati; phylum Actinomycetota; class Actinomycetes; order Micromonosporales; family Micromonosporaceae; genus Dactylosporangium; species Dactylosporangium sp. NPDC049742. The sequence continues at coordinate 280,080 of NZ_JBFANF010000004.1, read as the reverse complement.
TCCGCCACCTCCACGACCAGACCCGCGGCGGACAGCGCGACCGTCACCGCGACGACGGTGGCGCCGGAGTGCTTGGCGGCGTTCGTCAGGCCCTCGCTCACCACGAAGTACGCGGTCGCCTCCGCCTCGGCCGGCAGCCGCCGCCCCACCGACACGGTGAGCCGCACCGGCAGCGGCGAACGGTCGGCGAGGAAGCCGGCCGCGGCCTCGAGGCCGTCCTGCGTGAGGACCGCCGGGTGCAGCCCGCGGGCCATCTCCCGCAGCTCGGCCGTCGCCTCCAGCAGCCGCACCCGCACGGCGGAGGCCTGGGCGGCGACGTCGTCCGCGCCGGCCGCGGTCGCCGCGCGGACCACCCCGCCGAGCTCCATCGCGACCGTCACCAGACGCTGCTGCGCGCCGTCGTGCAGGTCGCGTTCGAGCCGGCGGCGGGCGGCGTCACCGGCCGCGACCAGACGCTGCGCGGTCGCCCGCAGCTCCAGCACCAGCCCCGCCTGCGCGGCCAGGTCGCCGACGAGACGCTGTTCGGCGGCCGACAGCGGCCCGCCGGGCGCCTTCGTCACGGTGAGCGCGCCGCGGAACCCGCCGTCGTGCCGCACGGGCACGGCCACCAGGTCCTCCAGCCGCCGCGTCCCATCCGGTACCGGCGAAGCCGCGGGCCAGACCGACACGGCCCGCAGCGCGTCCGGCGGTCCCGTCCACAGGACGACCTCCCGGGCGCCCACCGCGTCGGCGACGGTGGTGCAGATCCCGTCGAGCAGGCCGCCCGCGGGCGCCGTCAGGTGCGCCGACAGCCGGGCGAGGGCCTCGTAGGGGGTGGCGCGCCGCCCGTACACGAGCCGGTCCGCGACCCGCTGCACCCTGCGCCGCAACGGCTCGAACGCGACCGCGACCACCCCGGTGGCGGCCAGCGACAGCAGCGTGCCGTGCCCGTCGACCAGCCGCCCCACGCCGGTCACCACGACGGCGTAGCCGGCGGTCACCATCGCGGCCATCGCGCCGAACACCAGCGACCGGTTGATGACGGGATCGATGTCGTACAGGCGGTACTTGAGGATCGCCGCACCGGCCGCCGCCGCGATCAGCGGCGCCGTCAGCGCACCGGGCACCGGCGAGCGCCACACGGCGAGCCCGACGACCATCACCGCCGCCGACACCGTCACCGCGTACACGAACCAGCGCAGCTGCCGCGCCTCGTCGCCGCGCGCCAGCCGCATCCGGACGACGACGCACGCCGCCCACGTCAGCTGCAGCAGCAGGTACCCGACGGGCCGCGCCACCCCGTAGAACGCCTCCGCCGCCGCGGCGCCCGGCAGGTGCAGCGGGTGCGCGGCGACGAGCCCGGTCCGCGCGTACTCGACCGGCCACAGCGCCGACACCGCCGACAGGACCAGCCCGACGGCGCCGAGCACCACGACGACCGGCCGCCACGCCCGCGACGGCAGCCGGCCGGTCGGGAAGCCCATCACCGTCACCCCGATCAGCACCAGGACCAGCGGCAGCGGCCACACCCCGCACCAGCCGACCCAGGACGCGCCGGGCAGCGGCCCCGGATGCAGCCCGTACTGGCGGCCCGCGTACATCACCGCGTGCGCGACGCCGGTGGCGACGAACAGCCGCCCCTCCGGGTTGCGCGGGCTGCGCCGCAGCACGAACAGCCCGACCGCCGTGAACGCCGCCGCGATCAGCCCGTTGTGCAGGTTCCCGACGTGCCAGCCGAGCGCGGCGCCGCCGGCGACCAGCACGGCCGTCGCGGCACCCACCGCCGCCCTGCCCAGCGTCCCGTCGCCCGCCACGTCCACATCGTGCCAGCGCCGGCGCCCGACGGAAGCAGGGTTAACCCGGCAATGTTCCAGGGCCGGCCCCGATGCCTCCCGATGGTGGTGGCGGCCACGGTACGGGTACCCGCTTCTCTCAGGAGTCCGACATGACCGCACCCCCCGCCACGCCCGTCGACCGCGTGCTGACCGCGGCACTGTTCGTCGCCCCGGTGATCTACCTGATCGCCGACGTCCTGTACGCCGTCCGCGGCTGGGACGACCCCCTCGCCGCCGTCTTCCACGTGCTCGGCGCCACCGCGTACATCCTCCTCATGCTGCGGCTCGTCGCCCTCGGCCGCGGCGCCCTGGCCGCCGTCCTGCTCGTCGTCGGCGCGCTCGGCGCCGCCGGCAACGTCGCCTACGGCTTCAACACCATCCACGTCTCCCTCGGCGACACCGACCTCGTCGCCGCGTCCGGCGCCGCCACCCTGATCAAGCCGCTCGGCCTGTTCTTCCCCCTCACCCTCCTGCTCGGCGCCGCCGTCCTGCGCCGCACCCAGCCACTGTGGACGGTCGTCCTGCTCGCCGTCGCGTCCCTCGCCTGGCCCGTCGCGCACATCGCCAACATCGGCTGGCTCGCCGTCGCCGTCAACGCCGCCCTCGTCGCCACCTTCGCCGCCGTCGCGCTCCACACTCCCGCCGACCAGAGCGAGGCCTAGACCCCGTGCGCCGCCGTCATGTCCGCGCCCCACAGCCAAGTGGTGCGGCGGCGCTTCGCCCGGCGCACCGGAAGAGCCGCTGCCCTGGTGCCGGGCGGGGCGGGCGTCGCGCGGGACCAGACGGTCAGCGTGGCGATCATCGCGGCGTCGAGGGCCACCACGGCGCGTTCGACCAGGCCGAGCGCGGTGCCGGTCGCGGCGACGTGGCCGCCGTGGAGCAGGAACGCGACGGCGAACGGGACCGTGCACAGGACGGTGGCGGCGGCGAGGACACCGACCGTCCGGGCGTAGCCGCGCCACCGCCGGGACCTCCGGAAACGCCACCACAGCAGCGCACACAGGGTCGGCAGGCTGGCGAAGTTGGCGGCGGCGCAGAGCTTGTGGACCGTGCCGTACCAGGTGCCGTCGGAGCCGAGCGGATCCTTGAGGAACACGGTCAGGCCCAGCAGGCTCGCACACCAGGTGACCAGCAGCGCCGTCACCAGCCAGCCGCGGAGCACGCCCTGCCGGACCATCGCGGCGCCGAGCAGGGCGGTGGCGGCGTTCGCGCTCAGCAGCGCGATCGCGTACGGCAGCCCCACGTCCACGGAACGCAACGGATACTCCGACAGGGTCTCGTGGACCGGGTCGACACCGCCGGAGCCGGGCAGGCAGTGCAGGACGACGAGCACACCGACGGCCGTCGCGCCCAGGACGAGCTGCCGCCGTCCACTTCGTGATCCCCGCTGCACGGGTACCAGCAAACCCGGCCCCACCCGGCCGGCGCAGTCCAGGCAGCAGGCCGGTTCCGTCGGGGGCTTGCCCTACCTTGTGGCGCCCTTCGGTGGATTGACAGGCGGCGCGACGGTCCGCACCCTGATCGAGCACAGTCTGGAGTCGCGTTCGGGGGTCGCGCCTGATGCCGTACCGTCACCGGGCGTACATCGCCGTCGTCGTCCTCCTCGCCGCCGTCCTGGTGTGGGTGGCGCCGCGGACGTCCCAGGGAAGCGCCCGCGCCGACGTGCTGGACGTGCTGTTCGTCGGCAACAGCCTGCTCGGCTCGTTCACCGCCGCCACCGGCGAGGACACGCCCGCGCTGGTCCGGCGGCTCGCGTCGTCCGCCGGCCGTACCGCCGACGTCACGGAAGTGATCCACTCCGGCTACACGCTGCGGCAGACCTGGGACGACGGCCTCGTCGCGCGGGCGCTCGGCGGCGGCAGGCGCTACGACGTCATCGTCCTGCAGGAGTACAGCACGCTCGTCGCCACGAACCTGCCCGCGGCGAAACGCACCCTGCTCAGCCTGTACGCGCCGACCTTCCGCCGCACCCTGAAACCCGGCGGCCGGGTCGTGCTGTTCAAGAACTGGGCCCTGGTCAACCCCGCCCCGTTCCCGTCCCGCGCCGCCGCCAAGACGGCGATCGACACCAACTACGCGGCCCTGTCAGCCGCCCTGCCCACCCCGAACGTCGTGGCTCCGATCGCCGACGCGTTCGAGACACTGATCGCCACCCACGGCGCCCCGTTCCTCATCGACCCCGACGGCAAGCACCCCAACGACACCGCCCGCTACCTCGACGCCGCCACCCTCTACGGCATCGTCTTCCGCGACTCGCCCCGCAACCTCGCCGACCTGTACCTCCCCGCCCCGGTCGCCGCCGAACTCCGCTCCGTCGCCGCCACCGCGCTCGGCTACTGAGCCGCCGCACGCTCCTGCGTCGGACCAGCCGACGGATCGTCGGCACTCCCCACTGTCAGGCCGCCCCATGGGTCGTCGGCCCACAGCACCATCGGCTCTCGCGCGTGGATCACGGCCATGGCGTCGTCGACCTCTCCCCGCCGGACCAGCAGCTCAGCCAAAGCGTCGCCCACGTCATGCGATGTCGCCCGTGGACGCAGCAGGGCGATCGCGTCCCCGCCCCGGTCGAGGCGCTCCAGGATCTCGGCCGCCAACACCAACATGTGATCGTCGCCGGACCCGGGATGCGCCCGCACCAGGTCGAGGGCCTCGTCCCCCCGCCCGCACGTCTCGAGCACCCAGACGCGATCGCGGAAGACGTCGGCCAGGGAGAACTCGCGCTCCAGTTCGTCGAGGCAGCGCAGCGCGTCGTCGTGCCGGCCTTCGTCGACCAGCATCGTCACCAGCGCACTTGTGGTGCACCCGTGCGTGGCCTCTTCCACCCGCACGGCCGCGAGCAGCACGTCGACGGCCTCGTCGACCCGACCGTTGCGACGCAGCAGATCCGCCAGGGCGGACGCCGCATTGGTGCGACCATCGTCGGCGAACACGCGGAGGGTGGCCACCGCTTCGGTCAGCCGGCCACGCCGCAGGCGGCCGTGGCCGTGAGAAGGTGGGGTATGGCGTTGGGTGCGTTTCCTGTCAGGACCTCGGTCGCCGTGTCGGACATCGAGCGGGCGGTGGCGTTCTACGAGGGCAAGCTGGGGCTGCGGGCGCTGTGGTCCGGGCCCAGTGCGCACATCGCGGGCGGCAGCCGGATCTACGAATCCGGGGGCGGGCCGGCGTTGAACGTGTACCAGTCGGCCACCGCCGGGCAGACGTCGGCGACCCTCGCCACGTGGTACGTCGACGACATCGACCGGGTCGCCGGTGAGCTCGCCGAGGCCGGCGTCGAGCTCACCCGCTACGAGCAGTACGAGCACGACGCCAAGGGGATCACCGCACGGGCCGGCGGCGGGAGGATCGCCTGGTTCCAGGACCCGGACGGCAACACCTTCGCCGTCGAGGCGGACGCCTGACCCTTCGCGCGGCAACGCTCAAGCCGGGCGCCGCCCGGCCGATTGGCGGGGCAAGGGGGTGCGTTGGGATGGTTCGGAACCTTCCGATCGCCGGGAAGCTGGCGTCGACGGTGGCCGTGGTGTGCGTGCTGCTCGTCGCGGTGGGGATGCTCGGGGTCAGCCAGCTCGGCGCCGCCCAGGACCGGTTGCGCGGCATGTACAGCGACAACCTGCAGGACATCGCCGACCTCGACGCCGTCGCGCTGCACTTCCTGATGGTGCAGAACCACGTCGCGAACCTGGCGATGGTCACCTCCGACGCCGACCGGCAGGCCGCGCTCGCCGCGATCGACGAGGCCAACGCCTCGCTGGACGAGGCGTGGGACGAGTTCAAGGTGCTGCCCGCGGCCGGCGACCCGGCCGACCACACCCGGTTCGAGGAGGCCCTCACCGGGTACCGCGCGGTGCTCGAGCAGGAGGTGCTGCCGCTGGCGAAGGTCGCCGACGCGGACCTGGCGCAGATCACCGCGCTGCGCAAGACGAAGGCCGACCCGCTCCTCGCGGCCGGCCAGCAGGCGTTGGACCGGCTCGACGCGGCCGTCGACGCCAAGGCCCGGGACACTCTCGCGACGTCGCAGCGGGCGTACGACCGCTCCCGGGCACTCATCGCCGGGATGATCGTGGCGGCGGTGCTGCTGGCCGCGGCCCTCGTCTGGGCGATCAGCCGGATGATCGCCAGGCCGTTGCACGCCACGGTCAGCGTCCTGGAGTCGATGGCCGAGGGCGACCTCGGCGGCCGGCTCGACGTGGCCGGCCGGGACGAGGTCGGCCGGATGGGCGCCGCGCTCAACCGTGGCCTCGAGCGCCTCGGCGAGTCGCTGCGCGGGGTGGACGAGCTCGTCGGGCGGGTCTCCACCGCGTCCGAGCGGCTCAGCCAGGCCGCCGGCGGCATGAGCGGCAGCGCCGAGCGGTCGGCGGTCGAGGCCCGGGCCGCGTCCCGCGAGACGGAGCAGATCAGCCACGACATCGGTTCGGTCGCCACGGGCTCCGAGCAGATCGGCGCCTCGATCCGGGAGATCGCCCGCAGCACCTCCGACGCGGCCGGGACCGCGGACCGGGCCGTCCGGGACGCCGCCGAGGCCGCGGGCGTGCTGCACCGCCTGGGCCAGTCCTCCGGCGAGATCGAGACCGTGGTCAAGCTCATTACGTCGATCGCAGAGCAGACCAACCTGCTCGCCCTGAACGCGACCATCGAGGCGGCGCGGGCCGGCGACGCGGGCAAGGGCTTCGCGGTCGTCGCCACCGAGGTGAAGGACCTGGCCCAGGAGACGGCCCGGGCCACCGAGGACATCGCCCAGCGGGTGGCGGCGATCCAGCGCGACTCGACCGCCGCGGTCACCGCCATCGAGCAGATCAGCGGCGTCATCACCACCATCCGCGACGCCCAGACGAGCATCGCGGCGGCGGTCGAGGAGCAGTCGGCGACGACGAACGAGATGAACCGCACGGTGAGTCAGGTCGCCGGCCGCGCCCACCAGATCAACGCCAACGTCACCAGCGTGGCCACCGTCGCCGACGAGACCACCGGCGTCGCCCAGGGCACGGCCGACACGGCCGCGGACCTCAACGGCATCGCCGCCGACCTGCGCCGCACGGTGTCCGTGTTCAGGTATTGACCAACGTCACAGCTGGGCGATCGCGGCCCGGAGGAACGCGTCGCGCCGCAGGGTGGCAAGCCCGCTGTACATCGAGGTCGGCGTGTTCAGCGCGGCCACGGCGTCCCAGTACGGCACGTCGGCGGCACGCGTCCCGGTGGCACGCTCCCAGCCCTCCAGCACATGCCGGGGAGCGTCGTCGTCGTACAGGATGGCGACCTGTTTGCGCAGCTCGCCGACGTCGACGCCAGGAGAGCCGGCGCCGGCGGTCTTCCAGTCGATCAGCGCCCGTACCGCGGAACCGGCGACGATCGTGTTGCCGGGCCAGACGTCGCCGTGGACGAAGACCACCGGCTCACCGGGTGCCGGGATCGACCGTGCAACGGCATCGGCCCGCAGCAGCAGCGGCGTCGCCGGCATCCGGCCCGCCCGGCGGTCGGCCGCGAAGTCGTCGACCGCGATCGGCCGCGGCCGGAACGGCAGCCGCGGCAGCGGGTCCAGGGCGACGGCGTGCACCCGGGCGAGCGCGGCGCCCGCCGCCCGGAGCAGCTCGGCGGAGCCCGCGACGGGCCAGGCGCTCGTCCCGGCCACGACGGTCTCCAGCGTTCGCGGCGCGGGATCGTCCAGTGCCGCCGCGAGCAGCCGGGGTGCCGGCAGGCCGTGCCGCTCCGCGACGGTCAGCGCCGCCGCGTTCGTCGCGATCTGCTCGGCGGTGATCCGGCTGCTCGGGCACCGCAGCACCAGCGCGGACGCCGGTGCCACCTCGATCCACCAGGGGCTCTCGCCGCCGTGCAGCGACCGCATCGCCGTGATCACCTGACGACGGTCCAGCTGCGCCTCGACCCAGGCGAGGAGTTCATTCCCGCACTGGACGACTCTGATCCAGCCGCGGGTAGCTGTCAAGCCGCCGTCCGGCGCCGGGCGTCGGCGAACAGCCACGCGGTCACGAGCACGGGCAGGGCGAGCCCGGCAATGATGACGGCCGGCCCGGGGATGGCGCCGAACGTCAGGAACCGTTGCCGGCCGTCGGGGTCCGCCAGCGAAGCCACGGTCGCCGAGGTCCCGAAGTCAATCCCAAGCCGGTGACCGCTTGGGCTGTTCACCGGGTGAGGGTAGCGGCGGCACCGCCGGACGGCGCACCGCCCGTTCGGCCGCTCCACGATCACCGAACGGGCCGCACCGCGGCGACGGCGGCCCGGTCAGACGCAGACCCAGCAGTACAGGCGCTCGCCGCGGCCGAGGGCCTCGCGGGCCAGGAGCGCCAGCACGCCCAGGAAGACCGTCAGCGGCTGCACGTCGTCGTCGCCGCCGAGCTCCTCCGTCTGCGCCCAGGCCGCGGCGGTCCGGGTCAGGTCGTCGGGGGAGCACCGGGCCAGGGCCTGCTGCAGCTCGTCGGTCACGGTCACCACCATCCGCTCGCCGTCGTCGGCGGACGCGATGTCGGTGCCGGCGCGCGGGCCTTCGACGATGTCGTCGTAGGCGACCCCGGTGAGCAGCTCCTCCAGGGTCACCAGCATGACGAACGGGTCGACGCCCTTCACCTCCAGGACCTGGAACCCGTGCTCGCCCCAGCGGACCCGCGGGGTCCGCAGCTCCTGGAGGGCGGCCAGGTCGCCGGCACGGATCCGCTCCATCAGCTGCGGCCTGGCGGGCAGCGGACCGCCCGGGCCGGCGGGCAGGTCGAGGGCCGTGGCCGCCCGCTCGTCCGACCCGGCGGCGAAGTAGTCGTACATGACCCCCATCGGGCGATCATGCCAAAGCGGTCCCCGGCCGGGCGTACCGGGTGAGGACCGCGGCGCCGACCTGCTCGACCGACACGGTCTCCAGGTAGGCGGGCGGGCCGTCGGAGGGGAAGAGCCGCCGGCCGGTGCCGAGCACGGTCGGGAAGGTCAGCAGCCGGTACTCGTCGACCAGGTCCGCCGCCATCAGCGTGTGCACGACGCTGAGGCTCCCGGTGACGACGATGTCCCGCTGCTCCTGCTTGACGGCGGCGACGAGGTCACCTTCCAGGACCCGCGAGTTGGGCCAGGCGGCGGTGTCTTCGAGGGTACTGGTGGCGACCAGCTTCGGCACGGCGTTCATCCGCTGGGAGAACGGGTCGTCGCGCTTCGGCCAGAGCGTGGAGAACAGCTGCCACGTGGTGCGGCCGAGCAGCATGACCCCGTCGTCCAGCAGCGGCCCGAGGCGGAACTTGTCGCCGGCGACGGACGCGGGGCCGTGCCGGAACGCCCAGCCGCCCGTCGGGGTGCCGCCGGACCCGTCGGGGTCGGACACGATCCCGTCGAGGGTGATGAACTCGATGACGATGACGCTCATGATGGTCCCTTCTGTCGGTGCTCACCCGTACATACCGGCGGCACCGGCGGAACTCATCGCAGCTTCGGCAGATGAAACAGTTCGAGCACGGCCGGGTCGGCGAACGTGACGTTGTGGGAGACCCGACCGTCGACGACGGTGAGGACCTGCAGGGTGTGCAGGTGGTGTACGCCGTCGGCCTGCGGCGCGTACGCGGCGACCGCCGGCTGGCCGTTGGCGGTCAACGGCGTCATGACCCAGCCGGTGCCACGCATCTGGAAGACCCGCTCGATGAACCGCCCGTAGTCCCGGCGCCCGCGGTACCACAGCGGCACCGGCGGCATCTCCAGCACGGCGTCGTCGGTCAGCAGCCGCACCAGCGCGGACACGTCGGCGGCCTCGAACGCCCGGACGTACTGGTCGACGGCCCCGCGGACCTTGGCGTCGCCGGGTTCGGCGACGCCGCCGGGGTCGCACGCGGCGACCGCCGCCCGGGCGCGCTGCAGGGCGCTGTTGACCGCCGGCACGGTGGTGTCCAGCTGCTCGGCGACCTCCGCGGCGCTGAACTGCAGGACGTCGCGGAGCACGAGCGCGGCCCGCTGGCGCGCCGACAGGGTCTGCATCGCCGCGATCAGCGCCAGCCGCAGGTCGGTGCGGGCGTCGGCGTCGAACCGCGCGTCGGGGAACGGCTGGAGCCACGGGATGTCGGTCGCGGGCGTGAGCGGCGCGCCGGGGTCGTCGCTCGGCGCGCCCAGCCCCGACGGCAGCGGCCGCCGCGCCCGTCCTTCGAGGGCGGTCAGGCACACGTTCGTGGCGATGCGGAACAGCCACGTCCGCACCGACGCGAGGTCGCTGTCGTACCGGTCGCGCGCCTTCCAGGCCCGCAGCAACGTCTCCTGCACCAGGTCCTCGGCGTCGTGGAACGACCCCAGCATCCGGTAGCAGTACGCGGTCAGCTCACCCCGGTGCAGGTCCAGTTCCACGCGGCCCATCCTGCCGTATGCGCCCGGCTGCCATCATGACCGGATGGAAACGCGGCTGCTCTTCGTGCGGCACGGCGAGTCGGTGCACAAGACGGCCGGGGTCGTCGGCGGGCCGGACGGCTGCCAGGGCCTGACGGAGGCCGGGCGCGGGCAGGCCCGCCGGCTCGCGGAGCGCCTCCGCGAGGAGGTCGCCGGTCCGGTCGCCGTGTACTCGTCGGTGCTGCGCCGGGCCGTGGAGACGGCGGAGCCGATCGCCGCCGCGTTCGCCGCCGTCCCGGAGCAGCACTGCGGGCTGTGCACGTGGCACACGCCGTCCTACGCCGACGGCATGCCGGTGCGCGAGTTCCTGACGGCGCACGCGGTGCCCGGCGGTGGCGTGTACCGCCCGTCCCAGGAGGGCAACGAGACGTGGGCGGAGCTCGTCGCCCGCGTCGGCCGGGCGATCCTGGACATCGCGCACCTGCACCGCGGCGGCACCGCGATCCTGGTCGGCCACGCCGAGACGGTCGAGTGCTCGTTCCACGCCCTCGCCGCCCAGCCGCTCGACCGGGCGTTCGACCTGGCGGTGGCGCCGGTGTCGGTCACCGAGTGGACGACCGGCGGCGACCCGACGGCCTGGCCCGCGCCCCGCTGGACGCTGCGCCGCTGCAACGACGTCCGCTGAGCGCACAGGACGCTTCCGGGAAGGCACCGCTCAGGCCGCTTCGAGGGCCTGCTCGGCGCGCTCGGGACTGCCCTCGGCGAGGCCGCGGTCGATGGCGCGGCGGGAGGCGAGCCACAGCGCGACGCCGGCGAGCAGGACGGTGACCTCGGTGACGGTGAGGGCCCAGATGATGCCGGGCAGGCCGAACCAGAGGTTGCCGAGCAGCACGACCGGGACGAACAGGATGCCCTGCGTCATCGACATCACCGTCGCCGCGGCGGCCCGGCCGGTCGCCTGGAACAGCGACGTGAGGAGGCCGGTGAAGCCGTTGGCGACCATGGCGACGAGCTGCGCGGTGAGGATCGTGACGCCGGTGGTGAGGACCGAGCGGTCGGCCACGAACGCGGTGAACACCTGCTCGCGGAGCAGGAACACGATCGCCGAGAAGGTCACGGCGACGCCGCCGACGGTGATCGCGGAGCCGCGCAGCGCGGCGGTGAGGCGCTGCCGGTCGCCCTTGCCGTAGGCGTACGCGAGCAGCGGCAGCACCCCGAGCGTCACGCCCATGACGAGGAACTCCGGGACCTGCGCGATGCGGACCGCGACGCCCATCGCGGCGAGGGGACCGTCGCCGTAGGCGGCCGCGAGGTTGTTGAGCACCAGCGACGTGACGATCAGGAACGCGGACTGCAGCAGGGTGCCGACGCCCACCCCGAGGACCGGCGCCACGACGGTGCGGGCGAGCGTGAACCAGCGCGGTGCGATGCGCATGTGCTGGCTGTTGCGGTGCAGCCAGGTCGCGAAGTACGCGATGACGCCGACGTTGGCCAGGCCCATCGCCAGGGCCGCGCCGGCGACGCCCCAGTGCAGGACGAGGATGAACAGCACGTCGAAGGCGAGGTTCGCGACCGTGGACGCGATCAGGCCGGTCATCACCTGCCGGGCGGCGCCTTCCGCCCGTACGAGCTGCTCGAGGCACACGGCGGCGGCGAGGACGGGGACGAACGCGAGCATCACCCCGACGTAGGCCTTCGTCGCCGGGACGGCTGCGGCGTCCGCGCCGAGCAGCGACACGAGCGGGTCCAGCAGGGCCAGCCCGAGCCCGCCCGACACGGCGCCGACGATGACGGAGCCCCAGACCGAGAACGACGCGACGTGCCGGATCCCGCCGGCCTTCGCGGGGTCGTGCTCGGCGGCGCCGAGCAGCCGGGAGACGAGGGCGCCGCCGCCGACGCCGAACACGTTGCCGACCGCCATGACCAGGCCGAGGATCGGCGCGCCGTACGTGAGCGCGGCCAGCAGCGCGGTGTCGTGGAGCATGCCGATGAAGCCGGCGTTGACCAGGTTGTAGACGGCGGTGACGATCATCGCGGCGGCCATCGGCACGCACAGGTGCACGAGGGCGCGGACGATCGGCGCGGAGGACAGGTACCAGCGGTTGGTGCCGGCGGCGTCGGTGGCCACCGGGGATTCGAGGGTCGCGCTGCTCATGGGACCGCTCCTTTCCGGGCAGGCTTGAGCACGCGCCGGCGTCCGCCGGCACGGTGACAGGTTTGTGTGCACGCCGACGGAACCGCCGGCGCGCTGCGGGTTGCTGGGTGGCCTACGGCCTGGTCACGATCGCGTCGGTCACGACCGTGTGGGTTGCGGCAGCTCCGAGGTGACCTTCGTGAGCAGGGCGTGCAGGGTGGCCCGCTCCGCCTGGTCCAGCGGCGCGAGGATCGTCGCCTCGGCCGCCGCCATCGCGGTGTCGAACCCGGAGATCAGCTCGGCGCCCGCCGCGGTGGCGTAGACGCGCTTGCTGCGCTCGTTGCCGGGCTCCGTCCGGCGCTCGACCAGCTCCCGGCGCTCGAGCCCCTGGAGGAGACTCGTGACGCTCGCCGCACTGGTACGGGTGATCTCGGCGATGTCGCGCTGGATCGCGCCGGGGTGCTGGACCAGGTAGCCGAGCACGAAGCTCTGCTCGTGGCTGAGCTCGCGGGCCCGGATCCAGTCCTCGCCGGCCTTCCGCTGCGCCCAACCGATCCAGCGGAGCAGGTCGAGGGTCGTGGTGAGCTTCGGCGCGTCCATGATGAGAACTCTAAAAGTTAGAGGTCTAACAGTCAAGGCTCGAACTAAGCGGGCGGCAGGATGCCGCGGGCCATGGCGGTGGTGACCGCTGCGGTGCGGTCCTTCACGCCCAGCTTGTCGAAGATGCGCATGACGTGGCTCTTCACCGTCGCCTCGCTGACGAACAGCTCACGGCCGGTCTCCGGGTTGGACAACCCGCGGGCGACGCACCGCAGCACCTGCAGCTCCCGCGCCGTCAGCTGCGGCACGGCGCCGCGCATGTGCCGGGCCAGCCGGGTCGCCGCCGGGGCGGCGATCGCCGTCTCGCCCCGCGCCGCCGCCCTGATCGCCGCCGTGAGCTCCTCCCGGGAGCAGCCCTTCAGCAGGTAGCCCGTGGCGCCGGCGGCGACCGCGCGGACGACGTCGCCGTCGGTGTCGTACGTGGTGAGCACCAGCACCGCCGCGTGCCCCGCGGTGGTGATCCGCGCGATGGCGGTGATGCCGTCCAGGTCGGGCAGCCGCAGGTCCATGAGCACCAGGTCCGGGCGCAGCTCGCCGGCCAGCCGGACCGCGTCGTGCCCGCCGCCGCAGTCCGCGACGACGGTGAGGTCCGGCTCGCCGCCGAGGACGGCCCGCAGCCCCTCCCGGACGATCGGGTGGTCGTCGACGATCAGGATGCGCACGGCAGCTCCACCACGACGGTCACCCCGGCGCCCGGTGCGGCGCGGACGTCGACGGTGCCGCCGGCCGCGGTGACCCGGTCCCGCAGCCCGGACAGCCCGCGCCCGCCCTGCCCGGCGTCCCGTCGCGCGCTCGCGTCGAAGCCGCGCCCGTCGTCGCTGACGCGCAGCGTGAGCCCTTCGGCGGTGTACTCGAGACCGACCTCGACCCGGTTGGCGGCGGCGTGGCGGCGCGCGTTGGCGAGGGCCTCCTGCCCGGCGCGCAGCGCGACGACCTCGAGGTCCGGCGGCAGCGGCCGCGGCTCGCCGGCGACGGTCAGGGTCGCGCCGCCGGGCAGGTCGGGGCCGATCCGGTCGACGACCTGGCGCAGCGCGCCCGGCAGGGACGCGGCCACGAGCGGCGGCGGGGTCGCGGCCGCGACCAGCGACCTGGCCTCGGCGAGGTTCTCGCGGGCCGTGTCGCGGGCCCGGCGCAGGTACCCGCGCGCGGTGTCCTGCCCGTCGGTGAGCTCCGCCTCGAGGGCGTCGAGCAGCAGCAGCACGCTGGTGAACCCCTGGGCGACGGTGTCGTGGATGTCCCGGGCCATCCGCTCCCGCTCGGCGAGGGCGCCGGAGCGGCGGCTGACCTCGGCCAGCTCCGCGCGGGTGTCGGCGAGCTCGGCGACGAGCCTGGCCCGCTCCTTGCTCTGGTCGATGATCCGGGTGATCCACAGGCCGACGCCGACCGCGCCGAACCCGGCCAGCAGCATCGGCACGACGACGTCCGCCCAGTCGCCCGCTGCCGCGCCCGACTGGGCGGCGAGCACCCCACTGAGCGCGACGATGATTCCGGTGGTCGCGGCGACCGCGTGCCGGGTCGGCAGCATCGCCCACACGTGCGGGAACAGCACGGACAGCAGCGCCCCGGCCGGGGGCGCCGCCGCGAACGCCGCCGTGGCGAGGCCGCCCGCCACCGCCACGTAGCGCCAGCCGCCGGTGGAGCGGGGCAGCCGCAGCCGCTTCGCCCCGACCGCCGCGTACCAGCCGGCGAGGGCCGCGAGCAGCGCCACGCCGAGCACCCGCCGCCCGGTGCCGAGCGCGCCGTCGACCGCCACCAGCCCGGCGGCGAGCACCTCCAGCAGCGCGAACGCCACATGCCACCGCCCGGCGAGCCGATACCACTCGTGCTGCCCCGGATCGGCTCCGCCCGCCGCAGCCGCCGGGGGATGGACGGCGATCATCCGGACAGCATCCCGCACCAGGGAGGTCGCCCGCATCCAACTGTCGTCGGAGTCGCGGTGCCCTCGACCGGTGGCAGCGCGGCGGCGGCCGGCTCGTCCACGATCACGGGTATGAATCCCCGGATGTCCATGAACATCATGCTGGTCCTGTCCGTCTGCTACGGCGCCGCGATCGCGATCCTCGCGTTCCTCGACTCCGGCGGCCTGGCCACGTTCGCCGTCGTCGGCGCCATCGTGCTCGGCGTGCTGTGGACGGCCCGCGGCTTCCTCACCCGGTCGGGCCGCACCGGCTGAAGAGCCGGGCAGGGGCCCACGCGGCCGGCGCAGGCCCCTGCCGGTGCCGGTCAGGGCGTGACGAGGTCGAACTTCTCCCACTGCCCGACCGCGGTGCGGTTGGCGATCAGCGCGGCCGCCCCCGCGTTCTCCGCGCACACATAGCGGCCGTTGACGTTCGCCCGCAGGCTGAACGAGCCGTCGCCGTTGTTCAGCAGCTGGAACGACTCCCACGCGCCCGCCGTCGCCCGGTTCGCGACCAGCGGCGCGGCGCCCGCGTTCTCGGCGCAGACGAACAGGCCGTTCCTGGCCCGCAGCGCGATGTTGCCGCCGCCGAGCGGGACCTGCTCGAAGGGCTCCGACGCCGTCGCGCTCGCGATCAGTGTCCCGGTGGCCGCGGTGACGAACCGGCCGTTCGCCCGGGCGCGCAGGCCGATGCCGCCACCCGTACCGGGGACGAACCGGTCGACCCAGTACTTGGTACGGGTCAGGTACGCCGTCTCCGCCGCGGTGCCGGCGAGACCGTACGCGCCCGAGTAGGTGAGGTACCCGTACCCCGCCGGCGGGTTCGACGACGCGGGCTCGATCGACGACCCCTCGTGCCACTCGTTGAACGACGTGATCGACACCCACGACGGCGTGCCGCCCTGGGTGAGGGCGTTGTTCCAGGCCCGGTCGTAGGCGGCGCCGTTGTCGCGGCCCAGCGTCGGCGTCGTGTTGCCCGGCACGGCCCGGTCGTCGATGTACCCGGGCGCGACCGACGGCGCCCACGCCAGGCCGTTCGCGCGGCAGTACGCGTTCGCGTTCGCCCACCCCGGCGCGGTCGCCGCGGCGATCCCGTCGTAGGTGTACATCCCGCCGAAGTGCGCGACCTTGCTCGTGTCGGTCGTCTGCGCGAGGACGATCGAGGAGCCCCGCACCTAATCCAGCGCGGTCCAGTCGGCGATGCGCAGGCTCTCGAACACGTAGTACGCGCCGCGGTTTCCGTGTGCCGTGTCGCGGTAGAACGCGGCGTGCGACCCGTACCGGGCGATGATGGAGTTGATGTCGGCGACGGTCGAGGCGGCGGTCCGGCCGGAGTACGGCCTTCCGGGGAAGCGGGGCGGGCTGGCGGGCCCGCCCCGCTGTGCGTCAGGAGAGCAGGAACTTCTCCCACGGACCGATCGCGTCACGGTTGGCGATGAGGGCGGCGGCGCCGGCGTTCTCCGCGACGACGTACTTGTTGTTGACGGTCGCCTGCAGGCTGACGGTGCCGTCGGCGTTGCGGATCAGCCGGAACGTCTCCCACGAGCCGGCCGACGCGCGGTTCGCGACGAGCGGGTTGGCGCCCGCGTTCTCCGCGCAGACGAACTGGCCGTTGGCCTTCGCCTTCAGCGCGACGTTGCCGCCGCCGAGGTCGACCACCTCGAACTGTTCGGCTGTGCCGACCGTCGTCTTGTTGGCGATCAGCGGACCGGACCCGGCGGTCACGTACCGGCTGTTGACCTGCGCCATCAGCGACTGCCCACCGGCCGGCGGCGTACCGCCGGTGATGATCCGCAGCGCGTCGATCATGCCGACCGAGGTCGTCTTGTTCACGACGCGGATGGTGTGGGTGCCGTTCGCCAGGCCCGTCTTGCTGTACACCACCTGCTGCGCCTGGCGGGCGCCGGCGACGTACAGGTTGACGTTCGCCTGGAGCGTGCCGTCGATGTAGACGTCCATGTTGCCCATGTCGCTGAACCGCTCCGACAGCAGCTCGACGCCCGTACCCGTGAACGTGTAGCTGGCGGCGGCGCCGACCGTCGTCGAGTGGTGCGTGTCGTCGTTGTAGTCGCCGTACCCGCGGCCCGTCGTGAGGTGCCAGTTCGCGTCGTAGGTCAGCGCCGTGTTGTTGACGAGGCCGGGGGTGCCGGCGCCGCCCGTGCCGAGCGTGGACGCGGTGCCCGACAGCGCCTTGACCCCGTTGTTGGCGGTGCCCGACAGCGACGTCGAGGTGTAGGAGGTCAGCGGCTTCGCGGTCCGCTCGACGATGTAGACGGTGTTGGCGGCGGTACCGAAGGTGACCTCGCCGGACGTCGTGGTCGCGAGGACCGCGTTGTCGGAGGCGCGCCGCACCCGGATCTCGGCGGTGCCCCACGGGTTCACCACCCGGGCCTGCTTGCCGTAGAGGCTCTTCACGCCGACGTACTTCGTCTCGTTGCCCTCCCGCTCCGAGCTGACCAGGAACCCGTCCTTCGCCAGCAGCGTGAACCTGCCGACGAAGTTCGTGTCGTTCGGCGCCGCGGGGAACACCCGGATCTTGTCGTTGTACGACTGCAGCAGCGTCTCGTTCATCGCCGCGAGGTGCACGCCGAGGTACTCGAACACGCCGTTGGTGTTGTTGGTCATGCCGTTGGGGTAGTTCTGGTAGCGCTGCAGCATCAGCTTCATGCCCTGCAGCGCCTGGTCGCCGAGGCCGAGCCGGGCCGCCTGCACCGCGTCGTTGGCCCACACGTTGCTGTACGGGTTCGGCCGCGTGTTCCAGCTGTTGAGCGCGGTCTGGAAGTCGGCCGCGCCGATGCCGGTCAGGTCGTAGGGCCAGATCAGCTCCGACGTGACGTTCTCACCGTTGCGCTGCTGCGCGGGTGCCGGCGGGTCGTGCGGCAGCCACGCGCCGTTGCTGGTCTTGTACGGCTCGATCCGGTCCAGCACGTTCTGCCAGCCCGCCCGCAGCCCCGCGTCGAGGCCGAGCTGGTTGCTGACCTGGATCGTGAGCGGGAAGATCAGCCGTACCGCGGCCAGGTCCGTGATCGCGTTCTTCACGTCCCAGTACGTCTCGTGCGCGTTGGACGTCGCCATGTAGTAGCGGCCCGTGCCGGAGTCGTAGCTCAGCTTCGACTGGTAGAACTTCACCACCTCCCGCATGTACGGGTAGGCGGTGTTCTGCAGGTAGCCGGTGTCGTTGGTGTACCGGTACTGCAGGTACATGTTGTAGGCGGCCTCGGTGCCGGTGGAGTAGATGTCGTTGACGTAGTCGCTGTTGATCGTGCCGCGCGCGTTGCCGTCCCAGCCCATCGTCTCCGGCACCCACAGCCCGTCGATCGCGTACCTGGTCTGCGTGTAGGCCTTCAGTGCGGCGAGGTTCCGGCTGTACAGGCGGTTCTCGGTGGCGAACAGGTCGGCGTGGTTCGAGGCGAGGAACGAGTTGTAGACGTCCCGCTGGTTCCAGAACCAGTATCCGTTGCTCCACTTGGTGCGGTCCTCGGTCGCCCGGAACACGCCGTTGATGAAGTGCATCGGGTAGTTGCCGTACCCACCGGCGGCGATCATGTACGTCGACAGGTAGTACACGTTCTCCAGGTAGTCACCCGTGCCCGCCGCGCCGGAGTACTGGACGAACGACTTCGCCCAGAACGCGTGCCACCAGTCGCGGTAGTTGTTCAGGTTGGTGAGATACCCCGTGCTCTTGGCCGCGGCGAGCTGGTTGCGCGCCTGCGTGACGGAGTTGGCGCCGGGGGAGTTGACCCGGCTCGCCGCGGTGAACCAGATCGTGTAGTTCGCCGTCGGCGTGATGTTCAGCCGTACCCGGGTGCCGTTGACGACCTGCGTCGTGTACGCGGCGCCCTCGACGGTCGCCGCGAGGGTGTAGCCGAAGTTGTTCGGGTCGTTCTGCCCGCGGCTGAACCCGGCGGCCGTCGCGTCGGCGAACGTGCTCACCTGCTTCCACGTGTCCAGGTTCGGCACGTCGGCGCTGTTGGTGACGCTCGCCGGGTCCCACATGCTCAGGTCGAGGGTGGTCGTGCCGAGGCCCGTCCTGCTGTCCTCGACGTGCACGCCCATCACTTCGGACCCGGGCACGCCGATGATCGTGACGGTGCGGTTGTTGTCGTACTTCGTGGTCAGCGTCCCGTCGTACAGCGACAAGCGCTGCTGGTACGAGCTCGAACCGGCGTCGAGGGCCGGGCTGGTGTTGAGGTTCACCGTGCCCGCCGCGAACGCCGACTGCGGCGACAGGTCCACGCCGGAGACCTGCATCGTGAGCCCGTTGGCGTTCCAGACCATCGCGCCGGTCTTGCCGTTGCCGACGGTGAGCCCGTACAGCGGGTTGGTCTGGGGGCTGTTGTAGACGATGTCGTGCTTGCTCAGGTACGAGCCGTAGTTCACGTCGAGCGCGCCGGTGCCGGGGTTGAACACCTCGTCGGTGGTCGACGCCGTCGCGCTCTGTCCATGGATCATGGTGATGAACGTGCCCATCAAGGCGGTGGCGGCCGCCAGCAGGGCGAGTCGGCGGGGCTTGCCCACAGGAACTCTCCTTCGCATACGTGGAGCGGGAGCCTCGCGCCGTCGAGTCTCGTGTGACAAGCAGTTAACATTGGACGTCTGTCTTCGTCAATGCCTGCCTGGTCTCTACTTCGTCCGAGACTATCCGTGATCTACGGCTTTCCGCTGCCAGATACGTAGGATGACTCCTTCAGTCCGTGGTGCCGAGGGCCTTGCGGAGCAGGGCGGTGAGGCGGTCCTGCTCCTCGGGGCTCAGGTTGGCGATCGCCGCGCGGGCGAAGGCGAACGACTCCTCGAAGTCGGCGTAGAGCGCGTCGCCGTCAGGGGTCCGGACGATCTGCCGGGAGCGGCGGTCGCTCGGGTGGGTCCGGCGCTGGACGAGCGCGCGGCCCTCGAGGCGGGCGATGATCTGGGTGACGTTCGACGCGTCGCAGCCGAGCTCGTCGGCGAGCTCGCGCATGCCGCGGGGGTCGGCGAGCCGGCCGAGGACGCAGGCCTGCGCCACGCTCAGGCCGTGCTTCGTCGCGGCGGTCTCGTAGGCGCGGTCGTACGCGTCGACGAACTGGAACATCGCCCGCTCGGCGTCGGTCGACGCGGTCACCGGGCCCGACGGAACGGCCACGGGATCAGTCTACCAAAAAGCTTGATTGTCTCAAGTTCTCGTGCTTACGATGATGCTTGATTGCATCAAGTATCTACGTCGGAGGCATGCATGAGCGTGGCAGCACGGGAGTGGCACCTGGCGCGGCGGCCGGGGGCGCGGGCGTCCACCGAGGACTTCGTCCTGGCCGAGACGGCGGTCCCGGCGCCCGGGCCCGGGCAGGTCGTCGTCCGCAACACGCACCTGTCGGTCGACCCGTACTTGCGCGGCCGGATGGACGACCGGCCGTCGTACATCGTGCCGTTCCCGCTCAACGCGCCGCTGGACGGTGCCGCGGTCGGCGTGGTCGTCGAGACCCGCGCGGAGGGGGTCCCGGTCGGCCAGGTCGTCGAGCACTTCGCCGGCCTGCGCGAGGTCACCGTCGCCGACCACCTCCACCGCATGCCCGCCTTCCGCGCGGAGATGATCCCCTGGCTGCGAGCCGGGCGGATCGTCCACCACCAGACGGTCAGCGACGGGATCGAACGCGTGCCGGACGCGCTGCTCGGCCTGCTGCGCAGCGGCACGGCCACGACCGGCAAGGTGATCGTCCGGCTGGAGGGGGCGCGATGAGCCGCACGGTGCTGGTGACCGGCGCCAGGGGCAAGACCGGGCGGGAGGTGGTCGCCCGGCTGCGGCGGCGGCCCGGGGTGCTCGTCCGGGAAGGGTCGTCGCAGCCGGGCGCGGCGGTCCCGTTCTCCTGGGACGATCCGGGCACCTGGCCGGACGCCGTGAAGGGCGTGGACGCGGTGTACCTGATGCGGCCGGACGTCCCGGAGGCGCCGGAGCACGTGGCCGGGCTCGTCGACCTCAACCCCGCCGCCCACGTCGTGCTGCTGTCGGAGCAGGGCGCCGGTTCGCTGGGCGCCGGGCACTGGGCACGGCGGGTCGAGGACGCCGTCACCGGCCGCGCCGCCGGCTGGACCGTGCTGCGGCCCTCCTGGTTCCACCAGGTCCTGACCGACCCGCGCTTCTACCGCGACGACATCCGCGCCGACCGGGTGCTGCGGCTGCCGTCCGGCGGCGCGCCGATCGCCTGGGTCGACGCGCGGGACATCGCGGCGGTCGCCGTCGCCGTCCTGCTGTCGCCGCTCGACCACCACGGGCGGGCGTACACGATCACCGGTCCCGCCGCGTTGCCGGTACGGGCGGTCGCGGCCGAACTGTCCGCGCACCTCGGCGTGGCCGTCCGCGCCGACGACCCGCCGGCCGAGCAGGGCATCGAGGGCCTGGACCCGTGGCTGCGGGGCATCCTCGCCGACCTCTACGACCGCGTCCGGGCGGGCGGCTTCGCGCCGCTGTCGCCCGACGTCGAACGCATCACCGGACAGCGCCCGACCTCGATGGGTGAGTTCATCGCCGCGCACCTGGAGGAGTGGCGCTGACCCTGGCCGGCATGGGCCTGGTGACGGCCGGCGCCCCCGTGGCACCGGCCGTCGCGCTGTCAGTCCGTCATGGCGACGCCGGTCTCCAGCAGCGACTTCAGGTCGCTGAGGATCCACGGCCAGCCGCCGCCCGCGCCCACGTCCTCCAGCTCGCCGGCGAGCATCTCCGCCAGACCCGCCTCGTCGCCGATCTCGTGCGTGACGGTCAGCGAGGTGACGCCGTCCTTGCCCTCTTTCAGCTCGTACGTGAGGCGGGTGAAGCCCTCCGGCACGTGGTTCGGGTCCATCAGCATCCTCCACGTCTGCACGAGCCGGAACGGCGCTTCCACCTCGACGATCTCGCCGTCGACGCCGAGCTCCGGCGCACCCGCGGCGATCATGCCCTCGTTCGACATCCCCCGGAACGCGCCGCCCGGGCGCAGCTCCATGTGGTTGGCGCCGCGGTACCCGTACCGCGACGTCCACTCCGGGGTGGTGATCGCGTCCCAGATCTTCTGCGGGCTCGCCTTGATGTAGACCTTGTATACCTGCGTGCTGCTCATGGTCCGTCGTCCCCTTCGAGGTCGGTCTTCAGCTCCAGCAGTGCCGTCACGTGGTGCTCGGTGTACTTGTCGATCCACCGGTCGTGCACCTGGCGGATCGGGATCGGGTTGAGGAAGTGCAACTTCTCCCGCCCCATCCGGCGGGTCACGACCAGGTCCGCCTCTTCGAGCACCTTCAAGTGCTTCATGACCCCGAAGCGTGACATCTCCAGCTCCGACTCCAGCTCCGTCAGCGTGCGGCCGTCACGCTCGAAGAGCAGGTCAAGCAGGAAACGCCGGGTCGGGTCGGCGAGGGCCTTGAAGACGCGGTCGTCGTCATCCACTACTCGAAGTTATGTGACCCAAAGGTCACATGTCAAGTCCCGTGAGGGGATCTCATCGCTGGGTGAGTCCGGCACCGGCACCGTGGTACCGCCCGGGGTGAGACCCCAGGAACCGCCGGGTGAGCGGGATGGGAGATTCGGCGAGGCCGTTCGCCGAGGCCGTTCTTCCTGCGATTTCGACGGCCGGCCGCTCCTATGCTGGCGCGGTGTCCGTGAATGCCCCGGCCGACGTCACCACCGCCGCTGACGATTCAGCACCTGTCTTCGTCGACTCCACGGGCCGACGTGGACGGCGGATCCGACTCTTCTTCCACCTGGGCGGCGTGGCGGCACTGGTCTACGCGGTGCTGGTGCTGGTCGCCGCGTTCCTGCTCACCGGCCCGCTGGACCTGCTGTCGTTCCCGGCGCCGGGACCGTCCGCGTCCGCGACGACGCCGGCCAAGCAGAACACGCCCACGCCCGGCCAGCCCGTCAAGCGGACCACCGGCCCCGGGACCGCCCGCAGCAGCTCCGCGCCCGCCACGGCGAGCGCGTCCGTCCGGCCGAGCGGCTCGATGAGCAGCGCTCCACCGTCCGCGACGACGAGCGGGGCACCCTCCGCATCACCGACCGCGTCGGGCCCGCCGACCGCATCGACGGCGCCGACCGCGTCGACCACACCGCGGCCGAGCGCCTCACCGAGCTCCACCCTTGGCATCGCCGTGGTCATCGGTCTGGGCCCGGCGTGACCCGTGCGCGGAAGCGGGTGTCGTTCAGCCGCCTGATCTTCGGTGTGGTCGCGCTCATCGTGCTGGTCGGGGCGCTGCTGGCCGAGGCCTACGCCAACGCCGAGTTCCACCCCGACCACACCGCGAGACCCGGGGCGCACACCAAGGTCCCGGCCGAGGTCATCCACGGCGGCCCGATCATCGACACCCGTAACGGCACGGTGCGCTCCTACCGGCTGCCGGCCCGCACCATCGCCCTCATCTTCGACGACGGCCCGGACCCGGAGTGGACGCCGCGGGTCGTGGAGGTGCTGCGCCGGCACCACGTCAACGCCACGTTCTTCGTCGTCGGCTCCCAGGTGATCCGCCACTCGGACATCGTCGCCGGGCTGGCCCGCGACGGCGACGAGATCGGCATCCACACCTTCACGCACCCGCAGCTCGACCGCCTGCCACGGTGGCAGCGCGAGCTGGAGTACTCCCAGACCCAGCTCGCCGTCGTCCACGCCACCGGCACCAAGTCGGCGCTGCTGCGGCTGCCGTACTCCGCCAGCGCCAGCGCCATCGACAACACCGAGTGGCCGCTGATCCGGGAGGCCGGCGGGCTCGGCTACCTGACGATCATGGCGGACACGGACAGCCGGGACTGGAGCACGCCCGGCGTCGACGCGATCGTCGCCGGCGCGACCCCGCCGGGCGACTCGGGCGCGATCGTGCCCATGCACGACGGCGGCGGCGACCGCGCGCAGACCGTCGCGGCGCTGGACAAGTTCATCCCCCTCATGCAGCGGCGCGGCTACACCTTCACCACCGTGTCGCAGGGCCTGGCCCGCGCGCTCGCGGGGCAGGCGGTCGTCGAGGCGCCGGCGAGCGCGATCGACAAGCGGCGCGCGTTCGCCCTGGCGACGGCCGTCGTGCTGGCCGACTGGGTGACGGCCACCCTCCGCGTGCTGTTCCTGGCCGCCGGGCTGCTGACGATCGCCCGCACCGTGGCGCTGTTCCTGCTCGCGGGTCGGCACGCGCGGCGGCGGCGGGCCGCGTCGTGGCGGTGGGGCCCACCGGTGCTGCTGCCGGTCTCCGTGATCGTGCCGGCCTACAACGAGAAGGAGGGGATCGAGGCCGCGGTGCGGTCCCTGGCGGGCGGCGACCATCCCGGCGGGATCGAGGTGGTCGTCGTCGACGACGGCTCGACCGACGACACGGCGGCGCTGGTGGAGGCGTTGCAGATCCCCAACGTGCGGGTGGTCCGGATCCCCAACGGCGGCAAGCCGAACGCCCTCAACGTCGGCGTGGCCATGGCGCAGCACGACCTGATCGTCATGGTCGACGGTGACACCGTCTTCGAACCGGACGCGATCCGGCACCTGGTGCAGCCGTTCGCGGACCCCTCGGTCGGCGCGGTCGCGGGCAACGTCAAGGTCGGCAACCGCCGCTCGATCGTGGCCCGGTGGCAGCACATCGAGTACGTCATCGGGTTCAACCTGGACCGCCGGCTGTACGACATCCTGCGCTGCATGCCCACCATCCCGGGCGCGATCGGCGCCTTCCGCCGCGAGGCGCTGCAGGACATCGGCGGGATCAGCCACGACACCCTCGCCGAGGACACCGACGCCACCATGGCGCTGTGCCGCACCGGCTGGCGCGTCGTCTACGAGGAGCGGGCCCGCGCCTGGACCGAGGCCCCCGCCACCCTGCGGCAGCTGTGGTTGCAGCGCTACCGCTGGAGCTACGGCACCATGCAGGCGATGTGGAAGCACCGCCGATCGCTGGTGGACCGCGGCCCCTCCGGCCGGTTCGGCCGGATCGGCCTGCCCTTCATCGCGTTCTTCGGCATCGCGCTGCCATTGCTCGCCCCGCTCATCGACATCCTGCTCGTGTACGGCCTGTGCTTCTCCGGCTGGAAGGCCACCACCGGCGCCTGGCTCGTCATGTTCGCCCTGCAGGTCCTCACCGCCGTCGTCGCCTTCCGCCTGGACAAGGAGAAGCTCCGCGTCCTGTGGGTCCTGCCGCTGCAGCAGATCGTGTACCGCCAGCTCATGTACCTCGTGCTGCTGCAGTCCCTCGGCACGGCCCTCACCGGCGCCCGGCTCCGCTGGCACAAGCTGCACCGGGCAGGCTCCGCCGGCGCGTCCGCCCCGGCACCGTCGGCGGCGCCGCTCGCGGTGGTGCCGTCGCAGGCACAGCATCCGGAACGGCCCATCGGGCAGCTCGCCCGCCACGCGAAGGCCCGCGACTGATCCCACACGGTGCCGCCGTGCTGATCCGGGGAGGATCCCGTCATGGCAGAACTCAGATTCCCCGCTCCCGCGCTGACCGGCGATGTCGTGCGGCTGCGGGCCTGGCGTGACGAGGACGTGCCGGGCGTGGTGCGGGCGTTCGAGGATCCGGTGATGCGGCGGTTCTCGTGGCGGGACGAGCCGTTCACGGAGCCCGAGGCGCGGGACCAACTGGCCGGGCAGGAACTGGCGCGATCGGACGGCGACGCGCTGAGCCTGGCAGTGGTCGATGCCGGCGACGAGCGCGTGCTGCTCGGCGAGGTCGCGCTGCACGAGGTGCGGCCGACGCGGGGGAGCGCGGCGATCGGCTACTGGCTCGCACCCGCCGGCCGCGGCCGGGGCGCCGCGACGCAGGCGGTCCGGCTACTGGCCGGGTGGGCGTTCGCGGAGCTGCGGATCGCCCGGCTGGAGCTGACGTGCGGGCCTGACAACACGGCGTCGCAGCGGGTCGCGACCCGGTGCGGGTTCTCCCTCGAGGGGCTGCTGCGCTCCCACATGCCCTTCCGCGGCGGCCGCCGGGACAGCCTCATCTACAGCCTGCTGCCCGGCGAACTGACCTGATCCAGCTCGCACCCGGCGGCGGTCGTGCTCTGAGGGCGACCGGCTCCTGGACGAGGACGCCGAAGGCGAGCGGCCGCGGTCGCCGCCGAGCGGCTGCCGTGCCCGCGCGACGTTGTGGAGGCGGGCGTCGTCCACCCCCACGTCCGCCTTTTTCGCCGGGCGGGCAGCACATGTGGCGCCGCGGTGGCCGGACTTGGCAGCTCGGTGGAGTTGCCGTCGCCGGGGTTCGGCGGGACGCCCGGCCGAACATGCGGCGCGGCGGTGGCCGGACTCGGCAGCTCGATGGAGTCCCCGCCGGGGTCCGGCGGGACGCCCGGCCGAACATGTGGCGCGGCGGTGGCCGGACTTGGCAGCTCGGTGGAGTCCCCGCCGGGGTCCGGCGGGACGCCCGGCCGAACCGGCCCGACCCGGAAGGTCCGGCGCCGGCTGTGGCGGGGTGCGAGGCCGCCCGTCCACCGCGACCGGATTGCCCGGCCGCGGTGGTGGGGTCGACGGTCGGACGCTGTTCAGGTCATGGGGAGGCCCTGGGCGGCGATGGCGGCCTGGACGCGGCTGCGCAGGCCGAGCTTGGCCAGGACCCGGCTGACGTGGGTCTTCGCGGTGGCTTCGGCGATCCCGAGGCGGCTGCCGATCTCGGCGTTGGACAGCCCGTCGGCGAGGCAGCGCAGCACCTCCCGCTCCCGGTCGGTGAGCCCCGACAGATCGACCGGCGCAGCGGGCGGCCCGGCGAACGTGGCGATGACCCGACGCGTGACGGCCGGCGCCATGACACCGTCACCCCGCGCCACGGCCCGGACGGCGGCGAGCAGGTCGGCGGCCTCGGCATCCTTGAGCAGGAACCCGGCAGCCCCGGCCCGCAGCGCGCCGAACACGTACTCGTCCAGGTCGAACGTGGTCAGAATCAACACACCGGAAATCCCGAGCGCAACGAGCTCACGCGTCGCGGCGATGCCGTCGAGCCGCGGCATGCGCACATCGAGGACCACGACATCGGGGCGCAGCGCCGCGGCCATCTCCACCGCCTGCCGCCCGTCGACCGCCTCCCCGACGACGTCGAGATCAGGAGCGGACCCGAGGATGAGCACAAGCCCGGCCCGGACCGCACCCTGATCATCGGCCACGAGCACCCGCGTGGTCACGCCACCACCTCGGCCACGCTCCGACACCGTGCCGCCCCGATGCGCGCCCCAGCGTTGTGCTGCCGTTGGTTTGGTTGCGTTTCGGTGTTGTCATGGTCCGACGTACCGCCGATCCCACATGAGCGCCCGATGTGCTCCGGGTCGGTCGTTGCGGCGTCTCTGCGGTGTTCCGGTGCCAGGCCGCCCTGACGCGCTGCCGACGCCACGTGACCGCTCGGCCGCTGTGATCCGAGCCGGACGTGCGGCGATTCCGGGCTGCCTGGGAGAACCCACGACCGAATGACCCTCAGGCCCTGTCGGCGCCGCGCTGCAGATGAGCGGCCATGCTTGGTCATGTCGTCACCTCGGCTGAGGTTCCGGGGCCGGGTCGGCTCGGCGCGGTGCTGTCGACGAGGGACCGTCCCGTTCGGCGCTGGACGGCTCATGGTGTCACCTGCTTCGTGCGTCCGCTGGTGGGCTGACCCAGGACGGTGCTCCGGGCGGGTCATGCGTTCACCGTGCGGGGGAGGCGGGCGGAGACGAGCCAGCCGCCGGCGTGCGGGCCTGCGGACAGGGAGCCGCCGAGCAGCTCGGCGCGCTCGCGCATGCCGATGACGCCCGCCCCGGCGCCGGCCGCGTCGTCGTCCGCGGCGGGGCGGCCGTCGGGCTTCCCGGCCGGAGCGGCCGAAGGGGAGGCCACCGTGATGTCCACCGTGGACGGCAGGTAGGCGACCGACACGGACACCGGGCCGCCGGAGCCGTGCTTGAGGGCGTTGGTCAGGGACTCCTGCACGATGCGGTAGGCGGCCAGGTCCACCGAGGTCGGCAGGGCGGCCGGCTCGCCCCGTACAGACACCGCAACAGCCAATCCGGAACGCCGTGCGCGCCCGGCGAGGTCCTCGAGGTCGGCCAGGCCCGCCGTGACGTCCTCGGCCGCCGACCCGCCCGCGGGGTCGCGGAGGAACCCGACCAGCTGGCGCATCTCGGCCAGGCCGCTGACGCTGTTCTCCCGGATGACGCGCAGCGCCGCGCGGGTGCCGTCGGGGCCGAGGTCGGTGCTGAGCGCCGCCGTGGCGTGGATGGCGACGGCGCTGAGGTGGTTGGCGATGACGTCGTGCAGCTCGCGGGCCATGCGGGCGCGCTCGGCGGCGACGGCGTTGGTCCGGTCGAGCTCGGTGAGGCGCACCAGCTGCCGCGCGACGAACGCCTGCTCGCGGTGGTGGCGCACGTGCGTGCCGGTGAGCACGGGCACGACGGTGACCAGGGCGAGGAGCACGGCGAGGCCGAGCGCCCGCACGTCGCGGAACACGACGAGGGCGACGACGGCGGTGATCACGGAGCCGGCGACGGAGCAGGCGAGCAGCGCGCGGGCAAGGGACTGCCGGCCGTGCACGCAGGCGTCGTAGAGGACCTGCGTGTAGACCAGTGGGGTCGCCAGGGAAGGCCCGACGATCACGTCGGCGGTGACCGCGGCGGTGCCGACGAGGACCGACGCGACCGGAGCGGTGCGGCGCAGCAGGACGGCCCCGCAGCACACGACGAGCGGCGGCACCAGCCACCAGACGCCGAACCGCGCCTGATACTGCCCGGTCGCGAACATGAGGACGCCGGCGGCCAGCCCGACCAAGGCCAGCGCCACGTCAACCATCCGTCCCCGCATGCCTCGATTCCATCAAACAAGCGGCGCCGGCGGTATGCGACGAAGGATGTAGGCCCTGGGCCGTCTCAAGACCGATGCCAACGCGGCTGACAAGCGGAACGCTCAGGAGCATGGTCATCGGATTCATCATCGGTTGTGAGATCGCGTTCTGGATCGTGCTCGGTCTGGGGCTGCTGCTGCGGTACCCGTTGCGCCGCCCCACGGCAGGCGCCGTCGTGCTGGCGGGCGTGCCGCTGGTGGACCTCGCGCTGCTGGCCGCCTGCGCGGTCGACCTGCACAACGGCGCGACCGCCGGCTCGACGCACGCGCTCGCCGCGCTGTACCTCGGGTTCTCCCTCGCGTTCGCGCACACGGTGGTGCGCTGGGCGGACGTGCGGTTCGCGCACCGCTTCGCCGGTGGACCCGAGCCCGAGAAGCCGGCCAACCGGCGGGCGCACGAGTGGCGCCTGTTCGGTCTCGCGGCCATCGCATGGGCCGTGACCTGCGCATTACTCGCGGTCGGGATCTGGTGGATCGGCGACCCGGCGCGCACCGCCGCGCTGAAGAACGGCATGGGTCAGGTGTCGATGGTGCTCGTCATCTGGTTCGTTGTGGGCCCACTCTTGACTTCCAACACAAGCGGGCGTAAACAAAGCACAAGCAAAACGAAACGGCGGTGAAACAACACGATGTACGCCGAAGAACGGCAGCAGGAGATCCTCCGGATCGCCCGCGCGCAGGGCCGGGTCGAGGTCGCCGGCCTGGCCGACGAGCTCAACGTCACGACCGAGACGATCCGCCGCGACCTCACCATGCTGGAGCGGGCCGGCGTCCTGCGCCGGGTGCACGGCGGGGCGATCCCGGTCGAGCGGATCGGGTTCGAGCCCGCCCTGGCGACGCGCGACGCGGTCCTCATCGAGGAGAAGGAGCGCATCGCCAAGGTCGCGCTCGCCGAGGTGCCCGACGAGGGCGCCATCATCCTCGACGCCGGCACCACCACCGCCCGCCTGGCGCGGCTGCTGCCCGCCGACCGGGAGCTGACCGTCGTGGTCAACTCGCCGGTCATCGCCACCACCCTCGGGGTCCGCGCCAACCTCAACGTGCTGCTGCTCGGCGGCCGGGTCCGCGGCAAGACCCTCGCCACCGTCGACGACTGGTCGCTGCGGCCCCTCGCGGACCTCTACGTGGACGTGGCGTTCCTCGGCACGAACGGCATCTCCGTCGAGCGCGGCCTCACCACGCCCGACCCGGCCGAGGCGGCCGTCAAGCGGGCGATGATCCGGGCCGCCCGGCGCACCGTCCTGCTCGCCGACCACACCAAGCTCGGCAACGACTACCTGGCCCGGTTCGGTGAGCTCGCTGACCTGGACCTGCTCATCACCGACACCGTCGCCGACAACGACCTCGTCGGCGACCTGGAGGCCGCCGGCGTGAGAGTGACCCGGGCATGATCGTCACCGTCACCCTCAATCCGAGCCTCGACCGGGCCGTCGAGGTCGACGCGCTCACCCGCGGCGAGGTCATCCGTGCCACCGCCGCCCACCTCGACCCCGGCGGCAAGGGCGTCAACGTCTCCCGGGCGCTGCTCGCCAACGGCGTGCCGTCCGTCGCGGTGCTGCCGTGCGGCGGCGACGAGGGCGGGCAGCTCGTGCGGCTGCTGAAGGCGGAAGGCGTCGAGGTCCTCGCCGTCCCGATCACCGGCAGGACCCGGTCCAACATCACGCTCGCCGAGCCCGACGGCACCGTCACCAAGGTCAACGAGCCGGGCCCGGCGATGTTCCGCGCCGAGTTCGACGAGATCACCGACCGCGTCCTGACCCGCGCCGGCAGCGCCGACTGGGTCGTGCTGTGCGGCAGCGTCCCCCCGGGCCTGCCGGCCGACGCGTATGCCCAGCTGTGCCGCCGGCTGCGGTCCGCCGGCATCCGCGTCGCCGTCGACACCAGCGGCCCCGCCCTGCGCGAGGCCGCCTCGGCCGGGGCGACCCTGCTCAAACCCAACCGCGACGAGCTCGCCGAGGTCGTCGGCGCGCCCCTCGCCGCCCTCGGCGACGTGGTCGCGGCCTGCCAGCAGCTGCGCGCGTGGGGCGCGGACGCGGTCGTCGCCAGCCTCGGCGCCGACGGTGCCGTCCTCGTCGACGCCGAGGGGGTCGTCACCGGCACCTGCCCCGTCACGCGCCCGCGCAGCACCGTCGGCGCCGGCGACGCCCTGCTCGCCGGGTTCCTCGCCGCCGGCGCCCGCGGCGCCGCCGCGCTCGCCGAAGGCCTCGCCTGGGGCGCCGCCGCGGTCAGCCTCCCCGGCAGCCGGATGCCCGGCCCCGCCGACCTGATCCGCCACAACGTCACCATCCACCCCCAACCGGACCAGCTCCGCCCCCTGCTGCGCTCCGGCCCTCCCTCCTGAAGGAGAACCCCGTGTCGACCTACACCCCGCAGGTCCAAGGCGGTGGCTTCAAGGCCTCCGTGCAACGCGTGGGCGGCTACCTGGCCGCCATGGTCATGCCCAACATCGGCGCGTTCATCGCCTGGGGGCTGATCACGGCACTGTTCATCCCGACCGGCTGGCTGCCCAACGAGAAGCTCGCCGGGCTCGTCGGCCCGATGATCAGCGTGCTGCTGCCCGTGCTCATCGGCTACACCGGCGGCCGGCTCGTCCACGGGCAGCGCGGCGCGGTCGTCGGCGCGGTCGCCACCATGGGCCTCGTCATCGGGGCCGACGTCCCGATGTTCCTCGGCGCGATGCTCATCGGCCCGCTGACGGCGTACCTGCTGAAGCTGTTCGACGGCCTGGTGGAGAACCGGATCCGGCCCGGCTTCGAGATGCTGGTCGACAACTTCAGCGCCGGCATCATCGGCGGCGCGATGGCCATCGGCGGCGTGTACGGCATCGGCCCGGTCGTCGAGTGGCTCACCAAGCGCGCCGGCTCCGGCGTGGACTGGCTCGTCGACAAGGACCTGCTGCCGCTCACGTCGGTGCTGGTCGAGCCGGCGAAGGTGCTGTTCCTCAACAACGCCATCAACCACGGCGTGCTCGGCCCGCTCGGCGTCGCCGAGGCCGCCGACAAGGGCAAGTCGATCCTGTTCATGATCGAGTCGAACCCCGGCCCGGGCCTCGGCCTGCTGCTCGCGTTCATGCTCTTCGGCCCCCGCGCCCTGCGGCCCAGCGTCCCGGCCGCGATCATCGTGCAGTTCCTCGGCGGCATCCACGAGATCTACTTCCCGTACGTGCTGATGAAGCCGAAGCTGATCCTCGCCATGATCGCCGGTGGCGCCGCGGGCGTCGGCACCTTCATGGTCACCGGTGCCGGGCTCGTCGCCACCCCCGCACCCGGCAGCATCTTCGCCTACATGGCGGTCACGCCGAAGGGCGGCTACTTCGCGGTCCTGCTCGGCATCGTCATCTCCGCCGCAGTCACCTTCGCCGTCGCCTCCGTCCTGATGGGCTTCGGCCGGGGCGAACCGCCCGCCGACGCGGTCGACGACGACACGACCGCCGCCGCGGACGCGCTCTCCACCAGTGCACCATCACCAGCAGACGGATCGCCGCGCACAACCACGGCCCGCCAGGAGGTATAGCGCATGCCCACCATCAACGGCACCGCGATCAAGAAGGTCGTCGTCGCGTGCGACGCCGGCATGGGCAGCAGCGTCATGCTCGCCAGCACCCTGCGCCGGCAGCTGTCGAAGAGCGCCGTCACCGTCGAGCACACCCCGGTGAACCAGATCCCGGCCGACGCCGACGTGGTCATCTGCCACGCGGGCCTCGCCGCCCGGGCCCGGGTCAGCGCCCCCGACAAGGTGATCGTGCCCATCCAG
This sequence comes from Dactylosporangium sp. NPDC049742, assembly GCF_040674675.1. Classification (NCBI taxonomy): domain Bacteria; kingdom Bacillati; phylum Actinomycetota; class Actinomycetes; order Micromonosporales; family Micromonosporaceae; genus Dactylosporangium; species Dactylosporangium sp. NPDC049742. Next base: position 247,845 of record NZ_JBFANF010000004.1, on the reverse strand, counting down.
GTGTTCATCGGCGACCCGGCGGTGACGAAGGTGGTCAATGCCGTCCAGCGCGGCGGTGAGCTCAGTGGTTGACCATTCGACTCAGCAGGCCGACCAGCCGGCCGGCCTGCTGACCAGCGACGCGATCCGGCTCCACGAGCGGGCCGGATCTCGGGACGAGGCGATCCGCCGCTGCGGCGCGGTGCTCGTCGAGGTCGGCGCCGTCGGCGAGCAGTACGTCGACGCCATGCTCGCCCGTGAGCGGAGCGTCTCCACGTACATCGGCGAGGGCGTCGCCATCCCGCACGGCACGCTGAACAGCAAGGAGAACGTGCGCCGCGACGCCCTGGCGGTGCTGCGCTTCCCCGACGGCGTCGACTGGGACGGCAACGACGTGCGCGTCTGCGTCGCCATCGCCGCCGCCGGGGACGGCCACGTCGACATCCTGGCCTCCCTGGCCGAGGTGCTCATGGACCCCGATCAAGCCGAAGCGCTGCGGGACGCGACGGATGCCGGCTTCGTACAACGCCTTCTTGCAAAGGAAAACCAGTGAAAGTCCTGACATTCCACGCCCCCGGCGACGTCCGCATCGAAGACGCGCCGGAGCCCACCCCGGGCCCCGCCGACGTGAAGATCCGCGTCCGGGCCTGCTCAACCTGCGGCACCGATGTAAAGATCTACAACCATGGACACCACCACATCGTGCCGCCGCGGGTCATGGGCCACGAGATCGCCGGCGAGGTCGTCGAGGTCGGCGCCGACGTCACCGGGTGGCAGGCCGGCGACCGCGTCCAGGTCATCGCGGCGATCCCGTGCGGTCGCTGCGGCGAGTGCACCCGCGGCCACATGACCGTCTGCTCCAACCAGGTGTCGATGGGGTACCACTTCGACGGCGGCTTCGCCGAGTACATGGTGGTGCCGCGCAACGTGCTCGACGTCGACGGCCTCAACCGCATCCCCGACGGCGTCAGCTACGCCGAGGCCTCCGTCGCCGAACCGCTCGCCTGCGTCCTCAACGGGCAGAACCTCGCCCGCGTCGGCGACGGCGACGACGTGGTCGTCGTCGGCTCCGGCCCGATCGGCTGCCTGCACGTCCGGCTCGCCCGCGCCCGCGGCGCCAAGCGGGTCTTCCTCGTCGACCTCAACCGGGAGCGCCTCGACCTCGCCGCCGACCTCGTCCGCCCCGACGCGGCGATCTGCGGCGCCGAGACCGACGTCGTCGACGCCGTCATGAAGCTCACCGAGGGCCGCGGCGCCGACGTCGTCATCACCGCCGCCGCGTCCGGTGCGGCCCAGGAGCAGGCGCTGCAGATGACCGCCCGGCAGGGCAGAATCAGCTTCTTCGGCGGCCTGCCGAAGGACAAGCCGGTCGTCTCCGTCGACTCCAACGTCGTGCACTACCGCGAGCTCACGATCGTCGGCGCCAACGGCTCCAGCCCCGAGCACAACAAGGAGGCGCTGCGGCTCATCGCCTCCGGTGCCGTGCCCGTCGCCGACCTCATCACCCACCGCCTGCCCCTCGCCGACGCCCTCGACGCCTTCGGCATCGTGGCCCGCGGCGAGGCGATCAAGGTCACCATCGAACCGTAGGAGGTGCTTGATGCCCACCCGGACCGTCCTCGTCGGCTCCGCCAGCGGCCTGCACGCGCGCCCCGCCGCGCTGTTCGTCGCCGCGGCCGCCAAACAGCCCGTGCCGGTCACCATCCGTACCGGCGAGAAGAAGGCCGTCCCGGCGCGCAGCATGCTCTCCGTGTTGTCGCTCGGGGCGAAGAAGGGCACCGAGGTGACCCTGGAGGCTGACGGCGACGGTGCGCAGGCCGCCGTCGACGCCCTGGCGGACCTCCTGGAGCGCGACCTGGACGCCGAAGATGGGTGAGCTGCGGGGCATCGGCGTCAGCCCCGGACGCGCCGCGGGGCCGGTCCACCGGCTGGCCCCGCCGCCCCCGCTGCCGCCCGCGCCGGCCGTGATCGACGCCGACGCGGAACGCGCGCGGGCCCGCGCCGCCGTCGCCGCCGTGTGCGCGGACCTGACCCGCCGCGCCGACCTGGCCAGCGACGCCACCGCCGCCGAGGTGCTGCGCGCGCAGGTGCTCATGGCCGGCGACGAGATGCTCCTCGAGGCGGTGGACGCCGCGGTCGACGGCGGCGCGGACGCACCGCACGCGTTCGCCGCCGCGCTCGCCGAGCACCGGGCGGCGTTCGAGGCGGCCGGGGGCTACCTCGCCGAACGCGTCAGCGACCTCGACGACATCCGCGACCGGCTGGTCGCCGCGTCCCTGGGGCTGTCGATGCCGGGGGTGCCGTCGCCCGGCCACCCGTTCATCCTGGTCGCCCGCGACCTGGCGCCCGCCGACACCGCCGGCCTGGACCCGGCCGTCGTGCTGGGCCTGATCACCGAGGAGGGCGGGCCGACCAGCCACACCGCGATTCTGGCCCGGACCCTGGGCATCCCCGCCGTGGTGCGCTGCGGTTCGATTCTGGAGATTTCGGATGGTGTACTGGTGAGCCTCGACGGCTCCAGTGGCGCCGTCGCACCCGGCATCTCGGAACTGTCCGCGCAGGCGGTCAACGACGCGCAGCGTGAGCTGCTGGCGCGGCGCTCCGCGTCCACCGGCCCGGGCGCGACGGCCGACGGCCACCCCGTGGCGCTGCTGGCCAACATCGGCTCAGCCCGCGACCTGGCCCCCTCCGTGGAAGGCGTCGGGCTCTTCCGCACCGAGCTGCTGTACCTCGACCGCACCGAGCCGCCCGCGTTCGCCGAGCAGGTCGCCGCCTACCAGGAGGTGTTCGCCGCGCTGCCCGGCCGCAAGGTCGTCGTGCGGACCCTCGACGCCGGCGCCGACAAGCCGCTGCCGTTCCTGCGCCTCGCCGACGAACCCAACCCGGCGCTGGGCATCCGCGGCCTGCGCGTCGCCCGCACGATACCGTCCGTCCTCGACACCCAGCTGTCCGCGATCGCCGCGGCCGCCGCGGCCACGTCCGCGGACGTCTGGGTCATGGCGCCGATGGTCGCCACGGCGGGGGAGGCGGCCGCGTTCGCTGCCTCGTGCCGCGAGCACGGGCTGCGCACGGCCGGCGTCATGATCGAGGTGCCCGCGGCGGCGCTGCGTGCGGGCGCCGTCCTGCGCGACGTCGACTTCCTCAGCATCGGGACGAACGACCTCAGCCAGTACACCTTCGCCGCCGACCGCATGTGCGGCGACCTCGCCGACCTGCTCGACCCGTGGCAGCCGGCCCTCATCTCGCTCATCGCCGCCTGCGCCGCCGCCGGCCGTGAAGCCGGCAAACCCGTCGGCGTCTGCGGTGAGTCGGCCGCCGACCCCGACTTCGCCCTGGTGCTGGTCGGTCTCGGCATCACCAGCCTGTCGATGGCGGCGCGCAGCATCCCCGCAGTGCGGGAGGCGCTGGCGGCCCACACGTACGACGAGTGTGTCCAGTTCGCCAAGGCCGCCCTCGCCGCCGACACCCCGACCGGCGCGCGGGCCGCCGTCCGCCCCTGACCTCCGGGCCGCCGGCTCTGCTTCGGTCGGCGGCCTCGCTTCGGTCGGCGGTCTCGCTTCGTGCGGCGGTCTCGCTTCGTGCGGCGGTCTCGCTTCGGTCGGCAGGCCCCCGCTTCGGTCGGTAGCCTCGCTTCGGTCGGTGGTCTCGTGGAAGATCCGCACGCCCGGCCGACACGGACGGTTGACAGGCATGAGATCGTTGCCAACGTGTTACTCGAACCGCTTGCAGAAGTCGAAGAGCTGACCGACTACAGCGTCCTCCGGACGTTCCTGGCGCCGTGCCTGCTCGTCGCGGCCTCGGTCCTGGCCCTCGCCGGGATCACCGTCGCCGCCGGCAACCGCCTGTCGGCCACCCCTCCGCCGTGCACCAGGGTCACGGCCCAGCCGGCCAGGTCGGCCTGCCCCTGACCGTGACCGCTGGTGCTGCCGGGCGGCGCCTCAGGTCCGTTCCTGGCCGGCGTCGCCGTCGGAGGCCCTGGTCAGGAAGACAATGTCCAGATCGCTGATCCGGTCAGGGTCGGTGACGAAGGCGATGGCGGAGATCCGGCCGTCGGTGATGGTGAAGTCGAAGACGGCCTTCGGCAGGCCGCGGTGCGACCAGACGGCCGCCGGCACGCCGTCGACGAGCGCGAGCCGGGCCGCCTGCGCCCGGCCCGAGAAGAGCGCGGCCACCGCGTGCGCGCCGGCGGCGTCGCCGGAGACGGCGTCCGGGTGCAGCAGCTCGAGCAGCGCGGCGAAGTCGCCGTTGCGGGAGGCGGCGAGGAACGCGTCGACGATCTCCCGCCGCCGGGACTGCGCGGCGTCCGACGCGGCCGCGGCGCCCTGCACCCTCCGCCGCGCCCGGCTGGCGAGCTGCCGCGCCGCCGCCGGCGACCGGTCGATGACGGGAGCGATCTCGTCGAACGACACGGCGAACACGTCATGCAGCACGAACGCGAGCCGCTCCGCGGGCGTCAGCGTGTCCAGCACGACCATGAGCGCCACCCCGACCGAGTCGGCCAGCAGCGCCTCGCCCTCGGGGTCCACGGGTGGCACCGTGGCGGTGGCCGGCTCGGGTGGCAGCGCGCCGGCCGGGTCCTCGCGCCGGGCCTTGCGGGCCTCCAGCATGTTGAGGCACACCCTGGCGACGACCGTCGTCAGCCACCCGGCCGGGTTCTCCACCTGGCCGGTGTCCGCCCGGCTGACCCGCAGCCAGGCCTCCTGCACCGCGTCCTCGGCCTCGGCCGACGAGCCGAGCATCCGGAACGCCACCGAGTGCAGGCGGCTCTGGTGCTCGGTGAACCGCTCGCTCACCCAATCTTTTCCGATCATCCGTCACATTCCTCCGTCGCGGCCTGTCATAGAGGATGACCGGCGAACCAGGCCGGTTGTGACAGCACACCGTCGACGATCGGGAGACAACCCATGAAAGCGCACGTCAGCTCCATTCTGCTCGGAGTCCGCGACCTCGACCGCGCCACCCGGTTCTACACCGAGGGCCTCGGCTGGACGGTCAAGCACAACTACGGCGTCTCCGTGTTCTTCGAGCAGGACGGCGGCTCGCTGATCGGCTTCTACGGCCGCGAGGGCCTCGCCGACCAGGTCGGCACGACCGCCGACGGCAGCGGCTTCAGCGGCATGGTCCTCCAGTACATCGTCCGCAGCGAGGACCGGGTCGACGAGATCATCGCCGAGGCCGAGAAGGCCGGCGCCACGATCCTCAAGCCACCCGCCGCCCTGCAGTGGGGCGGCTACGGCGCCACCTTCGCCGACCTGGACGGCTACGTGTGGAGCCTCGCCTACAGCGCCCAGGGCAAGGACCAGCCCTACGCGGAGTAGCAACCGCGGCCGTGGCGAGGTGCTCAGCGCGGCAGCGACGCGGTGTCGATCCTGAACGGAAACGGCTCCCGCACATCAAGCACCTCGCCGCCGACGGCGCTCGTGTGCTCGACGTAGTGGTCCCCGTCGAGCCGGAACAGGCGCAACGTCAGTGGTTCCTGCTCCAGAAGCAGATACCAACGGATGCCGGCGGCGGCGTAGCAGTGCTGCTTGAAGATCAGCTCGGCGCCGCCACCCGGCTCAAGAACCTCGCCGATCAGGGCCACCTCGGCTGCCTCGGCGGCCGTGCCCGTGCAGTCCGTGTCCGCCACGATGAAGTCGGGGATCGCGACCCGGCCGGGGGCGAGCTTGACCGGTGATGTCGGCGTCCATGGGTGCATGATAGTCATGTGCGCATATGGTACTTCCCAAGCTAACTCTATCTAGATAGAGTTTTGGTTCATGACGATGGCGAAGCGGTGGGGCGGGAGTGGGGTCGCGGCGCTGCTGTGGCTGGGGGCGGCCGGGGCGCTGGTCGCGGCGGTGGCTGTGGCTCAGGGGGTCGGGTTCGAGGTGATGCGGCACCGGGTCGAGGTCATGGTCGGGGTCGTGGCGGTCCTCGTCCTGGCCGCCGCGGTGCCTGTCGGGCCCGTGGCGGCGCGGGGGAGCCTGGCCGGGGTGGTGCGGGCGGCGGTCGGGTGTGTGGTCGCGCTCGAAGTGCTGGGCGTGGCGCAGACGCTCAGGGTGGTGCCGCCGATCACGAGGGGTGGGGGACCGAGGACCAGTGACGCGACCACCGTCCTCGTCGTGTGGGTGGTGCTGCTCGGGTTGGTGCTGGCGGCTGCGGTACACGTGACCGGCCGCCGCGCCGGCGTCCGGCCCGAGGTCGCCGGGATCGCCGTGGGGTGTGGGTTCGCGGCGGGGGTGGTGTGGCTCGGGCTGGCGGCGGTGCTGCCGGGGGTCGCGGCGACCGTCGTGCCGGCGATCCTGGCGATGATGGCCACCGGCGGGGTGGCCGCCCGACTGATCGCGCGTCGGCAGGGCGACCCGGCTCGTCCGGGCAGCTCGGTCGGGGCGGGCGATGCCGGTACATCGGCGGCAACGGTCATCGGAGGGGTTGTCGCGGCCATGGTCACCGCCGCGGTGGTCGCCACGGCGATCGACGGGCTGTTGCCGCTCGGGCACGCGTGGATCCGCAACAGCGCGCCGCCGTGGGAGGTTGGGACCCGGCTCGTCGACCCGGTCGGGCTGCTCGTCCTCGCCGGAGTTCTGGCCATTGTGGTGGTGGTCGCGGGGCGCAGCCGGGCCGGCTACGGGCGGTGAACGTGGTCAGGCAGGGCGGCGCCGGCGATCCGACCTCCACCGGTCGGCAGGTCAAGGTCATGGATGACGGGCTCGCCGACCGGGGCGGTGGCGGGCGGCTCGTCGAGGGGGTCGCGAGGCGTTGTCGGCGGCGCGGTGAGCAGCGCGCGGACGGAGCGGTAGACGCGCACCGCGATCAGCGCCGGTAGCAGCGACAGCAGGGCGAGTGCCGCCTCGAGGACGCGGTCGGTTCGGCGGTACGCCGCCGTCGTGGTCTTCCGGGTGTCCTCGACCGCGGTGGTCACGGCCACGTTTGCCGCGCGGATCGCGTCGAACAGGTCCTTGCCGCGGGCGCTGCGGTCCGCGTCGGCGCCGGGGCGGCCGGCGGGCAGGGCGCTGATCGGCAGGGCCACCTGCGCCAGCCACCGCTGCGCGGCCTGGTCCTGGTCGCGGACGAGGACCCGGGTCCGGTCGTCGGGTGCGGTCCGCAGCGCCGCCGTCCGGGCGACCGGGTAGTCCGCCGAGCCGGCGCGGAACGCCTCCAGGTAGGCCGGGTCGCCGGTCAGCTGGTACCTGAGCGCGGCGGTCTCGATGTCGGTGAGGTCCTGCAGCATCCGCTGGTTGGCCTGCCGCGCGTCGTCGAGCGCCTGCAGCCGCCCGTCGTGGACGCCGGCGAGGTAGTGGCCGGCGAGCAGCCGTGCGGCGCCGATGGACAGCAGCAGGAGGACGAGCCAGGTGAACTGCGGGCGCAGCGTGGCCGCGATCGGTTTCCGCACCTGTGAACCCCCGCAGCCTCGCCCCCAAGCCCCTCCAACGCTAACGTGCCCGGAGCGGCGGCGCGGCCGATTCGGGGGCGCTTCGGGTCAGGCCGCGAAGGATCCGGCGAACGTACGGAGCAGCGCCTGCCCGGCTCCCCACCCGCTGTCCGCCGTCGTCCAGGACAGCGTCACCTCCCGTCCGTCACCGACCCCGAACAGCCTGCGTTGGGTGTGCCAGCCGCGGTAGGTGAACTCCCAGTCGGCGGCGCCGCGGGCGTACACGACGGGACCGATGCCGATCGAGCGGTAGTCCGGTGGCGGGCCGAGCCGCAGGAGGTCCTGCTCGGCGGCCCGCCAGTACGCGACCCGGTCGGCCACCGGACCCGCCGCGAGCCCGATCGTGAGGCGCTGCCCGCCAGCCGGGTCGAGGAGGCAGACGATGCCCGTGGCGGCCGCCCGGACCCAGCCCGCGGGCCGCCCGATCCGGAACCCGGCCGGGTCGTCGTGCCAGACCCAGCCCGCCGGTAGTCCCGGTCCGCCGGGCGGTGGCGGGCCGGTCGACCCGGGGATCGGTGGCACGGTGCCAGGTGGCGTGGCGCCGTCCGCGCACGTGGCTGCCGTGGCCTTCATGCCGACCTGCGCGCGGTCCACGAACTGGGCGCTTCCGTCGTCGCCGGTCGCTGCGACCAGGCCGGCGACGCCACCGCCGACCAGCAGCAGTCCGAGCGCCCCCACCAGGATCCGGGCGACCGTGCGCCGCCGGTCGGTGTCCCTGCCGTTGACCCCGTGCGCGGTTCCGGCACGTACCGGTGTCAGACCTGCTACGGGATCGGCGGGCGCGGCCGGTACCGACGCCGCCGACGCCGGACCGGGCAGCCGCAACGTCGCCGTCAACGGGGCTGCCAGGGCCGGCGCCGAGGCGACCTCCGACAGCATCGTCCGCGCCTGACCGGCCGTGAGCCGCTCGGCCGGGTCGCGGCGCAGCAGCCCTTCGAGCACCTCCCGCAGCGGCCCGGCCCGCTCGACCGGGTCCGGCGGCGCGGTGGCCAGGGCGTCGAGGACCTCCGCCGTCGTCCCGCGCGCGTACGGTGGCCGGCCCTCGACGCACCAGTACACCGTGGCGCCGAGCGACCAGAGATCCGTCTCGACGCTGGAGACGCGGTCCCGCACCCGCTCCGGCGCGACGTAGGCGGGCGACGCGACCAGCGGCGTTTCCGGACCGTCGACCTCGTCGTGCAGCACCGCGATGCCGAAGTCGCCGAGCAGCACCCGCCTGTCGCCGGTGACCAGCACGTTCGGCGGTTTCACGTCGCGGTGCAGGACGCCCGCCCGGTGCGCCGCGGCGAGCCCGTCCAGCACGGCGAGCCCGACGCCGGCGGCGACGTCCGGTGCGAGGGGTCCGCCGGCGCGCACGACCTCCTCGAGGGAGCGGGACGGCACGTACTCCATGACGATCCACGGCCGGCCGTCAGTGAACAGCACGTCGTAGACCCGCACGACGTTTGGGTGCGCCAGCCGCGCCGCGGCCCGGCCCTCCGCGATCGTGCGCCCCCACAGGTCCGCCAGCCCCGGCAACGCCAGGACCTCCTTGACCGCGACGTCCCGCGCGAGGATCTCGTCGCGGGCGAGCCACACGCGGCTCATCCCACCCGTGCCGATGACCTTGATCAGCCGGTACCGTCCGGCGACCGTCCCCGAATCCATGAACGTGGTTCGGAGCGGGCGCCCGCCCGGACGGGTCGCTACGCCGGCCGGTCCTTCTTCGGCAGCTTGGACACCACCCAGCGGTACGACTCGTCGACCGCCTCGAGGATCTCCTCGTCGGGGATGTTCCCGCCGACGGTCAGCGTGTTCCAGCCGGACTTCCCGATGTACGGCGAAGCCGCCGCGTCCTCCGGGAACCGCCGCAGCCACTCGTCGGCGGCCTCCCGCGTCGGCGCGCACTTCACGCCCACGGCCGTTCCGTTGCCGAGGAAGGCGAAGATCTTCGGCCCGACCTTGACGACGAGGTCGTCCTCCCACGGGGTGTCCTGCCACGCCCCGGGCTTGGCCATGCAGTGTGCGATCAGCTCGTCCCGCGTCACGCAGCGACCGTACCCTGGTTTATCCGGTCGGAAGTGTCGTACCTCGCTGTTACGGTGCGGGCGTGACGATTCGAGTGCCGTATCTCGGCGATGAGAAGCAGAGTCTGCACGCCAGCCTCAACCGGCACCGCGACGTGGTGCTCTGGAAGCTCGACGGCCTCGACGACGAGCAGTTGCGCCGCCCGATGACCCCGTCGGGCAGCACGATGCTCGGCCTGGTCAAGCACCTCGCCGCGGTCGAGTATGGCTGGTTCTGCGACACGTTCGGCCGCGAGCACGAGCCACTGCCCTTCCGCGACGACGACCCCGAAGCCGACCTGCGCGTCGAGCCGGGCGAGTCCACCGCCGACGTGCTCGCCTTCTATGCCCGCGCCCGCACCACCTGCGACGCGGTCATCGACTCCTTAGACGTGGAGGCGACCGGCACCGCCTGGTATGGCGAGAAGGTCTCCCTCCGCTGGGTCCTCATCCACATGGTCGAGGAGGTGGCCCGCCACACCGGCCACCTGGACGTCATGCGCGAGCTCCTCGACGGCGCCACCGGCGACCACCGCCCCGACGCGTAGCCACTCCGCCGCGCGGCGCGGCGGCGGACGGTTGACGGCCGGGCACGGCGGCAGAAGGGCCGGCGGGTGCCGGTCGGGGAGCGGCGCACTGGCGTCCCGGCGCCGGCGGCCCGCGATAGGTGGAGCTGGTGGCCCGCGGTAGGCGGAGCCGGCGGTTGGCGGCTGAACTGGTGGCGATGCTGCTCGTGCCCGGCCGTTGCGCTGTGGCGGCGGATGGGTGGTGGCAGCGTTGCCGCGGCGGCCGGCGCTGGTGGCTGGTGGCGGTGAATGGTGCGGTGGTTGGTTCCGTGCGCGACCTCGGGCGCGAGTCGCGCCGGACTTGGTGGGTGCCCTTAGAGATCAGTTCAGAATGACTCGGCATGGCGGATCGGGTTGCTGGCCAGGGCGATCGACACTCACGCGGTGTTTGACGCGGTGCTCACGGACGAGCTGTGGTCGCGGTTGGAGCCGTTGATTCCGGTGCGGCAGCGGCGATACCGCTATCCGGGCCGGACCCGGACCTCGGATCGGGCTGCTTTGGAAGGGATTCTGTTCGAGGCCCGGACCCGGGGTGTCGTGGAACGCGTTGCCGACGGCCGCGTTCGGCGCCTCCGGCGCTTCCTGCTGGCGGCGGTTGAAGGAGTGGCACGACGCCGGCGTCCGGCAGCAACTGCGTGAACTGATCCTGGCCGAGTTGCGTGCCGCGGCCGGCTGGACCTGTCCGTGGCAATCGTCGACTCGTCGCACCTGCGTGCGCTCAAAGGGGGCAGCGCACCGGCCCGAGCCCGGTCGACCGGGGCAAGCCGGGCAGCAAGGACCACCTGATCACCGACGCGGCCGGCATCCCGCTCGTCGTGACGCTGATCGGCGGTCACCGCAACGACGGCACCCAGTTGCTGCCGCTGCTCGACGCGGTCCACAGATCCGCGGCGTGCGGGGCCGGCCCAGACACCGGCCGCGCCGCATCTACGCCGACCGCGGCTACGACCATGACAAGTACCGACGCCTCGTCAGGGCCCGCGGTATCACCCCGCTCATCGCCCGCCGAGGCATCGGCCACGGCTCCGGTCTGGGCAAGCACCGCTGGTATGTCGAACGCACCGTCGCCTGGCTGCACGCTGAGTTGACAGTCGTCGCTGACGCGTCGTGGCGAGTGCTGGGACACGGCGTGTGTGGGGTGCGGCGCGGTGCGGGTGCTGGGTAGCGTCGCCGGCATGGCGTGGGCTCCCGGTTCGATTGTTCTTGAAGGCCGCCATGTACGGCTTGAGCCGCTTGCCGAGGCGCATGTGCCTGCGCTGTTCGGTGTTGGCGGGCGGGATGACGAAGTTTGGCGGTGGTTGAGTGCGCCCACGCCGCGTACCGAGGCGGAGCTGCGGGAGATCGTGTCCCGGCGTATCGAGGACGTCGGCGACGGGAAGCGGGTCGCGTTCGCCGTGGTGGCCCGCGATGAGGGGACGGCGATCGGCACCACGAATCTGCACAGCTGGCATCGCGGCGACGGGCGCATCGAGATCGGTGGCACGTGGTTCGGCAGGAAGTGGTGGCGTACCGCGGCGAACACCGAGACGAAGCTCCTGACGATGGCCTATGCCTTCGACACGCTCGGGCACGCGGCCGTCGTCTGGCGGATCAGGGCGGAGAACGTCCGCTCCCAAGCGGCGATCACCCGCATCGGTGCCACCCTGAACGGCCGAGAACCGCAGGGCGTCGGCGAGCCGAGCCTGCTGATCTATTCGATGCCCCGTGCCGACTGGCCCGCGGCGAAGGCGCGTCTGTCCGAACGCCTGGCGAGTTGATCGAGTAGCGGATGTGGCTGTCATGGTGACCGGATCCGCTGTTCGATCAACGGGCGGTGGGGGAGCCGGGTGGGTGGAGGTTGAGGGCGTGGGCGATGGTGCGGAGGGCGGGGACGACGTCGGAGTCGGCGGGCTGGAGCTGGACGCAGACGTGGTCGGCGCCGGCGTCGAGGTGGGCTCGTAGAGCGGCGGCCAGGGTGGGGGCGTCGCCGTGGGCCACGATGCTGTCGATCAGGTGGTCGCTGCCGCCGTCGGTGAGATCCTCGGGGGTGAAGCCGGCGCGCCGCATGTTGGTGGTGTAGTTGACCCGCTCCAGGTACATGGCGAGGAAGGCGCGGGCGCTGCGGCGGGCGGTGGCCGGGTCGGGGTCCAGCACGGCGGTCTGTTCGGGGGCGACCAGCGCGGCCGGGCCGAGGGCGGTCCTGGCCTCGCGGGTCTGCGCGGGCACGGTGAGGTACGGGTGGGTGCCGGCGCTGCGTTCGGCGGCCAGGGCGAGCATGCGGGGGCCGAGCGCGGACAGCACCCGGTGCTCGGCGGGCACGCCGCGCGCGTCGAGGACGTCGAGGTAGCGGGCCATGGACTCGACCGGGTGGGTGCGGGCCGGGTTGGCCTCGCGGTGCCCGGACCCGATGCCGAGCAGCAGCCGCCCGGGGTGTCTGGCGTGGACGCGGTGGAACGAGTCGGCGAGCTCGGCGGCGTCGGACGACCAGATGTTGACGATGCCGGTGGCGATGACGACCGAGTCGGTGCCGTCGAGCAGGGCTTCGGCGGGGCGCAGGTCGGAGCCCGGGGAGCCGCCCAGCCAGATGGTGCCGTAGCCGAGCTCCTCGATCGACCTGGCCAGCGGCGGATCGAGCAGCATGACGCCGCGCCACACGCCGACGGTGCCGAGTCGTTGGCTCCAGTTCATGTTCATCCCCCGTACGACGCGATGCCACGACACAACCATCTAGATCCTAGCGTCCTAGGACGGCGCAGGGGGTGTGTGCGGCGGCATTCGAGGGGCTCAAGTTTCCTGATGTGGCGCCGATGTCGAGAAGTGCGAGATTCGCCGGATTCCGGGATGGTGCACAATGGCGGACACAGGGACGGTCAAGGGCGGCTGGCTGGCCGACCGCAGGATCCGGACCAAGATCCTGTTCGCGCTGACGGCGATGGCGCTGACCGCGGTCATCACGGGGGCGTTCGCGCTGTCGCGGATGGCGGCGATGGACGGCAAGGTCAGCAAGTTGCGCGCCGAGAACGTCCAGGAGCTGGTGCTGCTCAGCAAGATCCGCGGCGCCCAGTCGCTGATCAACCACAACGCGGCGATGCAGCTCGGGTCGGGCGGTGACCCGCAGGTGATCGCGTTGGCGCAGAAGGGCACCGGCGACGCGATCAAGCAGCTCAACGCGGCGCTCGAGGAGTACGTGAAGCTGCCCAAGACCGTCGCCGCGCAGCGGACCGTCGACGAGTTCACGTCGCTGTGGCAGCAGTTCACCGGGGCGATGGCCGACCTCGCCCAGGGCAAGCCGGCGACGATCGACTTCAACAAGGTCGTGCCCGGCATGGAGGCGGCGGTCGCCGAACTGGCCGACCACCAGGCCGCCGACGCCGACGCCGCGGTGAAGGACGCCCACTCGCAGTACTCCACCGCCCGGCTGCAGGTCCTGCTCACCCTGATCGTCGGGCTGGTCGTGGCGACCGCGCTGGCGCTGTACGTCGCCGCGTCGATCACCCGCCGGCTCGCCCCCGTCGTGGGGGCCATGGACGCGATGGCGGCCGGGGACCTGTCCACGACCGCGCCGGTCGGCGGCCGGGACGAGATCGGCAGCATGGCGGGCGCCGTCAACCGGGCCACCGCCAGCGTCCGCGAGACCGTCGCGGCCCTCGCGCGCAGCGCCGAACTCGTGGCCCGCAGCTCCAGCCAGCTCGACACGGTCACCGCCGGGGTCGCCGGCAGCGCCCAGGCGGTGTCCGCGCGGGCCCGCGAGGCCGACCAGACCGCCGCCCAGGTCTCCGGCAACGTGCAGACGGTCGCCGCCGCCTCCGACGAGATGTCGGCGTCGATCCGGGAGATCGCCCGCAACGCCAGCGAGGGGGCGCGGGTCGCCGAGCAGGCCGTCACCGTCGTCACCACCACCAACGACACCGTGTCCAAGCTCGGCCAGTCCTCGGCCGAGATCGGCAACGTGGTCAAGGTGATCACGTCGATCGCGGAGCAGACGAACCTGCTCGCGCTCAACGCGACCATCGAGGCGGCCCGGGCGGGGGAGGCCGGCAAGGGCTTCGCCGTCGTGGCGGGCGAGGTCAAGGAGCTGGCGCAGGAGACCGCCCGCGCCACCGAGGACATCGCCACCCGCGTCCGCACGATCCAGGCCGACACCGACAGCGCGGTCGCCGCGATCGAGCAGATCAGCATGATCATCGGGCAGATCTCGCAGTACCAGACGACGATCGCCTCGGCCGTCGACGAGCAGACCGCGACCACGAGCGAGATGACCCGCAACGTCGGCGAGGCCGCCGGCGGCGCGCAGACGATCGCCGCCACGATCGCGGAGGTGGCGGCGGCCGCGGAGGAGACGAACCGGAGCGTGGCGGCCGGCCGCGAGGCCAGCGGTGAGCTCGCGGGCCTGTCCGGCGAGCTGCAGCGCCTGGTCTCCCGCTTCAAACACGTGTGACAGCACGCGCGGGCAGGGCCCGTGCGAGCAACACCCGGACGGGGGCGCGCGTCCGGATCTCCGGACAGTTGCCGGACATCCGGACGGGCATCGGCAACTTACGATTTTCAGGTGTCCACACCGACCGCGTTGGCGGCCTTCGCTGAACACCTCCGGGGCTGCAGACGCCTGGCGGGGGAGCCGTCGCTGCGCGAGATCGAGCGGCTGTCCCGGCAGGCCGGCCGCCCGTACCCGCGGGCGACGATCGACGACAAGCTGCAGGGCCGCACGGTGCCCGACTGGGGCTTCGTGGAGGCGTTCGTCGCCGCCTGCGACCGCAACGCCGGCGGGACCGGGGACGTGGATGTCACGTACTGGCGCCGGGAGCACCTGCGGATGCTCGCCGACCTCGCCGCGCAGCGGGCCGAGCGCCGCAACGCCCCGGTCGAGCCGGAGGCCCCGCTCGAGGTGACGGTCAAGCTGCACGACGTCGGGTTCGTCGTCACCCGCGGGCCGAACGGCCTCGAGGAGGTGCCCGGCAGCGGGCACAGGGTGCGGCTGGTCGTCGAGGCGCCCAGCATGCCCGCCGTCGTCCTGCACGCGCTGCGGCCGGTCGTGCTGTCGCGGCGGGAGACGCCGGCCGGGGACTTCAACCCGCACCTCGGGTCGGTGGACGTCCGGCAGTTCGACGTGTTCCTGGACGAGCCCGCCCCGCGGCTGCTGCCGATCGGCGGTGGCGCGGACTTCCCGTTCAAGGTCGCCCCGGCCGATCCGGAGGTGTTCGACCTGGTCGTACACCTGGACAGCGGCGACGTGGAGTGGGCGCTCGAGCTGGAGTGGACGTGCGCCGGGCGCAGCGGCGTGCGCCGGGTCGACCTGGCGGGCCACCCGTTCCGCACCATCGCCGACACATCGACAGCGAACGGAGCAGCATGACAGGCATCAGCGGCGGCGGGCGGGCATGGGCCGCGCAGATCCTCGACCGGCCGGTCCGCCGGACGTCGCCGGCCGCGGGCGCGGAGCAGCCGCCGTTCCTGGCGGAGGTGGTGTCGCGCTCGCACGTGACGTTCGTGCAGAGCCCGGGCTCGGATGTCGGACCGGTGGCGGTGCACGTCCCGGTCACGGGGCACAACCTGTTCCTGGAGCTGACCGCCGACGGTGGGCCCGTCGTGCTGCGGGAGCTGACGGCGGAGGTGCTCGGCACCGGCCCGCTGGTGGCCGAGGGCACCAGCCTCGCGACGCCGAGGAGGCCGGACCTGATCCTCTCGCCGAGCCTGGTGCCGGTCGCCGAGCGTTCGGTGAACGCGTACGAGGAGCTGGAGATCCCGCAGCACGAGGTCCTGCTGCCGCGCGGCGCGCCGGCGCGGGTGCGGCCGGCCCGCGACGCGTACGGGCGGCGGCTGCGACCGGTGCCGGTGCCGGAGGTGCCGGCCGGCGGGTCCTGCCGGGTCGTCCTCGCCGTCGTCACCGACGAGCCCGGCCTGCTGTGCTGGCGGTTGCACGCCGTGGTCAGCCAGGGCGGCCGGGACTGGCGGCTGGCGTGGGACCTGCGGATCTCCGCCCGCCCGGTCATGAGCAAGTTCGTGCCCGGCGGGAGCGGCCCGGTGCCCGTGCCCGTCCACGAGATGTTCCCGCAGCACTGGCAGGTGCGGTGGCCGGTCGGGGCGGTGCCGCTGCCGCGCGGCGCGGACGAGCCGGTGCGGCTGCCCGCGGTCGCGCAGGCGGGGCGCGTGGTCGCCGCGGACGGGGCGCTCGTCATCACCGTCGACGAGTGCGAGGTCCCCGACGACGCCGTCGGGTTCCCGGGGCTGCCCGCCGGCACGATGTTGTGGGTGTACGGCACGGTGGGGCTGGCCGCGGTGGGCCTGACGGAGGTGACGGCGGCCGTGCTGCCACCCGGCCGCGGCGGGAAGGGGCCGCTGGACAGCGGGCTGATCGAACTGATCATCGGCATGTACTCCGCCGCGGTGCACCAGGGCTGGCGGATGCGGGTCAACGACGTCATCGGGTTCGGCCGGCCGATCGACGTCGGCGGCGCGGAGGTCGGCGGGGCGCTGATCCTGCACGCCGCCGGCGACGGCGCGTGGTTCCCGGCGGACTGGCCGCCGCTGCTGCTGGTCCCGCTGTTCGACGGCGAGATGGAGGCGGTCGGGCGGCACGGCCGGGGGAGGGTGCTGGCGAACCTCGCCGCCACCGAGTCGTGCTTCCCGTACCCGTGGTGGTTCGACCCGTCGCGGCCGCCGGTCGTCGACCCGGACACGTATGACGGGTCCACCGTCCTCGACGACGTCAGCAACCTCCGCGACGAGAACGTGATGGTGGTGGAGGGACCGGGCGAGCTGACGATCATCGTGGACCGGGAGCGGCACGAGGTCCTCGGCGGGGCCTGGATCCAGATGCCGCCGCGGTTCGCGCTCATTCCGCGGTACACGACGATGACGGGCCGGGTGCGGGTGTGGTGGCCGGACCAGTCGAAGCCGAGCGAGGTGGTCGCCGCGCGGCCGCGGTCGCAGAACCAGGCCGGGGTGCACTTCCTGCTGTTCATCCAGGGCGGCTCGGCGGTGACGGCCGACCCGATGGAGGACGGGTTCGTCGTCGGCCTGCCCGTGGACGACTGGTATGCGATGGGCACCCACCTGCGGGCCGGGCGGCCGATCGAGTGGCGGACGAGCGGCGGCACCCGGCTCAGTGTCGGCTATTCGGGCAGGTAGACGCCCGGATGCGAGGCCAGCAAGCCGTTTGCAAGAACGGCAGGGTTTGCTGGGGCACGTGAAAGAAACACTACGGCTGGTGCGGCGGGTGCCGGCCGGGCGGCGCGCCGTGACCCGGCTCGCGCTCGGCGTGTCCGTCGTCGACGAGTTCCTGTTCGACGGTCTGGAGTGGTGGGAGCTGATCGACCCGGCCGACGGGGACGAGCAGCCCGCCGCGGCCCTGGCTGTCGTCCGGCCGGGTGAGACCATCGTCCGACTGGTCGGTCTCGTCGCGCCGGGCGGACGCTCCGACCTCGCCGTTCAGGTGCTGATCTCGTTGGTGGACGCCCTGCGGGCCGGTCCAGCCCGTAGGCTCGTCGCGGCGCCTCTGGCGCACGGCGAGGAGCTCCTGGAGGCCGCAGGCTTCGGACCGTACGACGACGGATCGTTCGCCGTGGAGCTGTAGCCAGCGTCGGCGGCCGAGGTGGAGCTCCGGGAGTTACGCATCCTGCAGATTAGGATCCTCGGCCCGCTCGAGGTCGTCGGGGAGAGCGGTCCGGTCGACACCGGCACCCCGAAGCAGCGCGCCGTCCTGGCGATGCTGACGATGCAGCCCGGCCGGACCGTGTCCGTGCAGCGGCTCATCGACGAGCTGTGGTCCGACGAGCCGCCGGAGCGGGCGATCGCCTCCCTGCAGGCGTACGTGTCCCGCCTCCGCCGTGCCCTCGAACCGGGCCGTACTGCCCGCGATCGTTCGACGGTGCTGGTCAGCCGCGCGCCCGGGTACCAGCTGATGGTGCCGGCCGACGCGGTCGACGCCGCCCGGTTCGCCGCCGCGGTCGAGCAGGCCCGCACCGGCACCGACCCGGCCGTGGCGCTGCAGGTGCTCACCGACGCGCTGCACCTGTGGCGCGCGGATCCGCTGCCCGAGCTCGGCGATTCCCCGCTCGCCCGCGCCGAGCGGGGCCGCCTGCAGGAGCTGCGCCTGATCGCCGTCGAGGAGCGGTCGGAGGCGCTGCTGCGGCTCGGACGTGCCGCGGAGGTGGCATACCTGAGCGAGAGCGCCCTGGCGGAGGCCCCGTATCGCGAGCGGCTCTGGGGTCAGCTGATGCTCGCGTTGTACCGGTCGGGCCGGCAGGCCGAGGCGCTCGCCGCCTACGGCCGGGCCCGGGCCGGCCTGGTGGACGAGCTCGGCATCGAACCGGGTCCGGCCCTGCAGCAGCTCGAGCAGGACATCCTCCGGCAGGCCCCGCACCTGGCCGAGCCGGTGTCGGCCACCCCGACGTCAGGCGCCCCGATGTCGACCCGGCCCGGTCCGGCGGAAGCGGTCAGCACCCCGGCCGCGGCCGACATATCTGACATGTCCGACCTTCCGCCGCAAGGCGGGGCGGCCGAGCAGAGCGACAGCGGCGCGGGGCGCGACGCCGACGACGGCGGGCTGGTCGGGCGGGACGCCGAGCTGCGGACCGTGCAGGAGCTCCTCACCAGCACAGCTGCCGGGCGGGGACGGCTGCTGCTCGTCTCCGGCAGCCCGGGCATCGGCAAGTCCGCGCTGCTGCGGGAGCTCGCCGCCCGCGCCACCGGGCTCGTCGGCACCGGGACCGGCGTCGACGGGGAGGCGCCGCCGGTGTTCCTGCCGTGGGCGCAGATCCTGCGGGCCGTCGCCGCCGCACCCGGCGCCGCCGACGCCCTCGCCACCGCGTTCGCGCCGTACGGGAACCTGCCCGCCGTCCTGGACCCGACGCTGAGCGAGGCGCTGCCGCTGCCCGCCGCCGAGCGGATCGCCGACCCGGAGCTGGCCAGGTCCCGGCTGTACCAGGGGATCGTCGACGGCCTGTGCCGGCTCGCCACGCACCGGCCGCTGGTCCTCGTCGTCGACGACGCGCACTGGCTGGACGCGCCGTCGACGGTGCTGCTGACCATGTTCGCGAAGGCCGTCCGGCGCAGCGCGGTGCTGCTGGCCGTCGGCTACCGGGAGGCCGAGCTCGCGCCGGAGGCGCCCCTCGCGGGTGCGCTGGGGGAGTTGCTCGCCGACCCGTCCGCGGTGCGGCTGCCGTTGCAGGGGCTCGGCGCCGACGGGGTGGCCGCGCTCGCCCGGGACGTGACCGGCGCCGACGTGCCCGCCGAGACCGTCGAGATGCTGCTGGACCGCACCGGCGGCAACCCGTTCTTCGTGGTGGAGCTGCTGCGGGTCCTCGTCGCCGAGCACACCCTGGCGCCGGAGCACGTCCCGGTGCGGGTGCAGGAGGTGGTCCGCCGCCGCCTCGCCAAGCTTCCCGGGCAGGTGAACGCGGTCATCGCCGTCGCGTCGGTGCTCGGCCGGGACGTGTCGGTGCCGGTGCTGCGCGAGGTCGTGCAGATCGACGAGCTGGCGCTGTTCGACACGCTCGACACCGCGGTCGTCAGCGGGGTCCTGACCGCGACCGACGACCCGGGGCTGCTGCGCTTCTCCCACGACCTGGTCCGCCAGACCGCGTACCTCGACCAGGGGCCGCTGCGCCGGGCCAGGCTGCACGCCCGGGCCGCCCAGGCGCTGCGCGACACGGGCCTCGCCACCGTCGCCGAGCTGGCCGCGCACCTGCGGGCCGCGCTGCCGGTGCTGTCGCCGTTCGACGTGGTGCCGGCGCTGGTCGAGGCGGCCGGCGAGGCGTACGACCTGACCGCCCACGAGCAGGCGTCGGCGCTGCTGGTGGAGGCGGTCGGGGTGCTGCACCGTGCCCCGGCCGGCGAGCGGCGCGACGTCGCGGAGCTCGACCTGCGGATCCGGATCGCGTACATGCACCAGGCGACCGACGGCTACCTGGCGCCGTTCGTGGCGGCCCAGTACGCGGCGATGGAGCCGCTGCTGGTGCGGTTGCGCGGCCGGCCGGTGCTGGACATCCTGCCGGCGCTGTGGGGGTACGCGTCGTTCCACACCGCGGCCGGCGACGTCGCGCGGGGCGTCGCGATGGCCCGCTCGGCGAGCGAGCAGGGCAGCACGGACCCGTGGGCGACGATCGTCGCGGAGGTCCACGAGGGCGCGGCGGCGCTGTCGGTGCTGGACCTGCCGCGCGCCCGCGGGTGCTTCGAGACGGCGCTGGAGGCGCTGCCCGGCGGCGACCTGCCGGTGTTCCCGATCGTCAACTGGGACCCGGTCGTCGGCGCGCGGGCACCCGCGGCGATCGTGTGCGGGATGCTCGGCGACCACGAGGCCGCGGAGCGGCACCTGCGGTCCGCCCGGGAACGCGCCGCCCGGGTCGGTGAGCCGTTCCTCGACATGTACATCAGCCATTACGCCGCGGCGGTCGCCGCCGACCGGTTCGACGGGCCGGCGACGATCACGGCGGCCCGCGCCACGCTGCGCCTCGCGGAGCGCGGCGGGCACCTGGAGTACCAGGCGCTCGCGGCGATGGTGCTCGGCTGGGCCGAGGTCCGCACCGGCGACCTGACCGGCGTGGACCGGATGGCGAAGGCGCGCACCGCCCTCGGCGAGGGGATCCGCCGCTTCGGCCGGCTGGAGGCGCTCTACGCCGACGCGCTGCTCACCCTCGGCCGGGACGCCGAGGCCGCCGAGGTCGCCGGTGCCGCGCTGGAGCGGGGCCTGCCGGGCCAGGGCGGCCTCGCGGAGCCGGACCTGCGCCGCATCCACGCCCTGGCGAAGGGCGACGCGGCGGAGGCGGAGGAGGCGCTGCGGCTGGCCCGCAAGCTGCACTACGCGGGCGCCGCTACCCGCGTCGAGGCCGCCCTCGAACGCCTGCCGTCATAGGGGGACGCCGCCCGACGGCGCGGGCTCGGCGGCCTCGACGCCGACGTGCCGGCGCAGCGGGACGGCGACGATGTGCGGGTCGGGCCGCGGGTGGCGCCTGATGATGTACGCGGCCAGCTGGTCGAACCGGTCCGCCTGGACGGTGAGCAGCAGCCGCCACTCCTCGGCCTCCACGAGGGTGCCGTCGCGCCAGCCCATGGACAGCACGGGGCCCTCGACCCGCGCCGCGACGGCGAGCCGCGTGTGGATGACCGAGCGGGCCACGTACGCCGCGTCCTGCTGGCTCGGGAACCCCGCCGACACCTCGAGAAAGTCCATCACGGGGAGGCAGCGTAGCGGGTCCGGCCGGCACCCCGCACGGAGGCGAGCCGGACGGTGTCAGGGACGGGCGGCGGCAGGGAGCGGGGCCTCGACGGTGGCCGGGTCGGCCCCGGCGACGGCGGCGGTTGGGGGCCGGCGGCGCAGGAGACGCAGGGCGGGCAGCTCGACGCCGTGGTGGACGGCCATGGCGCCGAGGAGGCTGCTGGCGAACACCGACACGGTGATCAGGGCGGCGACGAGCGGGCCGGCGCGGTGCGGGAGCAGGCCGAGGCGGTCGTAGGTGAGGTACGTCAGGTAGTGCACCAGGTAGAACGCGAACGACACCTCGCCGAGGTAGCGCAGCGACGGGCGGGTCCAGACGGTGCGGACACCGGCGAGGTCGGCGCGGGCGGCCGCGGCGACGACGAGGGTCACGGGCACGAGCGTCAGGGCGTGCTGGTTGAGCGGGTACGGGGCCTTCAGCGCGAGGACGGCGGCGGCCCCGACCAGCACGAACGACCAGCGCAGGTCCGGTCCGCGCCACGCGCCGGACCGCACGAGCAGCGCCACGGCGATCCCGAGGGTGAACTCGGCCATCCGGACCGGCGGGAACACGTAGCCGAGCCAGAGCGCGAACGGGCGGCCGGCGTACGTGAGGGCGGCGCCGATCCCGAGGACCGCGGCGACCTGGAGGGCGGTGACCGTCCACAGACCTCTGGGTCCGAGCCGGCGCAGCAGCCGGTACAGGAGCGGAAAACACAGGTAGAAGAACGCCTCGCACGACAGCGACCAGCTCACCGGGTTGAGCGCGCGGAAGACCGACGCGTGCGGGAACCAGGTCTGGGTGAGCGTCAGGTGGGTGGCCAGCTGCAGCGGCGAGGCGCCGCCGACCACGACCAGCGCGAGGAGGGTGGTCACCAGCGTCGCCGGGTAGATCTTGGTGAACCGCCGCCAGTAGAACGGGCCGGGCTTGGCGGACCACGTCAGGACGAAGCCGGAGAGCACGAAGAAGAACGAGACGCCCATCGCGCCGCCGTTGACCAGCAGCGCCCACAGCACGGCCCGGACCGGTCGCGGGGCGACCAGGTCCGAGTCGTAGAAGAGCTCCAGGGTGTGCTGGCCGAACACGACGAGCGCCGCCGCCCAGCGCAGACCGGTGAGGGCCGGCAGGCGGCTGTCGCGGTTCACGCTGAATGTCTAGCCACTCTTCCCGGCCGGTGCACGCCGAGCCGGGAAGAATTCACCCCGATGTGACCAGTGGTCACCTCACATGACCGCCATGTCACCGCCGGTTCCGCTCACGGTCACGGCCACGGCCGGAAGGCAGGCGCATCGTCATCATCGTCATCAGGCTGAGCGCGAGGATGACGAGGCCGATGACGATGTTGTTGGCGATGGAGCCGCCGGACGGGTGGGCCCCCTGGATGACCCACGGGGCGACGAACGTCCACACGCCGAGCACCACCGGCACCCAGGTGAGGCCGTGGGTGCGCCCGTACGCCGCGGCGAAGCCGACGGCGAGGAAGCTGACGGCCACGCCACAGATGAAGTTGTTGACCGCGAGGTCACCCTCGAACGGCGCGAAGCCGACGATCCAGGGCGACAGGGTGAGGTAGATCCCGGCGAGCAGCAGCCCACCGTCGGTGATGTGCGCGGTCGGCGTCTCCGCCGCGCGGTCGTAGTGGGCCCGCAGCTCGAGGATGTCCGGGTGCTGTTCGAGGTCCGCGATCGGACGGGTCATGACGGTCCCCTTTCGTTGTCGACCTCGGGGTTGTCTAACCCGTACCGCTGAGAACTAACACGAATTGGGTGGGTACGGCGGCGGCGCTGCAGACGCCGGCCGCCGCACCCCGGTTCGCGATGGGAGCCGCGAAAAGGGTTGGCATCACCTCCGGTGGATCGATAGCCGTCGCGACCATAGGTGAAATCAGGACGCTTGTCCCGGGAGCGCTCCCATGCCAGAATCAGCGCCACCTCGCGTCTGGGAGCCGACGGGGCACACGCAGCGACTGGCTTATGTACCAACGCCGCCGCACTGTCGCGTGCCCGTATTCCGCCCAGAAACTTTCACGAGGAGCACCCCACACATGACCACCCGGACCCAACGCTGGATGCGTGTGGCGTCCGTCGGCCTCCTGGCCGCCGGCACGCTGTTCGTCATGCCGGCAGGACCCGCACACGCCGCCGCCGGCTGTACGGTCGTCTACTCGGTACGCAGCCAATGGCCGACGGGCTTCACCGGCGATCTGCTGGTGACGAACCTCGGCGACCCCCTGACGAGCTGGAACGTGTCCTGGACGTTCGCCGGCAACCAGCAGGTGCAGCAGAGCTGGAACGGCGACTACTCCCAGACCGGCAACCAGGTGACGATCCGCAACGCCCCGTGGAACGGCAACCTGCCCAGCAACGGCACCGTCAACCCGGGCTTCAACGCCGGGTACAGCGGCACCAACGTCAACCCGACGAGCTTCTCGCTCAACGGCGTGACCTGCACAGGCCCGAACCAGGCGCCGACGGTCGCCATCACCTCGCCGGCCGCCAACACCCGGTACACGGCGCCGGCGACGATCCCGATCGCCGTCACCGCCAGCGACCCGGACGCCGGTGACTCGATCGCGAAGGTCGAGTTCTACCACGACGGCCTGCTGCTCGGGCAGGACACGACCGCCCCGTACACGTACAGCTGGGCCAGCGTGCCGAGCCAGACCGGGGCGTACAGCCTGCAGGCCAAGGCCTACGACAGCAAGGGCGCGGTGACCACGTCCGCGGCGGTGCCGGTGTTCGTCGACCCGTTCGTCGGGCCGTCGATCGTGGCCACGCCGTCGCCGCTGACCGTGCCCGAGGGCGGCTCGACGCCGCTGTCGGTCAAGCTGAACCAGGCACCCACCTCGAACGTGACGGTGGCGGTCGCCCGTACCGGCGACACCGACATCACCGCGTCGCCGACCTCGCTGACGTTCACGGCCGCGAACTGGAACGTCGCGCAGGTCGTCACCGTCTCCGGCGCCCAGGACGCGGACACCACCAACGGTGCCGCGACGATCAACCTGACCGCTACGGGTTGGGCGTCGGCGTCGGTACCGGCGAACGAGAGCGATGACGACGTCGCCGGCGGCGTGTACGTCCAGCGGTTCCTCGAGCAGTACCAGAAGCTGCACAGCTCCGGGTACTTCTCGCCGGAGGGCGTGCCCTACCACTCGATCGAGACGCTCGTCGTCGAGGCGCCGGACTGGGGCCACGAGACCACGTCCGAGGCGTTCAGCTTCTGGCTGTGGCTGGAGGCGCAGTACGGCCGGGTGAAGCAGGACTGGGCCCCGTTCAACAAGGCCTGGGACACGATGGAGAAGTACATCATCCCCACCCACGCCAACCAGCCGACCGGCGGATACAACCCGAACGACCCCGCCGACTACGCGCCCGAGGCCGGGCAGCCCAGCCTGTACCCGCAGCAGGGCGGCCACCTCGACTCGTCGGTGAAGGTCGGTGTCGACCCGCTGTACACGGAGCTGACCTCGACCTACGGCAACACCGACGTGTACGGCATGCACTGGCTCGAGGACGTCGACAACGTCTACGGCTTCAGCTCGTGCACCCCGCAGCCGGGCTCCACGGTGTCGTACATCAACACCTACCAGCGCGGCCCGCAGGAGTCGGTGTGGGAGACCGTCGCCCACCCGTCCTGTGAGGACTTCCGCTTCGGCGCGAAGGCCAACGGCGGCTTCCTGCCGCTGTTCATCGACGGCTCGCCGGCCAAGCAGTGGCGCTACACCAACGCCCCCGACGCCGACGCGCGCGCCATCCAGGCCGCGTACTGGGCGCAGCAGTGGGCCTCGGCCCAGGGCAAGGCCGCGGACGTCGCCACCGTCGTCGGCAAGGCCGCCAAGATGGGCGACTACCTGCGGTACGCGATGTACGACAAGTACTTCAAGAAGCCCGGCTGCACGTCGACGGGCTGCGCCGCCGGCACCGGCAAGGACTCCGCCGCGTACCTGCTGAACTGGTACTACGCGTGGGGCGGCGACGCGGGCGGCCAGTGGTCGTGGCGCATCGGCTCCAGCCACAACCACCAGGGCTACCAGAACCCCCTGGCGGCGTACGTGCTGTCCAACGTCACCGGGTTCGCGCCGCGCTCGCCGTCGGCGAAGGGCGACTGGCAGACCAGCCTCGGCCGGCAGCTGGAGTTCTACCAGTGGCTGCAGTCCTCCGAGGGTGCGTTCGCCGGTGGTGCCACCAACAGCTGGGGCGGCAACTACTCGGTGCCGCCGGCCGGCACGCCGACGTTCTACGGCATGTTCTACGACGAGAAGCCGGTCTACCACGACCCGCCGTCCAACCAGTGGTTCGGCTTCCAGGCGTGGTCGGTGGAGCGGGTCGCGGAGTACTACTACGCGACCGGTGACGCCAAGGCCAAGACGATGCTCGACAAGTGGGTGGCCTGGGCGATCGCGAACACGACGTTCACCGCGAACGGCGACTTCAAGATCCCCGACACGCTCCAGTGGACCGGCGCGCCGGCGACCTGGAACCCGGCCAGCCCGGCCGCGAACACCAACCTCCACGTCAGCGTGGTCAGCACCGGCACCGACGTGGGCATCGCGGCCGCGTACGCCCGCCTGCTGACCTACTACGGCGCGAAGGCCAACAACACCGCGGCGAAGACCACGGCGAAGAAGCTCCTGGACGGCATCTGGCTGCACACCGACAGCAAGGGCGTCGGCATCCCGGAGACCCGCACCGACTACAACCGCTTCGACGACATCTGGTCCTCGTCCAACCAGCAGGGCCTGTACATCCCGTCCGGGTACAGCGGCGTCATGCCCAACGGTGACGTCATCGCCCCCGGGAAGTCCTTCCTGGACACCCGCTCCTTCTACAAGAACGACCCGAACTGGCCGGCCGTGCAGGCCTACCTGAACGGGACCGGCCCCGCGCCGACGTTCACCTTCCACCGGTTCTGGGCCCAGTCCGACATCGCGATGGCGATGGCTGACTACGGCCTGCTGATCGGCGGCTGACGCACCACCCTCGCACCGGCGACCACCGTCTCTCCTGAGGCGGTGGTCGCTGCGGTGTGAGGGCTGTGGCGGATAGGTTGGGCCGATGAGCGACAACATCCACCCGCTGCGGACCGTCCACGTCGGCACCCGTCGCGCCGAGGTGGACGAGCTGCTCGCCCCGCTCATCGAACTGCTGTGGCGCGAGGGGCTCCACACCCTGACCAGCTGCCAGGACGCCGGAGAGAGCAACGCGAGCTGGGTCGATGTCCTGCCACACATGGCGGCCTTCATCGAGTCCCGCCGCGGCTGGGCGTTCATCGACTTCCCGGTCGACGACGGCCTGTGGTTCCTCACGGCGCTCGCCAACGCCGGGCCGCGCGACGCCTTCTACGCCCGGATGACCCACTGGGCCGCCCCGGATGCCTGGGACGTCAAGATCAGGCCGAGCGACGTGGCCATGTTCGACTGGCCTCAGCCGTCCAAGTTCGAGAACCGGCTGCTGCAGGTGTGCTTCCCCGTCACCGACCTGCCGGAGATGCTGCGCCGCCTGCGCCAGCACCAGGCCGGCGAGTTTGTCGCCCCGGCTCCCGCCGACCTGACCACCGTCGGCCGGTCGCGCCCCGCGCCGGTGTCGTTCGCCCCCACGCCCGCGGTGCGTGCCTCCGCGGCGGCCCTGGCGCTGCGCGCGACCCTGTCTTCCGGCAAGACGTGGGACGACCCGGACCCGGCAACCCTGGCCGAGTTGCTCGCCGGCCTCGACCTCAACGACCGGCACCTCGTCGTCGGCCGCCTCGACCTGGCGCCTCGCGACCAGTACTACCTGCAGGTCTACCTCAACGACGACCGCAGCTTCCAGGTGGAGTTCCGCGAAGGCGGCGAGGACCGCCACTACTGCGCCTACCTCCCGCCCCAGCCCGAGGCCGCGGGCGTCGACGCCCTGCTCGACATCGTCACCGGCTGGGCCACCGATCGCCCCGCCTGGCGCGACACGCTGCAATGGTTCCCCTGGCGGAGGTAGCGCGCCGTTCTCCAGCCACGGCCAGGTCCCAGCTCGCGGCCAGGTTGTCACCAGGTGCGCGTGCCAGGCTGCTCCGGTGACCGTGGACCCTGCGTCGCACTCCTTGGGCCCCGCGTGGGACGTGCCGGAGCACGTCCTGATCGCCTACGCCACCACCCGCGACCCGCACTGGAGGATGCCCCTGGAGGAGTGGGCGACCCGCGGGCCCGGACCCCGGCACGGCATCCGTCCCCGCGCCGCGTACGACCGGCGCACCGGCGACGAGCTGCCGCTGACCGTGGTGCCGCTGCACTACCGCAACGACCTCGAGTCGCGGTCCCTGATCGCCGCCGGCCGGATCGCGCCGCCGTGGCCGCACGCGTGGCGCACCGAGGACTGGGGCGAGCCGCCGTGCGAACTGGCCGGACCCAGACCGTTGCGCCCGCACGGCACCGTCCGCCGGCTCGCGCTCGCGGGCCGCTGGTCCGAGCTCGCCTCGACCGCCTGGCCGGTCGAGGCCGCCCCGTCGCTGTGCGACGTCCTCGACTCGGACCTCGACGTGCCCGTCCGCGGCCCGCTGGTCGACCACCTCGCCCGCCTCGATCACGGCCCGGCGTCCGCCGTGATCCAGCGGCAGCTGGGCCGCTTCGTCTTCGTCGACCCCGACCTCACCGCCGCCCGTCGCTGCCTGCACGCCCTGAGCACCATGACCGGCACCGCCTTCGCCACCCTGCTCACCCACGCCTGGTTCAACGCGTGGCCGGCGCCGATCCCGCAGTGGGCCGCCGAGGAGGTCGAGGCCGCCAACGGCTACGCGCTCGGCCAGGTCGACGCCGGCGGGCGCTGGGTGTCCGCCTGGGACATTCCCGGCTGGGACTTCGGCGAGGGACGGCCCGGATCCGCTGGTACGTTGGGGCGTGTCTCAGGTTGACGGGCGGCCCGCGGCGGTCGAGGACGTGCACGTGCTGGCCGCCGGCATGCCGCACGTCACCGTCGTCCACGGCTCCGGCGACAACCCGGTCTACCAGGTCGGCGGGAAGTCCTTCGTCTTCTTCCGCAACCCGCGCCCCGACGCGGTCGACCCCGCCACCGGCGAGCGGTACCCCGACGTGATCGTCTTCTGGGTCGAGTCCGACGCGGACAAGCAGGCCCTGATCCAGGACGCGTCGACGCCGTTCTTCACCACCGCACACTTCGACGGCCACCCGTCGGTGCTGCTGCGGGCCAGCCGGATCGGCGAACTGACCCACGCCGAGCTCGCCGAGGTCGTCCAGGACGCGTGGCTGTCCCGCGCCTCGGCCCGACGGGCGGCCGCCTGGCTCGCCGCTCGCTAACCTTGGCGCCGTGACCTGGATGCTGATCGAGGACTCCTTCCCCATCCCATCCGGCGGCATCGCCGTCACCGGCCGCCCCCACGACGGCGACCTCACCCGCGGCGACCGGCTCTGGCTGACCGACGGCACCACCCGGCACCCGGTCACGATCGCCCGCGTCCTGCACATCTGCGGCCGCCGCTCGCCAGACGTCGCCCCCGCCGGTCTCAACGCCGCGTTCGAACTCACCGGCGCCCCGCCCGGCCTGACCCTCACGGGCCTGCGGCTGCTGCTCGGCGACACGGCATGAACCCCGCCACGGGTGACCTCGCCGCCGCCCTCCGGGTGGAGTTCGACCGCACCGGCGTGGTCCTGCCGGTCTCCCCGCGGCACGACGTCGCCTGCCCGTCGGAGCACGCGGTGGTCGGCGCCGGCCCGCGCACCACGCGCGTGGCGGCCTACGACTGGGACCACCTGGCCACCCCACCGATCGGCAAGGCGTACAACATCCGGTGCTACGACGGCACGCTCGGCATCGCCGACGGCTGGGTCCCCGACCTGCCCACGGCCGCCGCTCTCGCCGCCCGGTGGCAGTCCGGCTCCACCGCGCCTGCCCTCGCCGCGAAGTTCCCGCTGCTCGGCCCAGTCGAGATGCTGGCCGCCCGCGAACGCGGCGACGAGCGCGAATACATGTGGCACCGGTACGCCTCGAACCACCGGGGCTGGCTCCACGCGCCGCTCGTCCCGTTCATCGTCGCCGCCTTCCACGAGCCCCGCCTCCGCGCCTTGACCCCCGTCGTCGTCAGCCACATGCGGGTGTTCAGCGTCCGCGACCCGTCCTTGCCGGCAAGGGCCTACCCGTGTGTCACCGCCCTCGCCGACGACGTGTTCCGGGTGTGGCAGCGCGGCGGCCCCGACCTCGGCGAGACCGACATCGCCGGCAGCATCGCCCTGCTCCTCGCCACCCCCTGACCCGCCCGGTACGGTCCACCGGTGCCCTCCACCCGATGGACAGCGACCGGTGCTGGGAGCTGGTCCAGGCGGCCCGCGCCGCGGCCGGACCGATCGGCGACGACCTCGGCGACCGGCTGGCGGACGCGCTGATCGGGCTCCTCGCCGCGCTGCCGCCCGACGAGATCGTCGCCTTCGAGCTGCGGTTCAGGCAGCTGCGCGGGCGTCTCGCCGGCCGCGAGGACGTGTACGCGGCAGCGTTCCTCGGGGAGGTGCCGGCGGCGGTCATGATCGGCGAGGCGGCGGTGGCGAAACGGTCGGGCCGGTACGATCCGGCTGTGGGTGAGGAGCTCCTGGACGACTTCATCAGAGCCAACCGAGAGCGGGACCTCGGCGTGTACGGGGTGCATGTGCACCGGGAGGGTGACGAGGACGTCGAGCGGCGGGTGCGGTCCGACGACCGGGTGAACCTGTACTCGGTGTCGAAGACGTTCACCTCCGTCGCGCTCGGGATCGCCGAGGCCGAGGGGCGGCTCAGCCTCGACGACCGGCTCCTCGACCACTTCCCGGAGCTGCGGCCCATCGCGGCCGACGGGGTCGAGGACGTCACGCTGCGGCACCTCGCCACGATGGCGAGCGGCACGAGCCACGAATGGTTCGCCGACATGCGGGTCGACGCGCTCGACCTGCTGCACGAGATCGTGGCCGCGCCGCTGGACGCCGTGCCGGGGACCCGGTTCGCGTACACCGACTCGGGGCCGTACGCGATCGGGCGGGTCATCGCGAGGGCCACCGGCGCCGACGTGCGGGACTTCCTGATGCCGCGGCTGTTCGGGCCGCTGGACCTGCACAACCCGGCCTGGCACACGTGCCCGCAGGGGTTCCCGTTCGCGGCGAGCGACCTGTTCCTGCGCACCGGCGAGCTGGCCCGCTTCGCGCGGCTGCTGCTGCGGGAAGGCAAGTGGAACGGCCGGCAGCTCGTCCCGGCGGACTACGTGCGGCGGATGACGCGGGAGTTCGCGGACACGAGCAGCATCATCGAGAGCGAACGGTTCAACCACGGCTACGGGCTCGGCGTCTGGATCGACCGGGACGGCATGTACCGGATGGACGGCCGCTACGGCCAGTACGCCGTCATCTGCCCGACCCGCCGCGCCGCCGTCACCGTCACCGCCCACTCCGAGCGCGAGGTCGACCTCCTCGAGGCCATCCACGAGCTCATCCTCGACCGCCTGGGCTGACGGCGGGCCCTAACCGCGGGCCTTCACGGCCGCGACCAGGTCGTCGAGGCGACCGCGGATGGCGGCGCCGGTGACGTGGTCGAAGTAGTCGCGGGAGCTGACGATCTCGCCGTCGCGGACCCGGAGCACGAAGATGCCGGGCTGCGTGAACGGCTTGCCGTCGGCGGTGCCCTGGTACTCGAACTCGGCGATCACGACCTCCGGGTCGACGGTCTCGTGGATGGTGATGTTGGTCGCGCGGCGGTCGAGCGCCGGTCCCGTGCCGGTCGGCGCGAAGTGCGCGCGCAGCTCGTCCCGGGAGCGCAGCGCCGGCCCGCGCATCGGGTCGAACGGGTGCACGACGTTGGTCTGTTCGGCGTACAGGTCGGGCAGCTCCTCCCACCGCCCCTCGGCCACGCCGGTGACGAGCGCCAGGAACACCTCGCGGGGACTACGATGTGGAGTCATGACTCCGATTATACGGAGTCGCGACTCCGGAACAAGGGGAGCGATGCGAATGCCCGGCCGTCCACCACGCGCCGACGCGCAGGCCAACCGGCAGCGCATCCTCGACGCCGCCGAGCACGTCTTCGGTACCGGCGGCAAGGCGGCCTCGACCGAAGAGGTGGCCCGGCTCGCGGGCGTCGGCATCGCCACCGTCTTCCGGCACTTCCCGACGAAGACGGCGCTGGTGGAGTCGGTCCTGGTACGCCGCTTCGACCGGCTCCGCGCACACGCCGACGCGCTGCTGGACGCCGCCGACCCCGGCGCGGCGTTCTTCGGCTTCTTCGGCCACCTCGTCGCCGACGCCGCCACGAAGATCGCCATCGGCGAGGCGCTGCACGACCTGACCGGCGGCGGCGACACCGATGCGGTCCAGGCGTCCCTCGGCCTGCGCCGCTCGTTCGGCGCCCTGCTGGAGCGCGCCCAGCGGGCCGGCGCCGTCCGCGACGACGCCGAGCTGCCCGAGGTGTACGCGCTGCTGGTCGCCACCTCCCGCGCCGCCTCCCAGGCCGGCCTCGACGACGACGTCCGCGCCCGCATGCTCGCCATCGTCTTCGACGGCCTCGCCCGCCGCTGAGCAGAGCTGGCGCCGTCCAGCGATGAGCAGGCGTCAGCGGCCCGCCCGGTCGAAGGGCGCGTCGCGGGGGAGGAGGCGGTCGCGCGGGCCCGCCGCGCGCAGCACCACGTCGAGCACCCGGTCCGGATCGGCGGCGTAGCACGCGCTGAACCAGCCCATGTTCGCCTCCACCACCGCCCACCGCTCCTCGCCCCGGTCTGCGTCGCTCGCCAGCCCGACGTCCACCACCACCGCGCTCGGCAGCCCGCCCGCGCACGCGCCGAGCAGCCCGCCCGCGAACTCGAGCACCGCGCCCCGGTCACGGCACCCGTCCAGCGGCGCCGGGTCGAGGCGCCCGTGCGTGGCGTACCGGCTGCCCGCGTGCACGACCCCGTCGAGCACGAACAGCCGGTACTCCACCAGGAACGACACGATCCCGCTCACCAGCACCGGCGTGTCCGCCGCCAGCGCCGGCAGCCGCGACCCGTCGGCGTAGACCGTCGCCGGCAGGTCCTTGTCCCGGGGCTGCTTCACGAACACCGGCGTCCGCGTCCACCGCGCGTCGCCGACGGTGCTCATGACGATGTCGCGGCAGGTGTACCGGTATGGCAAGGTCACCAGCCAGTCGTCGGCCGGCTCGAGCAGCGCCAGGTCCAGCGCCGCCGCCACCCCGCCGGCGAACACCGGCCCGCCGTAGACGTGCCCGGCTCCGCGCGGCTCGTGCGGCCCCTGGACCACCGGCAGCCCCCGCCGCCGGGCCGCGGCGGCCAGCAGCCGGGCGGTCGCGTCGAGCCTGGGCGGCAGCACGAGGAAGTCGGTCACGCCCGGGGATTCTGCCGCAGCACCCGCACCGGCCACAGTGGATTTCAGACGGTGACGACGACGTTGCCGACCTTGTGGCCGCTGTCGACGTACCGGTGCGCCTCGACGATCTCGGTCATCGGGTACGTGCGGTCGATGACGACGCGGATGCGTTGCTGGGCGAGGAGGTCGCGCAGGTCGGCGAGGGCGGCGTGCTTGCGGACCGACATGCCGGTGCGGACGCGGGGGCCGCCGGTGACGGCGGTGCGCAGGGCGTGGACGTTGTTCACCATGCCGGTGGTGGGCAGGTAGCAGCCGCGCGGGGCGAGGACCGGGCGGCACGCGGCGAACGAGCTGCGGCTGACGGTGTCGAAGACGACGTCGTACCGCTCGCCGCTGGTGGTGAAGTCCGAGACCGTGTAGTCGTGCACGCGGGTGGCGCCGAGGGACTCGACGAGCTTCGCGTTGCGGCCGCTGCACACGGCGTGGACCTCGGCGCCGGCGTGGGCGGCGATCTGGACGGCGTACGTGCCGATGCTGCCCGACCCGCCGATGACGAGGACCCGCTGCCCGGCGCGGATGCCGGCCATGGTGCGCAGGAAGTGCCAGGCGGTCGTGAAGCCGTCGACGGCCGCCGCGGCCTCGGTGTAGCCGACCCCGTCCGGGATCGTGGTGAACGACGCCTTCTCCGGCAGGCACTTGTACTCGGCGTTCGCGCCGACGGAGAAGCCCGTGAACCCGAAGACCCGGTCCCCGACCCTGGTCCGGCTGACCGTCGGCCCGACGGCGGCGACCTCGCCGGCGAACTCCAGGCCGAGCACGCGGATGCCCTTGCGGGGCCGCCGGAGCCCGAGGATGACCCGACCCCAGCGGGGCTCGCCGCGGCGCATCCCGCACTCGGCGGTGGTGACCGTCGTGGCGTGCACGCGGACCAGCACCTGGTCGCGCTTCGGCTCCGGCGCCGGCAGCGACACCTGGGTGAGGACCTCGGGTGGACCGTACGCGTTGAACATGACCGCTCGCATGCGCGACATCATGCGGAGAGGAACCTGTCAGCACGCTGAGTGCCGAGGTCAGTCCTCCCAGACGTCGACGCGCGGCAGCCCCCGCGCGTCGCGGGCCGCGTCGACCATCCGCTGGATGAGCGCGGTCTTGGCCCGCGTGTACGCGTCGCCGTCGTGCCCGGCCCCGGCCAGCCGCCGCTTCAGCGCGCCGTACTCGTCGCGGTCCGCCGGATCGCGCAGCAGGTGGTCGCGCAGGAGCCGCTCGTTGCGCGTGTCCCAGGTGTCCGCGGTCACGACGTGCAGGTGGTAGGCGACCGGCGAACCGTCCCGCCGGTAGAACAGCCGGCCCCGCATGCCGGTCTCCAGCCGGCGGTACCCCAGCGACCCGAGCACCTCGTCGGCCTCGACCACGGCGTCGAGCGTGACGGTGGCCGACATCAGGTCGATGACCGGCTTCGCCGCCAGCCCCGGCACGGCGGTGCTGCCCACGTGCTCGACGGCGCCGAACAGCCCGGGCAGCGCCGCGGTCAGCTCCTCGACCGCCCGCCGGGCCGCGTCCGCCCAGGCTGGGTCATGGTCATGGATCTCGATCATCACACCGGGACCCTACCGGGCATACTGCTGGCATGCGTGAGACCTACGCCCACACCGCGGTGCTCGACCTGACCGGCGACGATCGGGCCCCCGGCGGCGCGATCACCGTCGCGCTGTGCGGCGCCTACGACCACGAGCCGCCGTGCCCGCTCGCCGCCCACCACACCGCGACGGTCCGCGACGGCGACGAGCTGCGGCTGCGGGTGCTGTTCGCCGCCGAGCCCGCCGACGAGCCCCGCGTCCGTGCCGGCATCGACGGGGCGCTGGCCGCCGGCGAGCTGACCGGACCAGACGGCGTCGTCACCCACTGGCGGCTGCTGCGCAGCGGTCCGGCCGGGGTCGCCGCCGCCGACGCCGCCCACGCCGAACGGCTGCGGTCGTCATAGACACCGCCGCGCTGGTCGCCGCCGCGTTCGACGCCGGCCGCCCGGTCGCGCCGCTGGTGCGCATCGGCGGGGGTGTCTCCCACGCGGTGTACCGGCTGCGGACGTCGACCGGCAGCTACGCCGCCAAACGGCTCAACGTCGTCGACGAGGCGTGGTGGTGGGACGAGTACCACGCCGCCGCCCGGATCGAGCGGGCGGCCCGGGTGAGCCGGCCCGAGCGGCTGCCACCCCTGGTCGCGGCGATCGAGGCCGAAGGCGCCACGCGGCACTGGCAGCTGCACCGCTGGTGCGACGGGGCACAACCCCGCCGACCCCGGCGACGACCTCGCCGACTGGACCGGCGCCACCCTCGCCGAGCTGCACCGCGAACCCGCCGCCGACGGGCAGCCGCAACCGGCGCTGTACCCCCTGGAGGCCTGGCACGAGTGGCTCGCCGGGCACGATTCAGACTTCGCCCGGCAGGTCCGCGAGCACCTGCCGACCGTCGCGGCGGCCCTGGCTCACCTCGCCCGGCCCGGCCCGGCGCTGACACCGGTCGCCTCCCACCGCGACATCAAACCCGACAACGTCCTGCTCACCGCGGCCGGACCGGTGCTGCTCGACTGGGACGGCGCCGGCCCCGACCTCGCCGAGCACGAGCTGCTGCGCTCGGCCCTCGCGATGGGTTTCGAGGAGCGGCGGGCCTTCAGCCGTACCGTCGCCGCCTACCACCGCGCGGGCGGCCGCCCGATCCCGCCGGACCCCGCGCTCTTCCACGGCATCGTCGAGGCGCAGCTGCGCACCGCCGAGTGGCTGCTGTGGCGGGCCCTCGGCCACCGCGGCGACGACCCTGCCGACCGGGCCCGGTCCGCGACCGAGTGCCTGGCCCGGCTCCGCGGCACCGCGAAGAGCCTCCGCCGCATCCCGGAGTGGGTGGGCTGGCTCGCCGGCCGCTGAGGCGGGATTGCCCGGCGGTGCTATCCAGGTGTGCATGGGGATGAGCCCTGAGGCGCGGCGGCGGCTGGACGAGCGGTTCGGCCAGCGGGTCGAGCGCCGGCGGCAGGACCACGCCGCGAACTGGGAGCATGCGGTGCGGGTCGGCCAGGGGCTCGGCCTCGGTGACCCGCTGGGCATCTACCACACCGAGGTCTTCCCGCCGCTCGGCGCGCGGCGGGTGCTGTGGCTGGTTGCACCGGCCGTCGCGTACGTGGCCGGCGTCGTCCTGCTCGTGCTGTGGAACCCGGACCGGGCGCTGCCGTTCATCGGCGTCTTGCCGTTCCTCGTCGGCCCGTACGTCGTCGTGTGCGTCCTGATCACGCGGCGCCGCCGGTTCACCCGGTGGCTGTACGCCTACGGCGGCGGCTTCGCCGAGGTCGACCCCGACGGGCCGCCGCGGCCGGTCCGCTGGGACGAGATCACCGACGCGGTCGACGCGTGGCGCCACGACGGCGGGGAGTCGGTCAGCAGCTGGGCCTACGACGGGTTCCTGCTGACCACCGCCGGCGGCCGGACCGTGCCGGTCACCGCGAAGTACGAGAACGCGCTCGACCCGTACGCCCCGATCGGCGGCATGATCGCCGCGCTGATGCCGGCCGAGGTCGGCGCCGCCATCCCCCGGTTCCCCACGATCGCCGGCCTGATCGTCGACCGGGCCGTGATCCCGGTCGTGGAACGCCAGGCCGGCGCCGTGCGCGGCGGCGCCGTCCTCACCCGCGGCGGCGTCCGGGTGACCCGCGACGGCATCGCCGGCCCGAAGGACACCACGGTCACGCCCTGGGCGGCGATCGACCGGATCGAGCTACGGCCCGGCCGGGTGAAGGTGCGCCCGGTCGCCGGCAAGGCCCGCACGTACACCGACCATCGCGCCGGCTCCGGCTACTCGGTGCTCTGCCGGGTTCTGCTGGCTCTCGGTGTGACCGCCTCCTACGAGGCCAGGGGCTGACCCGGTCACCTCGCCCACGACACGTCCAATGCGAGGTCGATGACGAGGCCGTCGGCGGCCCGGACGAAGGCCTCGCGGGTCGCGGGCGAGTCACCGTCGACGTTGCTCTCCACGGTCAGCAGCCGGCCGTCCGGCAGCGTCACCACGAGGGTCAGCGTCCACGAGAGGTTGCTCGCCGGTGGGGCGGTGGCGGCGATCCGGCCGGTCACGCCACGGACGTGCACCGGGTCACCACCCACCGGGACGTCGACGGCCGGGCCGACCGTCGCCTTGAGCGACAACAGCGGCGCAACAACATCGAGCATGATCGAGGTGGCGTTCCAGTGCCGGGTGTTGTCGGCGGTCATGTCGTACTTGCCGCTGGGCAATGGCCCCGGCCGTCCCTGCCGCACCGGCGGGCTGAACACGGCCGGGTCCGGGCGCACGGAGCGCGCGACGCGGAGGATGTCGTCCTGTGGGATCGCTGGGGAAGACTGCACGCGGGCGGAGTGTGTGGCGTCGATCTGCCAGGTGACCACCGCTCTGCTGTCCGGCGCCTCGCCGACGAACACGGTGCCGGGGACACCGTTGATGTCCACCGCGCCGTCCGGGGTCGGCCCGGGCCGCGCGGGCATCTCGACGATCTCGAGTTCCAGGTACCGCACCGACGGCTGGAACTGGCCGACCATCGGGCCGTCGGTCCACCTGCGGAAGACGGCGCCGCCCGTCTCCTGGTCGACGACGACGACCCCCCGGCGCCGTTCCCGGTAGCCGTCGGGGACCCAGGTCGGGCCGTACCGCAGCGCGATGCCCGGGGTCGCGGCCGGGCCGGGGGTCGCCGCCGGTGGGCCGGCCTGGCGCCGGCCGGTGGCGGCCAGCGCGACGGGCACGGCGAGGGCGAGCACCAGGACGGCGGCGACGGCGGCGACGACCGTCCGGGTGGTCCGCCGCCGGGCGATCAGCGCGGGCAGCGCGCCGCGGAGCCGGTCGGGGTCCGGTGCGGCGTCGGCCCGCTGCTCCTGCAGCTCGCGGACGAGCGTCTCGAGCTCCGTGGTCACGGTGCCTCCTTACTGGTGATGAGCGAGCCGGGCAGGGCCGCGCGCAGCGTGTCCATGGCCCGGCTCAGGTGGGTGCGGACCGTCGACGTCCGGCAGCTCAGGACGTCGGCGATCTCCTCGACGGGCATGTCCTCGTAGAACCGCAGCGCGATGACGGCGCGCTGCCGCGGCGGCAGGCCGCCGATGAGCCGCATCATGGCGTCGCGGTCCGCGTGCCGCTCCGCGTGGTCCGGCTCCGGCATGTCGATCCCGTCGCCGAGGTGCAGCAACCTGGCCGCCGCGCGGCGGCGCCACGACAGGAACTCGTTGACGACCTGCGCTGCACGTACCGCTCGGGCGCCTCGACCCGGCTGATCCGCCCCCATCGCGCCTGCGCACGGACGAGGACCTCCTGCACCACGTCCTCGGCGAGGTGCGGGTTCCAGGTCACCACCGTCGCGTACCGCAGCAACGCCGCCAACCGCGACGCGACGAACTCCTCAAACGTCACCAGAAGCGCCTCTCCTCGCGCTGACCCGTTCCGGACGGTAGGAGAACGCACCGGAACCCCCGATATGGCCACCGCCGGCCGGGCATTTTTCCGACGTTAGGGTGACGCGGTGGATCTGGGACGGGTGCGGGTGGCGTACGGGGCGGTGTCGGACCTCTACATCGAGCTGTTCGGGACGCGGGAGCAGTCGCACACCGACGACCTCGCGTTCATCGAGCGGCACCTGACGAGGGCCGGCACGGTGCTCGACGTGGGCTGCGGGCCGGGGCACATGACCGACCACCTGCGCTCGCTCGGCGTCGACGCGACCGGGATCGACCTGGTGCCCGAGTTCATCGCCCACGCCGGGGCGGCGTTCCCGGGTGGCAGGTACCTGCTCGGGTCGATGGACCACCTGCCCGTCGCCGACGGGTCCGTGGCCGGGATCCTGTCCTGGTACTCGCTGATCCACCGGACACCGCAGGAGGTCGGCGGCGTCCTCGCCGAGCTGCGGCGGGCCATGGCCCCGGGCGGGGTGCTGGTCGTCGGGTTCTTCGACGGCGACGCGGTCGAGGCGTTCGACCACAAGGTCGTGACGGCCTACCGGTGGCCCGTCGACGAGTTCTCCGGCCTCCTGGAGCAGGCCGGCTTCGCCGAGGTCGAACGGTGGCGGCGGCCCGCCGACGGCACCCACCGCGCGCACGCCGCCATCGCGGCCGTCACCGCTTGATGAGCCGCTCGGCGATCGCGTCGGCGATCTCCGGGTCCTCCGTCCACACCGGGTCACCGGGGCGCGGGTCGTGGAACACCACGTCGGTGAAGCCGAGCGCCTCGTACCGGCCGACGAAGTCCTCGAACGCGGCGACGCTCGCCAGGGGGCGCTCCGCGGTGTTGCCGACGAGGTAGATGCGGTCCAGCGACGCCGGGTCGCGGCCGAGGGCGGCGCAGCGGTCGTCGAGGATCGCGGCCTGGCGGCGGACCGCGGCCTCGATCGCGGCGGGGGACTGGTCGGCGGCGTCGGGCTCGCCGAAGGTGATCCACGCGTCGGCGTGCCGGGCGGTGAGCGCGAGCGTGCGAGGGCCGGCCGCCGCGAGGGCGATGGGCAGCCGGGGCCGCTGGACACAGCCGGGGACCATCCGGGCGTCGTCGACGGTGTAGTGCTCGCCCCGGTGCGAGTACACCTGCGAGCGCAACAGCCCGTCGAGCACGTCGACGAACTCGGTGAGCCGGTCCGCCCGCTGCCGGGGGCTGAGCACCGGGTCGCCGAGGACGGTGGCGTCGAAGCCGGTGCCGCCCGCGCCGACGCCGAGGGTGAGCCGGCCGTCGCTGACGTGGTCGAGGGTCAGCGCCTCCTTCGCCAGCAGCACCGGGTGCCGGAACGTCGGCGACGTGACCATCGTGCCGAGCCGCACCCGGCTCGTCACCCCGGCGAGCCCGGTCAGCCAGGGGATCGCCGCGTGCCACGGCTCGTCGCGGTACCGGCGCCACGACAGGTGGTCGTAGGTCCACAGGTGCGCGTAGCCGAGCGCCTCAAGGTGGCGGGCCCGGGCGACCGAGCGCGGCCACGGGTCGGTCGGGAGCAGCAGCACGCCGAGTCGCATGCCGCGATCTTATGCGGGCGCCGGCGACGACCACGACCAGCGCGGCGCCGTACGCGACCCGCTGCACCGTCGTCTGCACCAGGCCCAGGTCCGTGGCGAGCTGCGCGAAGGTGCCCGCGACGGCGAGGGTGAGCCATTCGGCGGGCGCGCCGTAGGCGACGAGCATGACCAGCAGCATCGCGTACCACGGGTAGGTCGGCGCGGTCACGAGCAGCGCCGCCGCGACCATGACGGCGGCGCCCCGCCACGGCCGGTCCGGGTCGGCGGTCCGCGCCACGTGCACGGCGGCCGCGGTGAGCAGCAGCACGGCCGCGGGCGCGACGGCGGGGGCGGGCAGCAGCAGGGCCAGCAGCGCGAAGCGGGTGCCGCTGGCGTAGCCCTCCTCGTGCAGGTAGCCGGGCAGGTAGCCGAGGACCGCGGGCCCGGCCGCGACGACGTGCGGCAGGTACACGGCGGCGACCGCGCCGGCCGCGGCGAGCGCGACGGTGACCGGCCGCCGCCGCAGGACCGCGGGGCCGAGCAGCGCCGGGGTGACCTTCGTGGCGACCGCCAGCCCGAGCAGCAGCCCGCCGAAGGCCGCCGCCCGCCGGGTGCCGGCCCGGGCCAGGACGTACAGGGCGGCGGCGGCGAGCGCGACCGCGGCGACGTCGACGTGCGCGTTGTTGCCCGCCTCCAGGGCGACGAGCGGGCACCACGCCCACAGCACCGAGCGCCGGGGGTCGCGGCCGAGGCGGCGCAGGGCGTACCAGAGCAGCATCGCCGTGCCGAGCGCGAACGCCGACATGGTCAGCTGCATCGGTCGGGTCCGCGCGCCGGCGGGCACCACCGCGAACAAGGCCTCCGCGACCGGCGGATAGATCGTCGGTACGTCCGGCCGGTTGATCAGCGTGCAGCCGCTCGGCACGCACCAGTTCGAGTGCTCCGGCCACAGGAACTCGTCGCGAAGGCGGGTGAGCTCCGGCGCGGACGGCGGGAACCGGTAGGGGTCGATCCCGGCGCGCTGGACCCGGCCGTCCCACACGTAGCGGTACATGTCGTCGCTGCTGTTCGGCGGCTCCAGCCCGGCGGCGAGCGGGAGTGCGGCGCCACCGGCGAGCACGAGGACCAGGGCGGTGCGGCGGTCGAGGCGGCACACCAGCCACGCGCCGGCCGCGAACGGCAGCCACATCAGCAGGTACCAGCGGCCCGGCAGCACCAGCAGCGCCGCCAGCATCGCGGCCAGGCACGCGACCGCGGCGACCCGCCGGGCGGTCATCGCCGCCTCCGCAGCCGCACGACGGTCCACGCGCCCGCGACCGCCCACACGACGGCGAGGACCAGCGCGAGCCCCCGGCCGTAGGACTGCGGGAACGCGGACGGGTTGCCCGCGACGCGGCCCGCGCCGATGACGAACGGCAGCGCGACGGCGGTCACCGCGGCGCTGACGACGAGCGCCGCCCGCACCGGGTCGCGGGCCGGTCGCGGCACCCACCGGGTGAGCGCGACACCGGCGAGGACGACGGCGGGGACGACGAGGAAGTCGTGGCCGGCGAGCAGCACGGCGGCGAACACCAGCTGCCCGAGCGGACTCGCGCCGCCGTCGGTGAGCAGGCCGTAGGCGCCGTAGCCGGCGGCGCCGAGCCCGAGGACCACCAGCAGCGCCCTCACGGCGACACCACGGTCAGCGCGCCGACCCACTTCGTCTGCAGCACGCCCGGCCGGTCCGGTGCGATGAGCCGGCACGGGTAGCCGTGGTCGGGGTGCAGCGGCTCACCGTGCAGCCGCAACGCCAGCAGCGTCAACGGGTCCTGCGCCAACCGGGCGTCCACCGTGGACGTGCGGTAGCCGCCGTCGCGCTGCAGCGACTCGACGGTCACCGCGAGGCCCGCGGCGCCGACGAGGCGGAGCAGGTCGGCGACCCGGACGCCGGTCCATTCGGCGTCGGCGCTCCAGCCCTCGACGCAGGCGATCGGCAGCGAGACCGTGTGCTGCGGCATCGCCTCCAGGTCGGCGAGGCTCAGCGCGTGCCGGCCGCCGGGGCCGGTCACCACGAGCCGGTAGCCGCCGTCCACCGCGGTCACGCCGGCGGCGGCCGCGGTCTTGTTCACCGGTACACCCTGCGGACCGACATCGGGCAGCCGCGGTGCCAGCAGTGACAGCCGCCGCAGCGGGCGGACCGTCTGCCCGGCGGTGGCGAGCGTGATGACCCCCGCCGCCGCCCCGACGAGCCCGAGGACGGCGCGGCGCGATCGCCGGGCGGACGGCGACGGGGTGGGCGCGCGGAGGACCGGCAGTTTCGCCGCGACGTGCAGCAGCACCGCGCCGGCCAGCAGCCACGCCGTCCAGTAGTGCGCGCCGACGAACCCGAACGGCATCAGCGAATACCAGTAGGCGATGTTGAGCAGCCCGGTGACGAGCTCGAACAGCGCGGCGGCGGACAGCAGCGCGACGGTGCCGCGTTCCAGGGCGTGCGCCACACCGCGCACCGGCGGCCACGCGAACAGCTTCGGGTAGACCGACCAGACCTTCGCGGTGAGCAGCGGGAAGCACGCGAGGCCGGTGGCGACGTGCAGACCCTGGGTCAGCCGGTACAGGTGGACCGGGCGCGACGGCCAGCGCCACCACCCGGGCGGGTGCTGGATCGCGTGGCTGATCAGGCCGGTCACGAGGCACACGGTGAACGCCCCGGCGAGCCACAGGCCCAGGTGCGCGGTCAGGCGCGGATCCGTGGGCCGCCGCGCCAGGCGTGTCAGGGCGTCAGGTGGGCGAACCATCGGCCGGCCTCCGTCCAGGTCCCGGCGAGCCGCAGCGCGGCGTCGCGGGCGACGGCGGCGATGTCGTCGACGCTGACGAAC
This sequence comes from Dactylosporangium sp. NPDC049742, assembly GCF_040674675.1. Taxonomy (NCBI): domain Bacteria; kingdom Bacillati; phylum Actinomycetota; class Actinomycetes; order Micromonosporales; family Micromonosporaceae; genus Dactylosporangium; species Dactylosporangium sp. NPDC049742. Next base: position 205,525 of record NZ_JBFANF010000004.1, on the reverse strand, counting down.
GCCCACGCGAACGCGGTGCTGGTCCGGTCCGCGTCGGTGAGCGCGACCCGGCCGCTCCAGGTCCGCCCGCCCGGCGGGTCGACCTCGACGAGGACGCTGCCGTCGCCGCCGATGAGCCCTCGGCAGCGGCGCAGCAGCCGGGCCGGGTCACCGCCGATGCCGATGTTGCCGTCGGCGAGCAGCGCGCAGGTCCAGTCGCCCTCCCGGGGCAGCGGGGCGAACAGGTTGCCACGGATGACGGGCGCGCCGCGGCGGCGGGCGTACCGGACGGCCTGCGGGCTGACGTCGACGCCGAGGACGCGGCGGCCGGTCGCGGCGACGGCCTCGGTGAGCCGGCCCGCGCCGCAGCCGAGGTCGAGGGTGCCGTCCGTGCACCGGTCGACGAGCTGCGCGTCGCCGGGCCTCGGCGCGCCGGACCACGATCCGGCATCGAGCGGGCGGACCAGGGCACCGTCGGCGTCGACCAGGTCCATCCCGGCGGGCTCGCCGCGGGCGGCGCGGCGCAGCGCGGCACCGTAGAGGGCGACCGGCGCGCTCATGTCGCGGCTCCGGCCGGTACCGACGCCGAAACCGCCATCGTGAACCGCCCCGGTTCGCAGCCGGCGGCGACGGCCCGGGCGTCCTCGGCGGTGTCGACGTCACGCAGGGTCGGCAGGGTCGCCACGCCGACGCCCAGCCCGCGCAGCGCCGCGCGGGTGGCGGCACCGGTGTCCGATGTGGACATCGGGACGCCCGCGAGCACCCTGGCGGTGGACGGGTCCCGCAGGCCGAGCGCCCACCAGCCGCCGTCCTCCGCCGGACCGAGGACCGCTCCGACGGTGGCGAGCGCCGCGCAGGCCGCGACGACGTGGCCGATGCGCAGCTGCGGGGTGTCCATGCCGACGAGGAGGGTGGCGACGCCGGGGAGCGCCGTGTCGGCGTACGCGGCGGCGAGCCGCTCGCCGAGACCGTCGCCGCGCTGCGGGCGGCGGTGCCAGCCGGGCGGGGCCGGCAGGTCGCCGTCGACGACCAGCGTCCGGCGGGCGGCGGGCGCGGCGGTGAGGACGTCGACGGTGTCGGCGAGCATGGCCGCGGCGATCCCGGCGGCCTCGGCCGGCGTGCACGGGGGACAGAGGCGGGTCTTCACCCGTCCCGGCACCGGCGTCTTCGCCAGCAGCAGCAGCTGGACCCTCATCGCGCCAGCACCTTCGACATGTCGCGCACGGCGCGGGCGGTGCCGCGGACCGACCCGGTGACCTTCGACCGGCCGCCGGCGATGCGGGGCGCGTAGTCGACGTCGACCTCGGCGATGCGCCACCCGGCCGCCGCGGCGCGGACCATCATCTCCAGGGGGTAGCCGAACCTGCGGTCGCGCAGTCCCAGCCCGAGCAGCGCCTCGCGGCGGGCGGCGCGCATGGGACCGAGGTCGTGCACGGGGATCCCGGTGGTGCGGCGCAGGCGCCACGCCACGACGGCGTTGCCGGCCCTGCCGTGCAGCGGCCAGGCACCGCGGGCGGTCGGGCGGCGGCGGCCCAGCGACAGGTCGAGGCGCCCCCGCAGGACCGGTTCGGTGACGCGGGGCAGCTGCCGCGGGTCGAACGAGCCGTCGGCGTCCATGAAGCACACGACGTCGGCGGTCGCCGCCTCGAGGCCCGCGTGGGCGGCGGCGCCGAACCCGCGCGGCGCGGCGTGGACGACGACCGCGCCGTGCGCCTCGGCGATCGCCGCCGACCCGTCGGTGGACCCGTTGTCGGCGACGACCGCCCGGTAGCCGTCCGGCAGCCGGGACAGCACCCACGGCAGCGCGGCGGCCTCATTCAGACAAGGCAATACGACATCTGGCACGGATCGGACGCTACCGAGGAACCCGGGGCGAAGATCTTACGAGGAACGAACCAACCATTACGAACCGCGAACGCGGCCATCGACCGCCGTCGCCACTGCCTACGGTCGACGGCATGCGGATCCTCGTCACCGGCGGAGCCGGGTTCATCGGCGGTCACGTCGTCACCGCGCTGCGCGCCGCGGGCCACGACGTCGGCGTGCTCGACCTGCTGCACCCGGCCGCGCACCGCTCGCCCCCGCCGGACGCCGACCGCGTCGACGTGCGCGACCGGGCCGCGGTCGCGGCGCTGCTGGACGGCGCCGACGCCGTGGTGCACCAGGCCGCGATGGTCGGCATGGGTGTCGACCTGTCGGACCTGCCGGAGTACGTCGGCTGCAACGACCTCGGCACCGCCGTTCTGCTCGCGGAGATGGCCCGCGCCGACGTCCGGCGGCTCGTCCTGGCCAGCTCGATGGTCGTCTACGGCGAGGGCGGCTACGCGTGCCCGTCGCATGGCGCGACGTCGCCGGCGCCGCGCGCCGCCGCGGATCTCGACGCCGGACGGTTCGAGCCGGGCTGCCCGTCCTGCGGCACGCCGCTGGAGCCCCGCGACGTCGACGAGGACGCGCCGATGCGGCCGCGCAGCGTGTACGCCGCGACCAAGGTCGCCCAGGAGCACCTCGCGCAGGCCTGGGCGCTCGCCGGCGCGGGGACGGTGGTGGCGTTGCGGTACCACAACGTGTACGGGCCCGGCATGCCCCGCGACACGCCCTACAGCGGCGTCGCCGCCATCTTCCGTTCCGCGCTCGCCGCCGGACGGGCACCGCGCGTCTTCGAGGACGGCGCGCAGCGCCGCGACTTCGTCCACGTCACCGACGTCGCCGCCGCCAACGTGCTGGCGCTCGGCGCGGCGGTCGACGGGTTCCGGGCGTACAACATCGCCTCGGGCCGGCCGACCACCGTCGGCGCCATGGCCGCGACCCTCGCCGCCGCGATGGACGGCCCGGCACCGGTGATCACGGGCGACCACCGCGCCGGCGACGTCCGGCACGTGGTCGCCGCCCCCGGCCGCGCCCGCGCCGAGCTCGGCTTCACCGCCGCCGTCGACCTCACCGAGGGGCTGCGCGACTTCGCCACCGCGCCGCTGCGCGCCCTCTGAGGGCTTTCTTCAGCGGGGTCCGTCAGAGGGCGGTCGGGTCGATGACCCGGACGTGCGGGTCGGTCACGTCGTAACCGAGGCGGGCCACCATGTCGGCGGTGCCGCCGGGCCCGTCGCCGTTGCGGCCGTCCCAGACCAGCAGCGCCCGCGGCCGGTCGTCGAGGCCCTTGACCAGCTCGACCATCCACTGGTTCGTCTGACTGAAGACGTCGGCGTCGCCGGTACTGTGCAGCACCCGCACCTCGCTGCCGCGCAGCACGCGCCGGAAGCGGGCGCTCCAGTCGGTGCCGGGCAGCGCCACCGACGACGGCTCGAACTCCGCGACCGGCATCGCCAGGCACAGCGTCACGGCCGCGCCGCGGGCGATCGCGGCCTCCGCGGCGATCAGGTCGGCGCCGCGGGCACCGCCGCACACGAGCACCGACCCGGGCCCGACCCGCCACTCGTCGAACGTCTCCGCCACCAGCCTCGCGACCTCGCCGGCGACCCGCTGCGGAAACCGTGGTGCCGGCCGCCCGGGCGCGTCGACGAGATGGCCGCCGGCCAGCACGACGGGCATCACCGCTCGACGCTGGGCGTGGTCGTGCCGTCGGCCTGCCTGACCACCAGCTGCCCCCAGTGTCCGTTCTCGGTCCGCAGGACCTCTTCGACCCGCAGCAGCGCGGCGCGGTCGTCCGGCGCGTCCCGCCAGGAATGACCGGCCGAGCGTACCCCCTTCAACGCGTCCTCATAGGACCGACGCAGGCTGGAGAACCCCATCAGCGAGCTGTACCCGGCGACCGCCCCGGCGAGCGCCGCGATCAGCGCCGCGACCAGGCCGCACACGCCGCGGGCCGTCGCCGAGCCGGGCCCGGTGAACACCTGCGCGGTCGCGCCGACCACACCCGACAGCACCAGCAGCCCGTTGCGGAGCCGGACGCCCTGCTTGTGAGCGTTGCGGAACTCGTCGCGCCGTCGCTCCAGAAACCGTTGCTGCTGCTGTACGCGGTGCTGCTCGTACAGGTCGCGGAACTGCGACTCGCGGTCGGTCACGTCAGCTCCTCACCCTCGTCGATCGCGTCGACCGCGCGGACGAGCAGCCGCGCCCGATTGTCGCCCGTGTATGGCTCGACGCGGGCGAGATAGATGAAGTACAGCGCCCGCAGGCGCTCCGCCTTGACCCGCGCGAGCCGGTAGTCGGCGAGCGCGTGGTCGTCCACGACGAACTGCGACACCCCCGCCAGCGCGACCGCCAGCACCGCCAGGACCGCCGACGGCCAGCGCTGGTCCGACAGGACCGCCTGCAGCCCGCCGAGCCCGGTCAGCAGCGCGGAGCCGAGCAGCACGACGATGCCCTGCAGCCGGTAGCTGTGCTGGCCGCGCAGCGCCTCGAGGTCGTAGCGCTCGAACCGCTCCTCGACCGGGCGCAGCGCCTCGAAGTCCTCGGCGAGCGCCGGGTAACCGGCCTTCGCCGCCGGTGGCATGATCGGATCGGAAACGAGCCGCGATCCGCGTCGCGGAAACCGCCGGAAAAGGTCGCGCACGCCGCCTCCGTCACCATCGACATCGTCGGCATTGAATCTACGAAAGCGCCGCAACCGTTGACAACGGTCACATCGTCCGCATACCCGACCCGAACCGCCGACCCGCTCAGATGATGCGGGAAACCGGCCGCTGGACCGTTCCGGCGTACCGTGGACTCGAGGGGGTGAGACAGATGATCGTCACCCAGGAAGAGATGCGGGTCGGCGTGCCGGCGATGAGTGCCTACAAGCACCTGGTGCATCTCAGCGAACACCCACGGTTCATGTCCGGGGTCCTCGCCGTGAGCCAGGCCGGCGACGAGGCCGCGCATCTGGCGCTCGACATCGGCGGGCGGCGGGTCGAGATCGACGCGGTCCTCGGCGACACCGAGCCGGGGCGGTACGTGCGATGGGACAGCGCGCAGCTCGTCGAGGCGTACTGGCTGGAGCCGCTCGGCGACGACGCCACCAACGTGGTGGCGGTCGCGCAGCTGGACGAGCGACTGGTGCACCCGCACGGCGCGCAGCCGGACGCGGAGTTGCACGCCCGGCTGCGCATGGATCTGAAGGGCTTCAAGCGTTACTGCGAGGAGGCCGAGGCAACCGCTGAGGAAGCTGAGTCAACCCCTCAGTAGCGGTAGTGCTCCGGCTTGTACGGGCCTGCCACGTCGACGCCGATGTACTCCGCCTGCTCCTTGGTCAGCTCGGTCAGCCGGACGCCGAGCGCCTCGAGGTGCAGCGCGGCGACCTTCTCGTCGAGGTGCTTCGGCAGGCGGTACACCTGGCGCTCGTACGCGTCCGGCTTCGTGAACAGCTCGATCTGCGCGATCGTCTGGTTGGTGAAGCTGTTGGACATGACGAAGCTCGGGTGACCGGTGGCGTTGCCCAGGTTGAGCAGCCGGCCCTCGGACAGCACGATGATCGCGTGGCCGTCGGGGAACGTCCACTCGTGCACCTGCGGCTTGATCTCGTTCTTCACGATGCCCGGGACCTTCGCCAGCCCGGCCATGTCGATCTCGTTGTCGAAGTGCCCGACGTTGCCGACGATCGCGTTGTGCTTCATGGCGGCCAGGTCGGCGGCCATGATGATGTCCTTGTTGCCGGTGGTGGTGATGAACAGGTCCGCGGTCGCGACGACGTCCTCGAGGCGGACCACGGGCAGCCCGTGCATGGCGGCCTGCAGCGCGCAGATCGGGTCGATCTCGGTGACGACGACCCGGGCCCCCATGCCGCGCAGCGCCTCGGCGGCGCCCTTGCCGACGTCGCCGTAGCCGCAGACTACGGCGAGCTTCCCGGCCAGCATCACGTCCGTGGCGCGGTTGATGCCGTCCAGCAGCGAGTGGCGGATGCCGTACGTGTTGTCGAACTTCGACTTGGTGACCGAGTCGTTGACGTTGATCGCGGGGAACAGCAGCTCACCGCTCTCGGCGAGCTTGTAGAGCCGCTTGACGCCGTTGGTGGTCTCCTCGGTGACGCCGCGGATGCCGGCGGCCAGCTTCGTGAAGCGCCGGTTGTCCTTCGCGAGGCTGTCGGCGAGGGTACCCAGTACCAGCGCGAACTCCTCCGAGTCGGCCGACGTCGGCTGCGGGACCCGGCCGGCGGCCTCGAACTCGACGCCCTTGTGCACCAGCAGCGTGGCGTCGCCGCCGTCGTCGACGATCATGTTCGGGCCGAGGCCGTCGCCGAAGTCGAACAGCTGGTCGGTGCACCACCAGTACTCGGCGAGCGTCTCGCCCTTCCACGCGAACACCGGCGTGCCGGCGGGCGCGTCGACCGTGCCGTGCGGGCCGACGACGACCGCGGCCGCCGCCTCGTCCTGCGTGGAGAAGATGTTGCAGGACACCCAGCGGACCTCGGCACCGAGCGCGACGAGGGTCTCGATCAGCACCGCCGTCTGCACGGTCATGTGCAGGGAGCCGGCGATCCGGGCGCCGCGCAACGGCTGCGCGTCGGCGAACTCGCGGCGCGTCGCCATCAGGCCCGGCATCTCGTGCTCGGCGAGGCGGATCTGGGTCCGGCCCGCGGCCGCGAGGGAGAGATCGGCAACGGCGAACTCGATCCCGTTGCGCGTCTGCAGATACTTGTGCATAGCCTAAGGTCACCTCCCGGTGACAGGAGGCGCCCTTGGGTCAAGGGTAGTCAACGACCGAGCGTGGCGAACCCTCGCGGGTCCGTCGCAGCGCCTCTCGGCCGTGACCGCGGCGCTCAGCCGCGATTGGGTTCGACGGTACCGCCTCCGTCGTTTTCCCCGCAACCGAGTGTGCGGTAGACGTCACGGAGCAGGTCGGTCACCTCGAACCGGCCGACGGTGAGCTTCAGCTGGTCGAGCTGGTCGAGGAGCGCGTCGGGTTTCGCTATCGCGCCGGGCAGGGGTTCGTTCCTTGTGGTGACCCTGGGGCCGGCGGTCCAGAAGCTCTTGGCCGTCCGGGGCTCCGGGTCCGTGGGCGCCACGTGCCTGGTCTCGGACACGCGGTGGCTGCGCAGCTCCTCCAGAAGCTCGTCGCGGCCCTTGCCGCGCCAGGCAAGGATGGTGAACGGGTCGTTGTCGAACTCCTCCGCCAGCACGTAGCAGGCGGCGGTCAGGTGCCGGCACGGCTTCTGCCAGCCGGGGCAGTCGCAGTCCATGACCAGCTCGGCGAGGCTCTGCGGGAACAGCGACAGCCCGTAGCTCTGCAGCAGCTGGTCCAGGTCGTCCGGCAGCTGACCGGCGAGCAGCTTCGCCGCGTACCGAGCCTCCTTCGACAGCGCCCGTTCGATGCGGGCCCAGTCGGCGGCGGAGAACGCCTTCGCGGCGATGCGGGACCGGTACGTCTCACCGTCCTCGTCGAGGATCAGCGCCGTCACGATGCTGCTGGAGATGGTGAGCGACCGGACGTTGCCGGCGCGGGCGTAGCGGCGGCCGACGGAAAATGTCGTACCCATGCGCAAGGATTCGAGCATGGCGATGAACTGGTGGGACCAGCTCGTCTCACTCATCCGTCGCCTCCGGGCGCAGGGTCATCAGGTCCAGGAGGTCGTCGGTGGACAGGCCCGTGAGCCAGCCCTCGCCGCTGCCGACGGCGACCCCGGCGAGGGTCCGCTTCTCCGCCATGATGGTGTCGACCCGCTCCTCGACGGTGCCGACGCAGACGAAGGTGTGCACCTGCACGTCGCGGCGCTGCCCGATGCGGAAGGCGCGGTCCGTGGCCTGCTGCTCGGTCGCCGGGTTCCACCACCTGTCGACGTGCACGACGTGGTTGGCGGCGGTCAGGTTGAGCCCGGTCCCGCCCGCCTTCAGCGACAGCAGCAGCACCCCAGGCCCCGTCCCGGTCTGGAACCGTTCCACCATCGCGTCCCGGGCGCCCTTCGCGGTGCCCCCGTGCAGGAACTCGACCCCGGTCCCGAGCCGCCCCGCCAGATAGGGCGCCAGCAGGTGGCCGAACTTGGCGAACTGTGTGAAGACCAGCGCCCGGTCCCCGGCGTCGAGGGCCGTGGCGAGGATCTCCTCGAGACGGGCCAGCTTCCCCGACCGTCCCGCCAGCGGCGTGCCGTCGCCCATCAGGTGCGCCGGGTGGTTGCACACCTGCTTGAGCTTCGTCATCGCCGACAGCACCAGGCCCTTGCGCCGCTCACCGGACCGCCCCTCGCGCAGCTTCACGAAGAGCTCGTTGACGACCGCCTTGTAGAGCGTCGCCTGTTCCAGGGTCAGGTTGCACCACTGGCGGCGTTCGAGCTTGTCCGGCAGGTCCGCGATGACCGCCCGGTCGGTCTTCACCCGGCGCAGCAGGAAGGGCCGCGTGACCCGGCGCAGGCGGGCGGCCGCGTCGGCGTCGGCGTAGCGCTCGACCGGCACCGAATAACGGGCCCGGAAGATGCTTGCCGGTCCGAGGATGCCGGGGTTGAGGAAGTCCGCGATCGACCACAGCTCCGTCAGCCGGTTCTCCACCGGGGTGCCGGTCAGCGCGACCCGGTGCCGCGCCGGGATCCGCCGCACCGCCCGCGCCGCGGCGCTGGTGCTGTTCTTCACGTGCTGCGCCTCGTCGAGCACGATCCGGTCCCAGTCCCGCGCCGCCAGCCGGTCCACGTCCCGGGTCGCGACCTGGTAGGTGGTGAGGACCAGGTCGGCGTCGTCGTGATCGTCCGCCGTCCGTTCCGTGCCGTGGTGGACGGCGACCCGCAGGCCGGGCGTGAAGCGCCCGATCTCGCGCCGCCAGTTGCCGAGCACCGACAGCGGGCACACGATCAGCGTCGGCGGCCGGGGGCTACGCTCGCGCAGCAGCGCCTCCAGCGCCAGGACCTGCACGGTCTTGCCGAGGCCCATGTCGTCGGCGAGCAGCGCCCCGACGCCGAGCCCGTCGAGGAAGGCCAGCCACGACAGGCCCTTGCGCTGGTAAGGCCGCAGCGTCGTGGCGAGGGACGCGGGCGGATCCAGCAGCTCCAGACGCTCCACGGCCCGGCCCGTCAGCAGGTCCGCGAGCCATCCCGTGCCGTCGACGCCGGTGACCGGCAGGGGCAGGTCGCCCTCGGGGATGAGCCTGACGAGCCGCATCGCCTCACCGGCCGACATGTGCCCCTGCCCGCCCCGGGCGAGGAAGGCGAGGCCGGCGCGGAGCTTCTCCCGGTCGAGGTGCACCCAGCGGCCGCGCAGCCGCACCAGGGGCACCTTCGCCCGGGCCAGCGCCCGCAGGTCCGCCTCGCTGAGGAACTCGTCACCGATCGCGAGCCCCCACCGGTAGCGCACGATCGCGGCCCGGTTCGCCGTCGTGTCGCGCAGCACCGGGGCCGCGGGCTGCGCCGTGTGCGTCGTCAGCGTCAGCCCCAGATCCTGCCGCCGCTGCCACTGCGCCGGCAGCAGCACCCCGAAGCCCGCGTCGTGCAGGATCCCCGCGTGCCGCAGGAAGCCGTAGGCGCCGATCGTGTCCAGCCGCAGCTGCTCGGGGCGCGCGTGGTGCAGCGCCTCGTCGAGCTCGGGCCAGAGCCGGCTCGCCCTGCCGAGGTCCGCCAGCAGCACGTCCTGCGGGTAGTCGACCCACCGGAAGAGCGGCGACGCCCCGCTGCGCCAGACGTCCTTGGCCGGCACGAGCAGCCCGGGCTCCGCGACCGGCTGCAGCATGAACTCCACCAGCCACCCCGACACGTCCCGCCCGTCGTCGACCCGCACCCCCGCCGCACCGGCCGCCGCCCCGACGGCGTCGTCCTCCTCGTCCTCGTCGAACTCCTCGACAAACGTCAGCCGGAAGCACAACCGCACCGCCGCCGGCCGCCCACTCTCCGCCCACCGCCGGATCTCGTCCCGCACCCGCCGCACGTCCGTGCTCTCGCGCACGGCCCGCCCCACCAAGCCACCCACCCCACCCGGCCCACTGCTGCTTGCCGTGCCGCCGTTGCTCGGCCCGCCGCCGCTGCCGTTGCTTGGGACGCCGCTTGCCGTGCTGCCGTTGCTCAGCCCACCGCTGTTGCTCGGCTCGCTGCCGCTTGCCGTGCTGTCGTTGCTCGGCCGACCGCCGTTCGGTGTGCCGTCGGCGTCCAGTGCGCTGCCGCTGCTCAGTGCGCTGCTGGTGCTCGGCACGCCGGCGGCATTCAGCGCGTCGTTGTTGCTCAGCGTGTCGCTGTTGCTCAATGCGCCGCCGCTGTTCGGTGCGCTGCCTGACGCGGGGTCGCCGTTTGGTGAGTTGGTGTTGCTTGGCGTGCTGTCGACGTTCAGTGCACCACTGTCGCTCGCCGTGTCGCTGTAGCTCGGTGTGCTGCCGCCGTTCAGCGCACTGCTGTTGCTTGGCATGCGGCGATTGCCTGGCGTGTGGTCGTCGTTCAGCCCGCTGCTGGTCGGAGTCTCGTTGCTGATCGGGACGTTGCCGCTGCCGGGTGCGCGGCCGTCGCTCGGCGCGCTGCTGGTGCTTGGCGTGTGGAGGTTGCCTGGCGTGCGGTCGTCGTTCAGTGCACCGCCGCTGGTCAGCGGTTTGTTGTAGATCGGGACGCTGCCGTTGTTTGGCGTGCGGTCGCTGGTCAGCGCGCCGTCGCTTTCCGGTCGGCTGTCGGCGTTTGATGGGTCGCTGGTGCTTGGCAACTCGCGATTGGTCGGTGCGGTGCTGTCGCTCGCAGTGTCGCTGTTCGGTGCACTCTCGTTGCTCGGCGCGTTGGAGGCGTTCAGTGCGTCGATGTTGCTCGGCGCGCTGCTGATTGCCGTGCTGCTGTTGGTCGGCACGCCGCTGCTGGCGTTCGCCTCTGCCACTCCGACGCCGTCCGGGCCCACCTCGCCCGGCGTGCTGTCGGCGTTCAGTGCGCCGCTGTCGCTCACCGTGTTGCTGTAGCTCGATGCGTTGCCGTTGCTCGGCGCGCTGTTGTTCGGCGTGTTGCCGTTGCTTGGCGTGCGGTCGCCTCTCAGTGCGTCGCCGCCTTCCGGTGCGCGACCGTTGTTCGGTGCGTTGGAGGCGTTCAGTTCGCCGCTGGTGCTTGGCGCGGTGTCGACATTCGGTGTGTCGTCGCTGCTCGGGCCGGGACCGGTGTTCGGAGTTGGGTGGTCGCGGAGGGTGGAGTCGCCGTTCCGGGTGCCGGCGCTGTTTGGGGCGGGGCCGGGGTTCGGGGTTGGGCGTTCGCGGAGGGTGGGGTCGGGGGAGGTGAGGGCGGCGAGCCAGGCGCGGACGGTGCTGTCCTGGCGGACCGCGGCGTCGGTGACGATGGGGCGGTTGGTGAGGGCGGCGCGGACTAGGGCGTCGACCTGGTGGTCGAGCGCGGCGCGGGCGGCCTCGTCGGGGGTCCAGTCGGCGGCCGCGCAGGCGGCGCCCGGCAGTGAGCCGCACAGGGATTCGAACGTGATGGCGTCGTCGGCCCACAGGACGGGGCGCCAGCGGGCCTCGATGGGGTGGTCGAGGAGGTCGGGGAGGACGCGGCACCGGTGCACCAGGTCGGCGGCGAACGTGACCAGGTCCGTCAGCGCGCCGATCGACGGGGCCGCCACGACGGTGGAGTCGGGGGCGTCGGCGGCGGTGAGGGCGGCTTCGAGGTCGGTGCCGGGTGGGGCGTACACGATCGGGACGGTCCACAGCATCGTGGCGGTGGTGTCCGGGTCGCGGTCGGTGGCGGTCGGTGGGGTGAGGGTGGGGGAGGGCAGCGGGCGGGAGCCGGTGGTCGGCAGGGCCAGGTCGGCGGTGGCGACGTCGCCGGGGAGCGGGGGGAGGACCGCGAACGGGTGGGGGACCGCCCGCCTGGGGCGGCGGCGCAGGCCTGAGGCCGGGCCTGGGGTGGTCTCGGCCCAGTAGGCGAGCCGGCCATCGCCGGTGATGACCCCGTGCACGACGTTCACTCCGAGACCCTACTCCGGACGGCCGCCACGGCCCGAACGGCGCGGCGTCAGTGCGGGTCCGGCCTCGTGTGGAGGATCTCGCGGACCTGTTCGGCGGCGCGGAGGATGCTCTCGCTGATGAAGTCGCTGAAGCGGGCGATGTTCTCGAGGCGGACGGCGGCGGGGCTGCCCGGGCCGAGGACGGCGACGCCCTGGCGGGCGGTGGCGGCCACCTGGCCGATGCCGTGGGCGCTGGCGATCGTCGACTGGTACCAGACGTCGTCGTCGACGAAGTAGCGCTCGCGGCGGCGGTCGTCGCGTTCGCGGCGGATGAGGCCCTGCTGCTCGAGGAACGCGATGGCCTTGGACACCGACGCCGGGCTGATCTGGAGGTGCTGGACGAGCTGCGCGGCGGTGAGGCTGCCGGCGTCAGCGATGAAGAGGCAGGTCAGCACCCGGGCCACCATCTTCGGCAGACCCTGCTGCATCAGCAGGGTGGTGAAGGTCTCCTCGTATTCGCGGACCGCGGCGCCGTCGCGTCCGTTGCCCTGGGCGAGGGCCCGCGGTCCGGCGGGCGGCGCGTGACGGCGGCGGTGGGCGCGGCGTTCGGTGGCCCGGTGGGCGAGGTCGGCACGGTAGGCGGTGGGGCCCCCGTTGCGCATCACCTCACGCGTGATGGTCGAAGTGGGACGGTCGAGCCGCCGGGCGATCTCCGCATACGCGAGGCTGTCGGCGAGCCCGGCCGCGATCTGCTGCCGCTCCTGCTGCGTGAGTCTGCCTCCCGGCACCGCCGTCTCCCTTCCTCCGGTACGTCCAGCGTAGCGTTCGCCGCCAGTCCAATGCAACGAACCAGGTGCAACGCATTGCGTTAGCCGTACACCTATTGCAACGAATTCAGCGCTTTGAACTGCACAAATATGAGTCAGACGCAACGACAATGTTGCCCGGAGTGCGAACGCAAAGTAGCGTTTCTGGTGTTGGAAAGAACAACGAACCGAGGAGAAACGCCATGCAGCAGTTCGACAGCCCCGCCGCCGTCACCGCCGTCCTGGAGGTCCCCGCCGGCCGGATCCAGGTCATCGCCGCCGACCGGGCCGACACCACCGTCGAGGTGCTTCCCGCCGACGCGGGCAAGCGGCGCGACGTGCAGTCGGCCGAGCAGACCCAGGTCGAGTTCGGCGACGGTGTCCTGCGGGTCAAGGCACCGGCCGGCAGCTCGGCCGGGTCGGTCGAGGTGACGGTGCGGGTCCCAGCCGGCTCGCGGGTCGAGGTGAAGGCCGCCGCCACCGAGTTCCGGGGCGTCGGCCGGCTCGGCGACGTCGCCGCCGAAGGCCTGTACCGCGCGGTGAAGCTCGACGAGGCGGCGAGCGCGCGCCTGTCCGCCCACGACGGCGACGTCACGGTCGGGCGGCTCACCGGGCCGGCCGAGATCAGCACCATGAAGGGCGACATCAACGTCGCCGAGGCCGTGCGCGGCGCGGTCGTCCTGCGCACCCAGATGGGCGACGTGACCGTCCGCGCCGCCGCCGGCGTCGACGCCTCCCTGGACGCCGGCACGGGCCACGGCCGGGTGCACAACGCGCTCAAGAACGCCGGCACCCCCGAGCTGACCATCCACGCCACCACCGCCCACGGCGACATCGACGCCCGCAGCCTCTGAACGACGAAACGACGAACGATGAAAACGACGAACGATGAAAACGACGAAACGACGAAAGACGCCCGCAGCCCCTGAACCCCGCACACACCCGAGGGAGACGCCATGAACGGCACCATGAATAGCGCGACCTGGACCGGCATGATCCCGGTCGAAGACACCGCCCTCGCCGCCACCGACACCGGCGGCCCCGGCATCCCGGTGGTGTACCTCAACGGCCAGTTCGCCACCCAGGGCTACTGGCGGCGGGTCATCGCCGAGCTCGGCGTCGGCCCGCAGTGGCGGCACATCACCTACGACGAGCGGGCCCGGGGCAAGTCGCGACGCTCGCAGGACTACTCGTTCGAGGCCGCCGTCCGCGACGTCGACGCGGTCCTCGCGGCCAGGGGTGTGGACCGGGCGCTGCTGGTCGGCTGGTCCTACGGCGCGTTCGTCGGGGCGCACTGGGCCAGCCGCAACCCGGATCGGACGATCGGCGCGGTGCTGGTCGACGGCGCGCAGCCGTACGACTGGCTGGACGAGGCCATGGAGGTGCGGATCCGCAAGATGTTCCGGCGGATGGGCTGGTTCCTGCCGCTGCTGCGCCCGACCGGTCTCGCCCCGCGGATGACCGCGGACCAGCAGGCCGACAGCAACATCGAGATCGGCAGGATCTCGCGCGTGAGCGAGCTCGGCCCGGTGCTGGACCGCATCACGGTCCCGACCCGCTACGTGGTCGCCTCCGGCACGTCGCTCGGCAGCCGCGGCGACGAGCAGGAGCGCATCCGCGCCGGCCTCGGTGCGGTGACCGAGCGGAACCCGAACATCCGCATCAGCGCGAAGGTCCCCAGCAACCACGGCGCCATCCTGAGGAAGGACTTCCGGGCCGTCGCCGACGCGGCGCGGGACGTCGCGGGCCTCTAGGGTGGCGGCGTGGCAGAGCTGAGCAGGTTCCACCGGCTGTGGGCGGCCGCCGCCGCGGGCAACCTCGGCGACGGCGTCTACCGGGTCGCGATCCTGCTGCTCGCCGCGCGGCTGACCAGCGACCCGGTGGCGTTCTCCGCGCTGACGGCCCTCGGGTTCGTGCCGTGGCTGCTGCTCGGGCTGCCCGCGGGCGTCCTCGTCGACCGGCATGACCGGCGGCGGCTGGCGCTGCTCGTCGGGATCGTGCGCACCGCGGTCCTGGCGGCACTGCTCGTGGCCGTCGCCACCGACACGATGTCGTTGTGGCTGCTGTACGGCGTGGTCGTCGTCCTCGGCGCGGGCGAGACGGTGTACGACACGTCGGTCCTGTCGATGGTGCCGGCCGTCGTCGAGCGGGACCGCCTCGAGGCCGCCAACGGCCGGCTGCAGGGCGCGGAAATACTCGTCCAGAACTTCGTCGCCCCGCCCCTCGCCAGCGCCGTGTTCGCGGTCACCGCGAGCGGGGCGTTCGGCGTCAACGTCGCCTGCTACGCGATCGCCGCGGCGCTCATGCTCGCGCTGCCCGGCACGTACCGCGCCGCCCAGGGCGACGGGACCGCGCCGATGGGGCGGGCGATCGGCGAGGCGCTGCGGTTCGTGCGCGGCCACCCCGTCCACCGCGCGATGCTCTCCGTGGTGATCGTGCTCGGGTTCGCCAACGCGATGGCCACCGCCCTCGTCGCGCTGTGGACCCGGGAGACCCTCGACGTGCCCGAGGCCGCGTTCGGCGCGTTCCTGCTGACCGCCTCCGTCGGCGGGCTCCTCGGCAGCCAGACCGCCGCCCGGGTCGCGGGACGCACCGGCCGCGGGCGGGCGATGGTCCTCGCGGCGACCGTCACCGGGCTCGGGATGCTCCTCGCGGCCGCGACCCGGAACGTGTACGTGGCGGCGTTCGCGTGGGCGCTGACCGGGTGGGCGATCCTGGTGTGGAACGTCGTCTACGGGTCGCTGCGGCAGCGCCTGACCCCGGACGCGCTGCTCGGCCGCACGATCGGCGTCTACCGGGTCGTCGCCTGGGGCGTCATGCCGCTGGGCGCGCTCGCCGGTGGCCTGCTCGCGGACGCCGGCGACCTGCGGACCCCGATCCTCGTCGCGGCGCTGCTGACCCTCGCCGTCGGCGGGTACGCAGCGTCCGCCCTCACCAACACCCGCATCGATGCGGCGGTCGCCGAGGCCGATGTCGCGAGCGCCCGGCCGTGAGTGGTAGAACCAGCGGATGGGGTACTCCGTGCGGCCCACGGGCAGGCTGCAGCTGCCGGCCGCGGACGACGTCGCCGCCGCCACCGCGATCAGGGCCGCGCTGGCCGTGCGGGACGGCTGGTTCAGCGAGGCGATCTGTCCGGACGCGAACACGATCGCCGACCTCGCCTGGGTGGGCGCGGCGCAGATCGTGCGGGACGGGGACTGGATCGAGTTCGCCCGGGACGAGGAGGGCGACGCGAAGTGGTCGGAGCAGGCGACCGCGTTCTACGTGGAGCTGGCGCCGTTCGTCCGCGCCGGCACGGTCAGCTGCACCGGCGAGGACGGCTCCACCTGGGCATACGAGTACGGCGACGGCAGGATCACGCAGCAGGGCTGGAACGCCTGGGACTGCTCCCTGGAGCCGTTCGGCGAGCCCGTGTACCCGTGGCGCGAAACCTGACGCTCAGCCGTGGTCGCGGCGCAGCGTGAGCTGGAACGCCCTGGTCGGCGGCGCCGGCTCGGAGCCGTAGGACGCCAGCAGCGTGCACGACAGCGGCGCGTCCGGCGCGGTGATCCGGTGGGCGGTCACGTGCGCGGAGTCCCAGTGGACGCGGGGCACGTCGCCGCTGGGGCCGAAGCAGGCGTCGAGCTCCGCCCGGGTCAGGGTCGGCTCGACGAAGTGGATGACGACCGCGGACAGCCCCGCCCGGTCGAAGGACAGCTCCAGACGCGCGGTGCCGGGCGGGCTCGGCTGCACGAACAGCCGGCCGAGGTCGTCCTGCGTCGGCGCGGGCAGCCCGAGCAGCGCGGCGACCTCGGCGGGGTGCTCGGTGGTGACGCCGCAGATCCGCCGCGCCCACGTCCACAACAGGTCGGTGGTGATCGGCCGGGCGATCAGGTCCAGCAGGTGCGCCGGCGCCGGCGGGCGGCGCCACACGGTGGGCCAGTCGTCGAGGTCGACCATCTCGGATCCGTCGACGATGAGGGTGTACAGCGGCTCCGCCGGGAAGTCGTTGACCCGCACGGTGAGGCTGCGCCCGTCGATCTCGGCGTGGTAGGGGAACTCGCCGTCACCCGAGTGCTCCCACCGGATGGGTGTGGCGATCAGGTCGCTCATCGCGCGGGTCCTCAAGCAGCTGGGCAAAGCGGACCTGAACAGCGTATGGGGTGTCCGCAAGCCCACACTTGAGGGGCGTCACACCTGCCCCTGTTCAGGCGGCGACAGGGCTAACGTCAGTCCCGCTATGCGTCGTCATCTGATGTGGGTCATCGGGCTCACCGCGTACATCATCGCGGTCTTCCACCGCTCGTCGCTCGGGGTCGCCGGGGTCGCCGCAGCGGACCGGTTCGGGGTCGGCACGTCGCTGCTGGCGCTGCTGTCCGTGGCGCAGCTGGCCGTGTACGCGGGCATGCAGATCCCGGTCGGGGTGCTGCTGGACCGGTTCGGGTCGCGGCGCATGCTCGTCGGCGGCGGGCTGCTCATGGTCGCCGGGCAGCTGCTGTTCGCCTACGCGCACGACATCGGGCCGGCGGTCGCGGCCCGCGTGCTGATCGGCGTCGGCGACGCGATGACGTTCATCAGCGTCCTGCGGGTCGTCGCGCTGTGGTATCCGCCGCGCCGCAACCCGCTGATGGTGCAGCTCACCGGCATGGTCGGGCAGCTCGGTGCGCTGTCGTCGGCGGTGCCGCTGGTCGTGCTGCTGCGCGACGCGGGCTGGACCGCCACGTTCCTCGGCGCGGCCGCGCTCGGCGCCGCCGCGATCGCGCTCGTGGCCGTGAGTCTGCGGGACTCACCGGTACAGGAGCCGACGAAGCCAGCGGGGTCGGACCGGGCGCTGAAGGCGTCGTGGGAGCATCCGGGCACGCGGCTCGGGCTGTGGACGCACTTCGTGTCGTCGTTCTCCGGCAGCGTGTTCGCGCTGCTGTGGGGCTATCCGTTCCTGACGCAGGGGGAGGGCCTCGCCCCGGCGACTGCCGCGCTGCTGCTGTCGCTGCTGACCGTCGGCGGCATCGTGCTCGGCCCCGTCGTCGGGCACTTCTGCGGCCGGCTGCCCTACCACCGCTCGACCCTGGTCCTGGCGATCGTCGGGAGCTCGGCGCTCGCCTGGGCGGTCGTGCTGCTGTGGCCGGGCCGCGCCCCCGTCGCCGTGCTCATCGTCCTGGTCCTGGTGCTCGCGGTGAACGGCCCCGGCTCCATGATCGGCTTCGACTACGCCCGCTCGTTCAACCCGGCGGCCCGCATCGGCGGCGCGACCGGCATCGTCAACGTGGGCGGGTTCGTCGCCTCGATCCTGGTCATCGTCGCCATCGGCGTGCTGCTGGACGTGCAGACCCCGCCCGGCGCCGCCCACCCGTCGCTGCCGGCGTTCAAGTGGGCGTTCGCCGTCCAGTACGGGTTATGGGCGCTCGGCGCCGCCCAGGTCTGGCGCTACCGGCGCACCACCCGCCGCGCCATCCCGCCGGAGCACCTCGCCGCCATGCGCCGCGGCGACCCCCTCCCGGCCGTCGGCTGACGTCGCCGGTTCCCCAGGGGGCGGCGCCGTAGCCGTGCCGCATCCGGAACAGCATCGGCTCCGTCCCGGTCGCGGTCACGTGGGCGATCAGCTGGGCCCGCAGCGGCTCCGGGATCCCGGCCCGCAACGGCCGGGTCCACTCGAGGCAGGTGAACAGGTCCGCCGCGCCGTCGAGCTGGCCCGCCGACAGCGGAGCCGCCGCCAACGCGTCGAAGATCGCCCCGGTGGGCTCGGCGAGCAGGAGCCGCTGGGGCACGAGCTCGTACCAGAACGTGCCGCCGTCTTCGCGTGCCGGCACGCCGGCCCAGGTGACCAGCGCCCGGATCCGGTCCGTCAGGTCCGGGATCCGGCGCGCCAGCATGCCCGCCAGCCGCTCCTCGGCGTGGCGGTGCCGCCGGGTCACGGATTCGGCGAAGTGCTGCAGGCCGAGCGGCGCGGCCGCCACCCAGCGAACCCGCCGCGCCTCGCTGTCCGCCGCCGCACGGGCGGCCCTGAGCTGGGCGTCCCGTGGACCGGTCAGGCCGTGCTCCGCCGGCCATCCGATCAGCGCGGCGGCGTCGCGCAGCTCGGCGGCGCGGTCGCCGAGGCCGCTGAGCCGCGTCTGACCGTGCACGGTCCACCGGGCGAGCTCGCGACCGTCGGCGCCGGACACGACCATCGTGGGCCGGTCACCGCACCAGCAGTGCTCGCTGTCCCTGACGCCGCCGTCCACGACGCTCAGCACCCGCGCCGGCCCCGCGATGTCGCCGCCGGTGACCACGATCCTGGCGGCGTCGGCGTGGTCGGCCTCGTCGGGCCGGGCGTCGGCGATGAGCACCTGTGCGGCGTTGGCCGGGATCCCCCGCAGCCGTGCCGTGCTCGGCGCCTTGACCGTCCTGCTCACGCCGGCGAGCGTACTGACGGACCGGACAGCCGGCACCCGACTTTGTCGCGCGTCTCAGTGCGGGTGCGGGGCAAGCACGTGGGCGGGCAGCACGCGCCCGGCGAGTTCGGCCAGGCGCTCCGGGTGCAGCGCCTCCGTGAGCCGCGCCGTGAGCTCCGGCGGCAGGCGGCGCGCCAGCACGGGGGCCGCCGCGGAGGCGAGCATCGTGGCGGTCGCGGCGGTGGTGGCGATGCCCCAGCCGACCGGGCCCAGCGGGGTGCAGCCGAAGAACTGGCTCAGGCCGGGGGTCTGGACGACGCCGGCGAGCACGGCGGCGGAGCCCAGGCTCGCGACGAGGACGCCGGGGCTGGTCCACCCGACGAGCAGGGTCTGGCCGAGCTGCGTGCCGACCAGCGCGGCCAGCGCGACGGTGCGGGCCCGCACGCCGCGGCCGCTGAGGGTGGCGGCGGCGACCCACGCGCCGGTGGCGCCGGTGACGGTGGCCGCCGCGCGCAGTGCGATGTCGTGGGTCAGCGCGGCGCCGAGCGACGCCTCCGGGCCCTCGCGCAGCAGGACGCCGTTGGTGCCGGAGTCCGGCCGGCGCAGCGCGACCGCCAGGGCCGGCGCCAGGTCGGTGAGCAGGTTGACCAGCAGCAGCTGCCGGGCGTTGAGCGGCGAGGCGCCGGTGATCGCGGCGCCGAGGACGGTGAAGCCGATCTCCCCGAGGTTGCCGCCGACGAGGATGCCGAGCGCCTCCCGCACGGCCCGCCACATGGCGCGGCCTTCGACCAGCGCGGCGATGATGGTCTCCAGGCGGTCGTCGGTGACGACGAGGTCGGCGGCGGCCCGGGCGGCGGGCGTGCCGCGCTGGCCGAGCGCGATGCCGACGTCGGCGAGGCGGATGGCGGGGGCGTCGTTGGCGCCGTCGCCCGTCATCGCCACGACCCGCTGGTTGGCCTGGAACGCCTGCACCACGCGGACCTTGTGGGCCGGCGTGCCGCGGGCGACCACCGCGATGTTGGGCACCAGGTCACGCAGCGCGCGGTCGTCCAGGGCGTCGATGTCGGCGCCGGTGACGACCCGGTGCCCGTTGAGCAGGCCGAGCTCGCCGGCGATGGTCTCGGCGGTGGCGGGGTGGTCCCCGGTGATCATGACGATCTGCGCGCCGGCCGTGCGCAGCTCGTCCAGCGAGGCGCCGGCGGTCGCGCGCACCGGGTCGGCGAGGGCGAGGAAGCCGAGGAAGCACAGCCGGGCCACGGCGTCGTCGGTCAGGCCGGCCTCCGCAGGGCTGTGGGTCTCGGCCACGGCGAGGACGCGGAAACCCTGCCGGGTGAGCCGCTCCAGCTGCTGGCGGACGCGGCGGCGGCCGGCGCCGGAGAGCGGCCGCTCCTCGCGGGGGCCGGCACGCCAGGTGGTGCAGCGGGCCAGCACCAGCTCGGGCGCGCCCTTCACGGACAGCAGCCGGCCGGCGGTCGTCGTCGCGGCCGTGGCGTGGTACCCGCGGCTGGGCTCGAACGGCAGCGTCGTGCGCACCTGCCAGCCCGGCGCGCCGGCGGACTCGTCGACGCCCGCGTCCTCCGCGCCGCCGCGCACGGCGCGGTCGGTGAGGTGGGCCAGCGGCTGGCCGCCGGTGGGGGCGGGGGTGGCCCGCAGGCCGGCGGCGAGCACCGCCCGGTGCGCCGGGTCCAGGCCGTCCACCGGCCGGATCGTGGCGGCGTCGGCGACGGCCGCCAGCCGGATGTGGCCCTGGGTCAGGGTGCCGGTCTTGTCGAAGCACAGCACGTCCACCCGGCCCAGCGCCTCGATCGTC
The DNA here is from genome assembly GCF_040674675.1 of Dactylosporangium sp. NPDC049742. Classification (NCBI taxonomy): domain Bacteria; kingdom Bacillati; phylum Actinomycetota; class Actinomycetes; order Micromonosporales; family Micromonosporaceae; genus Dactylosporangium; species Dactylosporangium sp. NPDC049742. The sequence continues at coordinate 184,836 of NZ_JBFANF010000004.1, read as the reverse complement.
CGGGCGTTGCGGACCAGCGCGCCCTGGCGGGACAGCCGCCGGGCCGCGGCCAGCTGCGCGGCGCTGACCAGGAACGGCAGCCCCTCGGGGACGCTGGCCACGGCCAGTCCCACGCCGGCGCCGATGGTGTCGCGCACCGGGCGGCCGCGCAGCAGCCCGGCGGCCATGACGGCGGCGCCCGAGCCCAGCGCGATCGGCAGCGTGGTGTGGGTGATCTGCCCGAGCCGCGCCTCCACCCCGGTGGCCGGTGCCGCCTGGGCGGCGGTGGCCATGCTGCGGCCGGCCTCGGTCGCCGCCCCGGTGGCGACCACGACGCCGACGGCCCGGCCGGCCGTCACCGTCGAGCCCTCGTACACCATGCAGGTGCGGTCGGCGACGTCGGCGGCGAGGACCGGCGCGGTGCGCTTGGCCACCGGCATCGACTCGCCCGTCAGCGAGGACTCGTCCATCTCCAGGGCCTGCGCCTCGATGAGCCGGCAGTCGGCGGGCATGACGTCACCCGGCGCCAGCTGGATGACGTCGCCGGGCACCAGCTGGTCGGCGGGCAGGCGCACCGGCCGGCCGTCGCGGCGGACCGTGGCCATCACCGCCGAGCGGGCCAGCAGCTCCGCGACGGCACGGTCGGTCACCGTCTTCTGGACCGCGCCGACCACCGCGCCGATGGCGCTGGCGCCCAGCACGATGCCGGCGTCGACCAGGGAACCGATCGCCGCGGACAGGGCCGCGCCGCCGGCGAGGATCGGGGTCAGCGGGTTGGCCAGCTCCTCGGCGAAGGAGCGCATGAGGCTGGGCCTGGGCGGGCTGATCTGCGCGTCGGGCCGGTGCCGGCGCAGCGCCGTCCGGGCGGCCAGCCCGCCGCCGGTGGATTCGAGCAGCTGCAGGACCTTGCCGGCGGGCAGCGCATGCCATGCGGTGCTGGACACGGGCGGCGAGATGGGCCGGCGGGCGAGCTCAGCGGCGGCCCACACGCCCTGCACCACGGACAGGGCGGCGGCGCCGTTGACGGAGAGCAGGGCCCGGCGGGCCGCGCCCCGGGGTGCGCCGGTGATCGTGGTGATCGCGCCGATCGCGGATCCGGACTCGGCCAGGCGGACGCCGCGCCGGCCGACCCGCCGGGCGACGTCGATCGCGTCGATGAGCAGGGCGGCGGTCTCCAGGACGTCGCCGGCCAGCACGTGCGCGCCCCAGGGCGGCCGGGCGTCCGGCCCGTGCACCCCGATGCCGACGTCGGCGCCGGCCAGCGCGGCGGCCTGGTCGGAGACCAGCAGCACCACGTGGCCGTCGGCCTGCAGCTCACGGACGTTGCCGAGCAGGTGCTGGCGGCCGGGAACGTCGCCGGCGTCGATCCGCTCGGCCCCCGGGGGCCGGCCGCCGGCGAAGACCAGCCTGGTGCCGCTGCGCCGGGCCGCCGCAATGAGCGCGTCGGCGCTGGCGGCCGGTTGGGGCACGAGACCGACCAGCGCCTCGAGCCGGGTGCCGTGCGCGAGCCCGAGCACGTGCACGGCGCCGTCACGGTGCAGGCGCTGCCGGGTCCGGGCGCCGGTCCGGCCGCGCAGCCGCAGCTGGTCGACCGGTCCGAGCAGCCAGCCGCCCTGCTCCACCGGCTGGCCGGTCGCCTCGGCGCTGAACAGCCGGTGGGCCTGGAGCCGGACCTCGTCCGGGTCGGCCCCGGGCAGCGGATGCACGTCCTGGACCATGAGGCGGCCCGTGGTCAGGACGGCCGGGTCGAGGATCACCGTGTCGACGCGGTCGAGCAGGCGCAGGACGCCCGGGTCCATCACGTGCGCGCGGCGGCCGGCGAGCGTGCGGCCCAGCTGCGCGGCGAAGGACTCCCGCCCGGCCCCCGGGGCCTTGGGCAGGCCGGCCACCGCGATCGCGGCCGCCCGCCCGGCGCCGCCCGCGGCCAGCGCGACGCCGGCCGCCCCGGCCCCGACGGCGACGCTGCGCGGGGCGTAGTGCTCGACGATCCCGTCCGGCAGAGGGCAGGGCCGTTCGGTGACGACCGGGTCGGCGGCCGCCCGCTCAGGCGTGCGCAGCAGCGCCGGCTCGGCGCGCCAGGCGTCGCGCCGGGCCCGGGCCTCGGCCAGCTGACCGAAGCGCACGGCCGCGTCCACGCCCAGCCCGGAGACGCCGCCGACCAGGCCCTGCGCCGCGGCGTTGCTGAGCGCGAGCACGGAGTCGGCCCGGTCGCGGCCGAGCGCCCGTTCGAGGACGGCCCGCACCTTCGGCTGGGTGTCGACGAAGGGGATGAGGGAGGCGGCCTCGACGGCGCCGGGCACGTGCCGGGCGATGCGGCCGAAGGTGGCGACCACCAGGCCGGCGGCATCGGCGACCAGGGCCGTGGCGGCCCGCTCCAGGGCCGCGGGGTGATCCGGTGCCGGCGCACGGTCGGCCTGCCCGTCGTGGAGGCCGGGGTACCGCTCCCGCACCGCCCGCACCGCCGCGGTGAGCTGCGCGCGGGTGGGCGCGGGCCGGGTGACGCCCAGCACGACCCGCTGCAACGGAGCGTTGACCACCGCCCACGAGACGCCGGGCACCTGCCGCAGCGCGCTGCCCAGCGCCGTCCGGTATTCGGCCGCCTCCGGGCGGGCGACGCCCGGGGCGTCGACGGCGACGCGGTCGGTGGTCACCGGCTCGCCCGGGGACCGGCCGGCGACGGCACGGGCCGCCCCGGCCACCAGCCGGGACGGGGTCCGCACCAGGTCGAGCAGCGCCACCTGGCTAGACCTTTTCCAGCGCCTCGCCGAATTCGTGCACGACCTTGTTGCGCCGGTTCGTCGCCAGCGTGTGGCCGGCCGCTACGACCACGGCCACCGGCCATTCGATGGCGCCCAGCACGGCCAGGACGCCGATGCCGCCCAGGAAGGCGAGCTCGTCGGCCGGGGGCAGCTGGAGGGTGCCCAGTTTCGGCACGCTCAGGTGGGTGCTGTTGTGGTCGGTCACCTGGTGGGCGGCCGTCCGCATGGGGTGGGCGTTCGCGCCGTCGGTGCCGTGCGGCCGTGCCGTCACTTCGGCGTGACGCGTCCGCCGGGCACGGGGAGCGGCCTTGGTCTGCGTGGGCTCCGCCGTGGCGGCTTCAGCGCCCTTCGGCTTGGCCGTCGCATCGTCCTTGCGGGTCCGCCGGGTGCGGGGAGCGGCCTTGGTCTGCGTGGTCATGGCGACCTCCTTAGGCCGAGGTTCTGAGCAGGCAGCTACCCGCGCGGGTTGGAGGTAAACGGCAGATGAACAGCGCTTGACCGAGCGGGACCCGGTGGTCAGCCCGCCGGGTTCCAGGTGGCGAGGGTGGCAAGCCGGGCGACCGCCTGCTTCGCGGCCTTCGCGACCCGCTCGGGCTGCAGCTTCGGGGCGTCGTCCCACAGCTCGCCCCACAGGTTGTCGTACAGCTGGCGCAGGGCGCCGCCCGGCTCGCTCAGCTCGGTCAGCAGGGCGTCGTCGAACTGGCGGCCCAGGTCGCGGATGAGGTCGAGGCAGTCGACGAGCCCGCCGGCGCCCTCTCCGTCCTGCGGCGACCACTTCGCCAGGCGGTCCAGCCGGAACTCGTAGGCATCCGAGACGTCCGGGGTCGGGCCGCGCAGCCCCTTGCGGAGACCGGCCCAGCCGAAGGTCCGGGAGAGCACGTGCGCGGACCCGTCGCGGCGCACGTGGTCGCAGAGCCCGTCGGCGGTGTCGAACAGCGCGTACCGCGGCCCGACCGGGAGCAGGAAGTCGGTGCCGTCGTCCGCGTTGCCGCCCCACAGTGACCATCCGGAGCGTTTCGGCAGCACCACGACCGTCGGCCAGAGCATGTTGTCGTGGAACACGTTGTCCATGCCGATCATTTCACCACTGGACAGGAACAGTTAAGAAACCTAATAATGGCGACCACCGTCGATGGAGGACACCCCCATGAAGCGCAAGCGCATAGCGCTCATCCTCGGCGCCGCGACCCTGCTGGTGACCGGTTTGCTCGTCACGACCAACGCCTACGCCGCCAACCTGCTGACCAATCCCGGTTTCGAGAGCGGAAACCTGTCCGGGTGGTCCTGTACCGGCACCGGGTCCGGGGCCGTGACCAGCCCGGTCCACTCCGGGTCCTACGCGCTCAACGGCAACGCCACCGCGTCCGACACCGCCCAGTGCACGCAGACCGTCGCCGTCCAGCCGAACACCGCCTACACGCTCACCGGCTGGGTCCGCGGCTCCTACGTGTACCTCGGCATCACCGGCGGCGCGTCCACCTGGACCAGCGGCACCGCCTACAGCAAGCTCACCGTGCCGTTCACCACCGCCGCCGGCCAGACGTCGGTGCAGGTGTTCCTGCACGGCTGGTACGGCACCGGCGCGTACCAGGCCGACGACATCTCCCTCGACGGCCCCGGCGGGCAGCCGAGCCCGACGACCGCGTCACCCACGGCGAGCAAGAGCCCGAGCGCCAGCCCGTCGCCGTCGAAGTCCCCGTCCACGTCGCCGTCGCCGTCCACGTCCCAGCCGCCGGTCACCGGGCTGCCGAAGCACGCGCTCATCGGCTACCTGCACGCCAGCTTCGCCAACGGCTCCGGCTACGTGCGGATGGCCGACATCCCGGCCGCCTGGGACATCATCAACCTGTCGTTCGGCGAGCCGACCTCGGTGACGTCCGGCGACATCCGGTTCAACCGCTGCCCGGTCGCGGAATGCCCGAACGTCGAGTCCGACGCTGAGTTCCTCGCCGCGATCAAGGCGAAGCAGGCCCAGGGCAAGAAGGTCCTGATCTCCATCGGCGGCCAGAACGGCCAGGTGCAGCTCACCACCGCCGGCGCCCGCGACGCGTTCGTCAACTCGGTCAGCGCGATCATCGACCGGTGGGGCCTGGACGGCCTCGACATCGACTTCGAGGGCCACTCGCTCTACCTGAACGCCGGTGACGCCGACTTCCGCAACCCGACGACCCCGGTCGTGGTGAACCTGATCTCCGCGCTCAAGTCGCTGAAGGCGAAGTACGGCACGAAGTTCGTGCTGACGATGGCGCCGGAGACGTTCTTCGTGCAGCTCGGCTACCAGTTCTACGGCGGCACGACGCAGGGCGACAACCGGGCCGGGTCCTACCTGCCGGTCATCCACGCCGTGCGGGACTTCCTCACCGTGCTGCACGTCCAGGACTACAACTCCGGCCCGATCACCGGCCTGGACAACCAGTACCACCAGATGGGCGGCGCCGACTTCCACATCGCGATGACCGACATGATGAAGGCCGGCTTCCCGGTCGCGAACACCGGCCAGACGTTCCCGGGGCTGCGCGAGGACCAGATCGCCTTCGGCGTTCCGGCGGCGGTCAGCGCGGGCAACGGCTACGTCGCCCCCGCGGTCGTCCAGGCGGCCGTGAACTGCCTCGTCAAGGGCACCGGCTGCGGCGGGTACACCCTGCGCGGCGGCACCTCGCCCAACTTCCGCGGCCTGATGACCTGGTCGATCAACTGGGACCGGTACTACTCCTGGGAGTTCATGAACACCCAGGAGCCGTTCCTGAACGCCCTGCCGTAGCGCCCGGGCCGCGCTGCCGTAGGTTCGAGAGCGTGAGCGCACTTGATCTCGTCAGCACCTGGCCAGTCACCACCGCATCGGTCGCGGTCGTGGGTCCCGAAGGGATCCGCGACCGCACCGGTCCGGACGACCCCCTGCCGTGGGCGTCCGTCACGAAACTGCTGACGGCGCTCACGGTGCTCGTCGCGGTCGACAAGGGCGACGTCCTGCTCGACGAGCCCGCCGGCCCCGAGGGCGCCACGGTCCGGCACCTGCTGGCCCACACCTCCGGAGTCGCGTTCGACGACGACACGCAGGTCGCCGCGCCCGGCCGGAAGCGGATCTACTCCAACCGCGGGTTCGAGCTGCTCGCCGACTTCGTCCTGACCCGCACCGGCGGCACGTTCGCGGAGCTGCTCACCGAGTCCGTGCTGCGGCCGCTCGGGATGGGCGGCACCACCCTCGAAGGCTCACCCGCCGCCGGGGCCCGGGGGCCGCTGTCGGACCTGGCCCTGCTCGGCCAGGAGCTCCTGGACCCGTCGCTGGTCCCGGACCTGATGCCGGAGGCCGTCACCGTCCAGTTCCCGGGGGTCTCCGGTGTACTGCCGGGCTTCGGCCGTCAGGACCCGAACGACTGGGGGCTGGGCTTCGAGATCCGCGACGGCAAGTCGCCGCACTGGACGGGGTCGCGCAACTCGCCCGCCACGTTCGGTCACTTCGGCCGCTCCGGCACGTTCCTGTGGGTCGACCCGGTCGCCGGCCTCGCCTGCGCCTGCCTGACCGACCGCGACTTCGGCGAGTGGTCCGCCGAGGTGTGGCCCGTGCTGTCGGACGCCGTCCTCGGGTAGCGGCACTCGGTCAGCGGCACTCGGTCAGCGGCACTCGGTCAGCGGCACTCGGTCAGCGGCACTCGGTCAGCGGCACGAAGGGCGCCCCCGTGGGTGGGGGCGCCCTTCGTTTCGGGAGGTTACGACCAGCTGGACGTCGCCCAGTCGTCGGCGGACCAGTAGTGGCCGCTCCAGTAGTGCCCGGACCAGTAGTGGCCGGTCCAGTACTGCTCGGACCACTCCGGGTCGCTCCAGGAGCCGGTGCCGGTCCACGGCGAGCCCTGCCACGAGGCCGCGGCCCAGGTGCGCGACGTCGACGGCGGGACCCAGCGCTGGTTGTCCTGGTCACCGCAGTCCCAGATCTGCAGCTGGGTGCCGTTCGCGGAGTTCCACTCGGTCACGTCGAGGCACTTGCTCGCGTTGACGTTCACCAGCTGGCGGGCGGTGTTGACCCGCCACTGCTGGGCCGGCGTGCCGTTGCAGTCGTAGAGCTGGACCTTCGTGCCGTTGACGGTGCCGGCGCCCGTGACGTCCAGGCACTTGCCGAGCGCCTGCGCGCTGCCGTCCGCGGCCAGGACCCAGTACTGCGCCGGCGTGTTGTTGCAGTCGTACAGCTGGACCGGCGTGCCGTTGATGCTCTGCCGGTTCTGCACGTCGATGCACTTGCCCGCGTAGCCGGTGACCTGGCCGGTCCCGCCCGTGCCGCCCGCACCCGTCCAGGTGTCGCCGGCCATGCGGTACCCCATCCACATGCCGCCGTTCCAGGACGTCTTCTGCGCGGCGAGGTTGGCCCACGCGGTGCCGTTGAACGGGCCGAAGATCGACTGCTCGCCCTTGAGCTCGATGTTGTTGAACGACAGGTGGTTGCCGCCCCGGGTGGTCTCCAGCGAACCGGTGCCGGTGCCCTTGGTGAGGCTCTGCGTGGCCGACGGGGTGGCCGCGGCGACCGCGGCGGAGACGTTGAGCTCCTTCAGGCCCTTGGCCGCGGCGGTGCCGGTCGTCAGCGTCGTCGCGGTGGACGTCAGCAGCTTCTTCACCTGGTCGGGGGTCAGCGACGGCCGCTGCTGCAGCAGCAGCGCCACGGCGGAGGCGGTGACGGCCGCGGCCTGCGACGTGCCGCTGCCCTTGAAGCCCGTGTCGCCGACCCGCGCCGACGCGTACTGCTGGTCGATGTTGGAGCCCGGGTCGCGCAGGGAGACGATCGACGTGCCCGGCGCCAGGATGTCGACCTTGCGGGTCGCGTTGGAGTTGTTGGTGTACGTCGCGAGGTCGTCGTCGGTCGTCGCGATGGTGTTGTTCGTGGTCGACGCGCCGACGGCGAGCACGAACGGGTCCATCGCCGGGTTCGTGAGCGCGGTGGTGGTGTTGCCGTCGTTGCCGGCGGCGACGACGACCACGATGCCGGCCTGCCAGGCCTGCTCGACGGCGTACATCAGCGGGTCCACGGTCGAGGCCGACATCCCGCTGGTGCCGTAGCTGAGGTTCAGCACCCGGATCGGGCTCGCCGGGTCGTGGTTGCGGTTCTGCACCACCCAGTCGATCGCGGCGATCATCTGCGACACGTCGTTGGCGCCGGTCGCGGTGCCGACCTTGACGGAGGTCACCTTCGCCTTCGGGGCCAGGCCGATCGTGCCGGACGCCGCGTCGTTGCCGACCATGATTCCGGCCATGTGCGTGCCGTGGCCGAACGTGTCCAGGTAGCGCAGCTGGCCCGACTGCGACTCGAACGACAGGTCCGGGCCGTTGACGACCTGCGCCGCCGGCAGCCCGGCGACCGGGGCGACCCCCGTGTCGATCAGCGCGATGCCGACCCCCTGGCCGGTCAGCGACGCCGCGGCGCCGCTGTCGGCCTTGATGATCGACCGCACGCTCTTGACCGTGGTGCCCGCGCCGGCCGGCCACTCGTCGGCCGACCAGCCACCGCCCAACCGGCTCGCGCCGGTCGGCTCCGGGCTGGTCACGGCGGCGGCGGGACCGCCGACCCCGAGCAGCCCCAACGACGTCGCGACGGCCACCAGCCCCGACGCGCCAGCGCGCAGTCGACGGCGGCCCGTCATCGGCTTCATCATCTGCATCTCCCCATCCATGGAGCACGAACGCACTCACTCCATGCGTTCGAGTCACCACGATGAGGTGCCATACACCGAAAGTCACTGGCCCATCACCAGAATGCGCCGATCGCCCGACAGGCTTTCTGACCTGCTGTCATCCCCCTCGGCGCGGCACGCTCCGGTCACCCGACACGGCTTTGTAAGGGTTCCGGCGGGCGATGCGCCCTAGGGTGAGGACCATGGCGGAAACCGTGGACGTGATCGTGGTCGGGCTCGGAGTCGGCGGCGAGGAGGTCGCCGGCCGGCTCGCCGAGGCGGGACTGACCGTGGTGGGGATCGAGGGGCGGCTCGTCGGCGGCGAGTGCCCGTACTGGGGCTGCGTGCCGAGCAAGATGATGATCCGGGCCGGCAACGCGCTCGCCGAGGCCCGCCGCGTGCCCGGCCTGGCCGGCACGTCGGAGGTGCACGCGGACTGGGCGCCGGTCGCCCGCCGGATCCGCGAGGAGGCCACCGACTCGTGGGACGACAAGGTCGCCGTCGACCGCCTGGTCGGCAAGGGCGTCACCTTCGTCCGCGGCTGGGCGTCCGTGACGGGTCCGGACGAGGTCTCGGTCGGCGACCGGGGGTTCCAGGCGACCCGCGGCATCGTGATCGGCACCGGGACCGAGCCGGCGATCCCGCCGATCGACGGCCTCGCCGGCACCCCGCTGTGGACCAACCGCGAGGCGATCGAGGCCGCCACGCTGCCCGCGTCGCTGATCGTGCTGGGCGGCGGCGCGATCGGCGTCGAGCTCGCCCAGGTCTTCGCCCGCTTCGGCGTGACGGTCACCGTCGTCGAGGCCGCCGACCGCCTCCTCGCCCTTGAGGAGCCGGAGTCCTCCGACCTCGCCCGCGACGCGCTCACCCGCGACGGCGTCACCGTCCACGTCGGCGCGAAGGCGTCGTCGGTACGCCACGACGACACCGGATTCACGGTGACCCTCGGCGACGGCTCCGCGGTCACCGCGGCGAAGCTCCTCGTCGCGACCGGCCGGAAGGTCGACCTGTCCAGGCTCGGCGTCGACAAGCTCGGCCTCGACCCCACCGCCCGCGCCGTCACCGTCGACGACCGGATGCGCGCCGCCGACCGGGTCTGGGCCGTCGGCGACGTCACCGGCCATGGCGCGTTCACCCACATGGCGATGTACCAGGCCGGCATCGCCGTGCGCGACATCCTCGGCGAGGACGGCCCGCCCGCCGACTACCGCGCGGCGCCGCGGGTCACGTTCACCGACCCGGAGATCGGCGCCGTCGGCCTCACCGCCGCCCAGGCCCGCGCCGCCGGACTGCGCGTCAGGGTCGGCACCGGCCAGGTCCCGTCGTCGTCCCGCGGCTGGATCCACAAGCTCGGCAACGAGGGCTTCATCAAGCTCGTCGAGGACGCCGACCGCGGGGTCCTCGTCGGCGCCACCTCCGCCGGCCCGGTCGGCGGCGAGGTCCTGTCCGCCCTCGCGGTCGCCGTCCACGCCCAGGTCCCGGTCGACACCCTCCGCCACATGATCTACGCCTACCCGACCTTCCACCGCGGCATTGAGGACGCCCTGCGCGACCTGCACTGATTCCCTCAACCGGCAGTCGCGGCGGCCGATAGGACGCGCACCACGACTTGGCTGGAGGGGGCACGGGTGAGCCTTCGCCGCGACCGGCTCTGGCTGGTGTTCCTCGGCCTCGGCCTGCTGTGCACCACCCTGTTCGCCGCCGGGGTCGCACCCGACCTCGCCTCCGCGGTCATCGGCGTGGCGTGCGTCCTGGCGTGGGGGCTCGGCCCCCGGCTGCACGACGTGCGCCCCCGGCGGCCGTGGCGGATGATGACGGCCGCCGCGGTGTTCTTCATCAGCGGGATCCTCCTGCGGTCGATGCTGGTCGAGCAGCCGGCCCCGGTCGCGCAGATCGGCGACGCGTTCACCGTCTGCGGGTTCGGGTTCTTCATCGCGGCCCTCGTCACGTTCCTCAACCGGTGGGGCATGGACCGGCGGGCGCTGCTCGACGGGCTCATCGTGTGCATCGCCGCGGCGCTCACCTCGACGCTGCTGTTCGTCGTGCCCGCCGCGACGATCCCGGGCCGGCCGCTCGTCGTGACCCTGATCGCCGGGCTGTACCCGCTGCTGGACACCGTCACCGTGCTGCTCGTCACCAACCTGGCGTTCACCACGGCCGTGCGCCAGCCGGCATTCGTCCTGCTCGGCGGCATGATGGTGCTGATGTTCTGCGGCGACCTCGGCTTCGCGATCATCGGCCGGCACGGCGAGGTCACCGGGCCGCCGCTGATGGACCTGCCGTTCCTGCTCGCGTTCACGCTCGGCGGCGCCGCCGCGCTGCACCCGACCGCGAGGGCCCTCGCCCGGGCGACGCCGCTGCCGATCCAGGCGTGGTCGCTGCCGAGGATGCTGGTCATCGGGCCGGCGGTGGCGGCGCCGTTCATCCTCACCGTCACCCTCGGCGCCGACACCACGGCGCTGCGCTGGGCGCTCGGCCTCGGCGGCGCCGCGATCGTCGCGCTGCTGCTGGTGCGGGCGGCCGACGCGGTGCACAGTCACGCCGCCGCGCAGCGCAGCTTCGAGCACCAGGCGACCCACGACGCGCTCACCGGCCTGCCCAACCGGCGGATGCTCACCCTCATGGTCGAGCGGCTGCTCAGCGAGGAGCGGCCGGAGCGCGGCGCCGGCGTGTGGATGTTCTACCTCGACCTCGACGGGTTCAAGCTGGTCAACGACTCGTGGGGGCACCCGGCCGGGGACCGGCTCATCGTCGACGTCGGCACCCGGCTGCGGCTGGCGCTGCCGGCGGCGGCGACGATCGCGCGGGTCGGCGGCGACGAGTTCGTCGTCGTGCAGCGCTGCACCGAGCCGGAGGCGATGGCCAACGCCCGGCGGATCATGGAGTGCGTGGAGCGGCCGCTCGTCGTGGTGACCGCCGACGGCGGCGCCGCGGACGTCGTCATCGGCGCGTCGATGGGGATCGTGCAGTCCACCAGGGGCTCGGACCAGGCTGACACGCTCATGCGGGACGCCGACACCGCCATGTACCGGGCGAAGGCGGCCGGCCGCAACCGGTGGACCGTGTTCGACGCCTCGATGCGCGACGCGGTCCGGGAGCGGGTCGAGATCGAGGTCGCGCTGCGCGCCGCCGTGGCCCAGGAGCAGCTCAGCATCGCCTACCAGCCGATCATCGCGATGGACACCGACCGGCCCGCCGGCGCCGAGGCGCTGTGCCGCTGGCAGCACCCGGTCCGCGGCTGGATCGGGCCGAACATGTTCATCGCCGTCGCCGAGGACTCCAACCTGATCTCCGCGCTCGGCGCGTGGGTGCTGCGCGAGTCCGTGCGGCAGCTCGCCGCCTGGCGCGCCGACGGCGTCGTCGACGACGACTTCTGGATGTCGGTGAACGTGTCGCCGCGGCAGCTCGGCGACCTGGCGTTCGCGGAGCGCCTCGGCGCCACCCTGCGCCAGGCGAGGGTGCCCGCCGCCAACCTCGTCCTGGAGATCACCGAGTCGGTCATGGTCGAGGGCAGCGACCTCACCGAACGGGTCCTCGTCGAGCTGCGGGCCTTGGGTGTACGGATCTCCGTCGACGACTTCGGCACCGGTTTCTCCGCGCTCGGCTACCTGCGCCGCCACCCCGTCACCGGGGTGAAGATCGACCGGTCGTTCGTCAACGGGCTCGGCACCAGCGCGGAGGACGAGGAGATCGTCCGGGCGGTCGTGGCGATGAGCAGCGCCCTGCACCTCGCCGTCGTCGCCGAGGGCGTCGAGACCCGGGCCCAGCGCGAGGTCCTCGTCGCGCTCGGAGTGCCGCTGGCGCAGGGCTGGCTGTGGGGCAAGGCGGTCGACCCCGCCACGTTCGCCGCCACGTGGGCGGTCCGCGTGGCGACGACCGGCGCCGTTCGGTCAAACTGAACCGATGACCGAGACGATCACCGCTGAGGACGCCCACCTCTGGCTGGAGGAGGTCGACGGCGCCGAGGCGATGGCCTGGGTCCGGGACCGCAACGCCGAGACCGTCGCCGCCCTGACCGGCGGGGCGCGCTTCGCGGAGCTGCGCGACGAGATCCGCACCGTCCTGGACGCCGACGACCGGATCCCGATGATCGCCTGGCACGGCGAACGGGTCTACAACCTGTGGAAGGACGCCGACCACCCGCGTGGCCTGTGGCGGCGCACCACCCTCGAGGACTACCGGGCCGGCGAACCCGCCTGGGAGACCGTCCTGGACCTCGACGCCCTCGCCGCCGCCGAGGACGAGAACTGGGTGTGGCAGGGGGTCACGTACCTGCGCCGCGGCCCCCTCGCCGGTGACCATCGCGCCCTGGTGTCCCTGTCGCGCGGCGGCGCCGACGCCGCGGTCGTGCGCGAGTTCGACCTGGACCAGCTGCGGTTCGTCCCCGACGGCTTCACCCTTCCGGAGGCGAAGAGCGACGTCAGCTGGATCACGATCGACGAGATCTTCGTCGGTACCGACACCGGCCCGGACTCGATGACGGCCTCCGGCTACCCGCGGCAGGTGCGGCGGTGGCGCCGCGGCACGCCCGTCGCGGCGGCCCCCGTCGTGTTCGAGGGCGCCGCCGAGGACGTGTCGGTCCGCGCGTCCAGCGACCCGACCGCCGCCACCGAACGCGCCGTGATCCGCCGCTCGCTGGACTTCTTCCACGCCGAGCGGCACCTGCTCGTCGACGGCACCCTCACCAAGCTCGACGTGCCCGACGACGCCGGCGTCGACCTGCACCGCGACTGGCTGCTCATCCGGGTCCGCACCGACTGGGAGGTCGGCGGCGTCACCCACCCGGCCGGGTCGCTGCTCATCGTCGACCTCGCCGCGTTCCTCGCCGGCGACCGGGACCTCACGACCCTGTTCACGCCCGACCCGCACACCTCGCTGTCGTACAGCGACTGGACCCGCGACGGGCTCATTCTGGTGCTGCTCTCCGACGTGCAGAGCCGCCTCGAGGCCGTCCGCTACGTCGACGGCGCGTGGCAGCGCACCGTCCTCGGCGGCGCCGAGCTCGGCCAGACCGACGTCTGGGACACCAACGCCGACGCCGACGAGCAGTACCTGCTGCTGTCCAGCGGCTTCGCGCTGCCGCCGACCCTGCGCCACGGCGTCCTCGGCGGCGACCCGCCGACCGTCCTCAAGCAGGGCCCGTCGTACTTCCCCGCCGACCGGATCACCACCCGGCAGTTCTTCGCCACGTCCGCCGACGGCACCCAGATCCCGTACTTCGTCGTCGGCGACCCGTCCGCCGGCCCCGGCCCGACGCTGATGAGCGGCTACGGCGGCTTCGAGGTGTCCCGGGTCCCCTCCTACAGCGCGATCATCGGCCGCGGCTGGCTCGCCCGCGGCGGCACCTACGTGGTGGCCAACATCCGCGGCGGCGGCGAGTACGGCCCGCAGTGGCACCGCTCAGCGCTGCGGGAGAAGCGCCCGCGCGCCTACGAGGACTTCTCCGCCGTCGCCGCCGACCTCGTCGAGCGCGGCATCACCACCCGCGCCCAGCTCGGCATCGAGGGCGGCTCCAACGGCGGCCTCCTCATGGGCGTCATGCTGACCCGCTACCCCGACCTCTTCGGCGCGATCGTGTGCGCGGTCCCGCTGCTGGACATGCGCCGCTACCACCTGCTGCTGGCGGGCGCCTCGTGGATGGCCGAGTACGGCGACCCCGACGACGCCTCGGACTGGGAGTACCTGCGGCTGTTCTCGCCCTACCAGAACGTCCGCCAGGGCGTCCCGTACCCGCCGACCCTGATCACCACCTCGACCCGCGACGACCGCGTCCACCCCGGCCACGCCCGGAAGATGGTCGCCCGCCTCACCGACCACGCCCACGACGTCCACTACTACGAGAACATCGAAGGCGGCCACGGCGGCGCCGCCGACAACGCGCAGATGGCCTTCAAGTGGGCCCTCGCCTTCGAGTTCCTCTGGCGCACCCTCGCCCCGTAGTCCCTGCTCGTACCCGGATGGGGCCGTCTCGTGGAGGCGACCCCATCCGCGCAGGCCGGGTTCACGTGCCACGCAGCAGCGCCGCGAGACGCTCGATCTCCTGCGCGCTGACGTCGGCGTCCAGGTAGTTGCACGCACCGTCGCGGACCAGGACGTAGTTGACGCAGCTTCCCACCGCCGCACCGTAGCGGAATTCGGTTCGTGTGAAGGGTGGGGTGTCGGTAGGGTGGGGCGCTGATCGGAGAGGACGTGGTCGCGGGAGAACGACACGACGGAGACGGGGCCCTGGTCGGGGAGCTGACCGAGGGTCGGGGTCTGTACCTCGCCGCACCCTGCGCGGGTGGCGGCGGCCGCTCCCTTGTTCGTTCGTGCCCGGCGCCGGAGTGCGCCGCGATCACCCTTGGAAACAGTCATGATTCTCGTCACCGGTGCCACGGGCACGATCGGTTCTGAGCTTGTTCCCCTGCTCGCGCGGCGGCATGCCGTGCGGGCCATGACCCGGCGGCCGGCGCGGCCCGGGGAGGTCTACGGCGACCTCGACCGGCCCGAGACGCTGCCCGCGGTGCTCGACGGGGTGGGCGCGGTGTTCGTGCTCGTCCCCGGCTACGACGACCGGGGGCCGGCGCAGGAGCTGGCGCTCGTGGCCGCCGCGCGGGACGCCGGGGTGCGGCACCTCGTCAAGCTGTCGACCAGCGGCGTCGCGTTCGGGGCCGGCGACGCGATCTCCGCGGGGCACCGCGCCGGGGAGGACGTCGTCCGCGGGTCGGGCATCCCGTGGACGGTGCTGCGGCCGGGGACGTTCATGACGTACCTGGAGCAGTACGCGCACGGGATCGCCCGCGAGCGAACCATGACGGTCACCGAGACCGACCCGGTGTCGGCGATGGTGCACCCGCTCGACGTGGCCGCCGTCGCCGCGACCGTCCTCACCCGGCCCGGGCACGTCGGGCGGGAGTACACGATCACCGGCCCCGAGGCGCTGTCGCCCCGGCGGCAGGCGGAGATCGTCGGCGAGGTGATCGGCGAACCGGTGCGGCCCGCCGTGCGTACCGTCGAGGAGACCAGGAACGTGTTCGAGCGCCGCGGCTGGGGTGGGCCCCGGCTGGAGGCGCTGCTGGAGCTCAAACGGCAGTCGGGGGCGTGGGACCACACGGTGACCGACACGGTGCCGCGGGTGGTCGGGCGGCCGGCGTTGACCCTGCGGGACTGGGTGGAGGAGCACGCCGAAGCGTTCAGTGGCGGCGGCGGTACCGCTCGTCCCTGACCAGCACGTCCATGTCGAGGTCGGTGAGGCCGAGCAGGAGGGCCTCGCCGTACCGGCGGACGTCGCGGAGATGTGGCACGTCGGCGGTGGCGCCGGTGACGGCGTCGCCGAGCTGGAACAGGGCGCGCGGCGACCCGGCACCACGCGCCGAACAGGACCAGCGCGGCCCGGGACCCGGTGAGCCGCCCGTCGCCGTGCCGGGCGAGCGGGGAGCGGACCGTGAGCGCCACGGGGGAGCGGGGCCGCAGCACCCGGCAGGAAGGAGCGTGGTGGACGACGGCGCGCAGCCGCGCGGGGCCGTGGGTCACGAGGGCAGGTCGAGGCGGTACCGCTGCTCGATTCGCCCGTTGCGCGGGTGCGGGGCGGGATCGCCGAGGGGTTGCCAGCCGAGGCGCTCGTACAGCCGGATCGCCCGCGGGTTGTCGACGTAGACGTCCAGCTCGGCGTCGGCGAACCCGGCGGCGGCGAGCAGCGGCGGCAGCGCCGTCATGAGCTGCCGGCCGACGCCCGCGCCCCAGCCGTCGGGGCGCACCCCGAGGTAGCGGACGGCGGCGGTCCGTTCGGTGTGGGGTGCGATGAGCGAAAAGCCGACGACGCGCTCGCCCAGGGCGACGACCAGCATCGTCCTGGGCGAGCTCGACAGCACCGTCTGCAACGGCACCCTGGCCAGCTCCAGCGGCGCGACCTCGGTGCCGTCGCGGGCGGCGGTGCCTTCGGCCCACACCTGCGCCGCGTCGTCGAGGTAGCGGCCCCGGTCGTCGAGCTCGATGCTCACCTGAGTCATCGGGCCAGTCTGCCGAGGCCGCCGTGCCACCGCGACCGGTTAAGGGCTCAGACGCGGACCGGCTCCGGGTCCGGGGTGGCGGCGAGGTGCTCGCGGAGCTTCTCGCCCTCGATGTCGACGTTCGGCAGGATCTTCGACAGCCAGCCCGGCAGCCACCACGCCGACCGGCCGAGCAGCGACACGACCGCCGGGACGATGGTCATGCGCACCACGAACGCGTCGATGGCGACGCCGATCGCGAGGGCGAAGCCCATCGACTTGATGACGGGGTCGTCGAGCAGGATGAAGCCGGCGAAGACCGACGTCATGATGAGCGCCGCCGCGGTCACGACGCGGGCGCCGTGGCCCATGCCGCTGATCGTCGCCTCCTGCGGGCCGGCGCCGTGCACGTAGTCCTCCCGCATCCGGGACACGAGGAACACCTCGTAGTCCATGGCGAGGCCGAACAGGATGCCGATGAGCAGGATCGGCAGGAAGCTGACCAGCGGTCCGGGCGTGTCGAGGCCGACGAGCGAGGCCAGGTGCCCCTTCTGGAAGACCAGGACGGTGACGCCGAACGTGGCGCCGACGGTGAGCAGGAACCCGGCGGCGGCCTTCAGCGGCACGAGGATCGACCGGAACACGAGCATCAGCAGCAGCACGGACAGCCCGACGACCAGCGACAGGTAGCGCGGCATCGCGTCGGACAGCTTCTCCGACACGTCGATGCCGACGGCGGTCTGGCCGGTCAGGGCGATGTCGGCGCCCTGGACCTGCTTGACGCGGGCCCGGACGTCGTGGACGAGGGTCTCGGTCGCCTCGTCGGTGGGGCCGGTCTTCGGGATGACGGCCAGGAGCGCGGTCTTGCCGTCGCGGCTGAAGTTGGGCGGGGTCGCGGCGAGGAGGTTCGGGGTGCCCTGCAGGACGCCGAGCGCCTCCTGCGCCTTCGCCTTCGTGGTGTCGGCGGAGCCGGTCGACACGACCAGCGCGAGGCGGCCGTTGAACCCGGGGCCGAAGCCCTCCTCGATGAGGTCGGCGGCCTTGCGGGCGGGGGAGTCGGTGGGCCCGGCGCTGGCGCCGGGCAGCGCGATGCGCATGTCCGCCGACGGGATCGCCAGGGCGCCGAGCCCGAGGACGCCGATGATGAGCACGGGGATGCGGAAGCGGGTGATCGCCCGCGCCCACCGGAACCCGAGGGCGTCGGTGTGGTCGGCGAGGTCCGGCCCGGCCTTGCGCAGCCGCCGCGGCAGGATGCGGGTGCCGGCGAAGCCGAGCAGCGCCGGCTGCAGGGTGATGGCGACGAGCACCGCGACGGCGACGGTACCGGCCGCGGCCAGACCCATGACGGTCAGGAACGGGATGTTGACCACGGCGAGGCCCGCGAGGGCGATGACGACGGTGGCGCCGGCGAACACGACCGCGGATCCGGCGGTGCCGACCGCGCGCCCGGCGGCCTCCTCGGGCGCGATGCCCTCGACGAGGTGCTGCCGGTGCCGGGAGGTGATGAACAGCGAGTAGTCGATGCCGACCGCCAGGCCCAGCATCAGGGCGAGGACCGGCGCGGTGCTGGTGAGCTGGATGGCGCCGCTGAGCGCGTACAGCCCGGCCATGCCGGCGCCGACGCCGATGAGCGCGTTGAGCATCGTCATGCCGGCCGCGACCAGCGCGCCGAACGTCACGACCAGCACGACGAGGGCGATGACGACGCCGATGCCCTCGGTGCCGCCGACCTCCGGCTCGCTGTTCATGACCTCGCCGCCGTGCTCGACCCGCAGCCCTGCCTGCTCCGCCGCGGCGCCGCTCGCCTCGTACGCGGTGCGCTGCTCGTCGGTGACCTTGTCGGCCCGCTCGGCGAACTGGACGGTGACCAGCGCGTAGTCGCCCTGCGGCGACACGGCGCCGGTCTGGAACGGGTCGAGCGCGCCGATGACGCCGGGCAGCTTCGACGCCTCGGCGACGAGCCCCTGCACCGCGTCCTTGGACGCCTGCAGGTTCTGCCCCTTCGGTGCGCCGATCACGATGGTGCCGGTCGCGCCGCTGGCCTCCGGGAACTGCGACTTCAGCGCGTCGATCGCCCGCTGCGACTCGGTGCCCGGCATGGTGAAGTCGCTCGAGGTGGCGCCGCGGAACGCGGCCGCCGCACCACCGAGCCCGCCGAGGATGACCACCCAGATGATCAGGACGAGCCAGCGGTGCCGGAACGATGCCCGCCCCAGCCGGTAGAGCACGGTTGCCATGTCGGTCGTCTTCCTGTCGGTTAGGTGAGGGGTTCCAGCACCCGCGCGGCGGTGGCGATGAGCGCCGCCCGCAGGGTCGCGTCGTCGTATTCGGTGCACGCGAAGACCACCGCCGGCAGCCCGGCGAGCACGAACTTCGCGGCGAGCAGCGCGGTGGGCGCGGCGGACCCGCCGGCGAGGGTGACGACGAGCTGTTCCGTCAGCTCGTGTACGGGTCGCAGCGCGGGCTGTTGCAGCAGGGCCGGCAGGTCGCCGTAGATGACCTGGATCTCCTTGCGGTACCGCATCGCGAGGTCGACGAAGCCCTCGATCGCGAGTTCGCGGGCCAGGGCGGGCGTGGTCGCGGCGGCGACCCGGGCGTCCAGGTCGGCGAGCTCGGCGATGGCCGGCGCGCACAGCTCGGTGAGGATCGCGTCCTTGCCGTCGAAGTGGTACAGCAGCGTGGCCTTGGAGCAGCCGACCTCTGCCGCGATGTCCTGCAGTGACGTGCCCTTGTAGCCGGACTCGGCGAACTGGCGCGTGGCAGCGGCCAGGATCTCGTCGCGGGTCTTGCTGCGGGCCATGGGGGTCACCTCCGACGGTCAGCATGCCTGACCGATCGGTCAGAACCTGACCGATCGGCCAGTTTTGTGCCTGACCTCACATCCCCATCGGCGGGGCGATCCCGGGCTACAGGGTTAGGCGCCGGCCGGTCGCGCCGTCCACGACCTCGCGGTCCCGCAGCGGCGTCTTCAGCGGCACCGGCACCGTCTGCGTGGTCATCGGGTCCTGCCCGCAGCTGCCTCGGCCGCGCAGGTACGCGGTCAGCCGGACCTGCCGGGAGCCCTCGGCGACGTCGATGCGGTCCAGCTCCTCGCAGCTGGAGAACGTCAGGCTCACCCGCAGGCCGTGCTCGTCGGGCACGGCGGCACCGATCGGGGTCCGGGTCGTGGACGGGGCGCTCAGCACCCATGCCACCGCCACGACCGCGCCCGCTATCAGTACCAGTGTCACGATCCTTGTCCAGGCCCGCATGTTCGTTCCCCCGTTTCGCGGGACACGATAGTGGCAGACCCTGAACGGTCAGAGGCCCTGCCGGACGGCGGCCTCCACGGTTGCGGGGACGTGGCCGCCGTGCAGTTCGTCCAGGGCGAGCAGCGCCGCGCCCGCGACCGGCAGGGAGGACAGCACCGTCACCGTCGCGCGCGGCGACAGCGCGGCGAGCCGCGCCAGGATGTCGCCGTGCAGCTGCGGGTGGCGGGCGGTCAGCACGCCGCCGCCGAGCACGACGGTGTACGCGGTGTCCAGCAGCGACAGCCGGCCGGCGGCGACCTTCACGAGGGCCTCGATCTCCGCGGCGAGCCGCGTCACGACCCGGCCGGCGACCGCGTCGCCGCCGGCGGCCACGGCGAACAGCACCTCGCTCAGCTCGTCCAGCCGCGCCGCCGGCAGGTCGCCCAGGTGCAGGGCGACGCTGACGTCCTCCGCGGTCGGCAGCCCGTACACGCTGGTGACCGCGCCGGTGAGCGCGGTGGCGGGTCCGCGGCCGTCCTCGCCGCGCACCGCGTGGTAGAGGGCGAGCGCGGCGAGGTGCTGCCCGCCGCCCCAGTCGCCGGACAGCTGCCCGAGCGCCGGGAAGCGCGACGTCCGCCCGTCGCGGGCGCGGCCCACGGCGTTGATCCCGGCACCGCAGACGACACCGACCGCGTCGGCGGCCGCGGTACCGGCGCGCAGCAGGGCGAACAGGTCGTTGTCGACGGTGACCGCGTCGGCGAGCCCCAGGGCGGCGACGCCCTCGTTGAGCCGCTCGACCTCGATGGGCAGGTCGGCGCCGGCGAGGTACACCTGCAGCCGGCTGAGCCGCAGGTCCGCGGGCACGGCCGCGGCGGCCCGCGCCTGGCCGACCAGGTCGCCGAGCAGCTTCAGGCAGGCGGGCAGCCCGATGTTGTGCGGCGACGTGGTCGGGCCGGCGACGCGGGCGAGGATCCGGCCGTCGGAGTCGCCGAGGACGACGTCGGTCTTGGAGTTGCCGCCGTCGGCCGCGGCGAACAGTTGTGCGGTCACGACAGCCACGCGAGGTGCTCGCGGTTGGCGGCGAGCAGGTCGTCGGTGAGCCTGGTGGCCTGCTGGTGCTGGCCGACGAGCGGGTGGGCGAGCAGCGCCTGGTAGACGCGGTCCCGCCCGCCGTGCACCGCGGCGTCGACGGCGAGCTCCTCGTAGGCGCTGACCGCCGAGACCAGGCCGCGCAGGTGCGGGGCGAGCGGCGGCGCCGGCAGCGGGGTGGCTCCGGCGGCGCCGACCCGGCAGGTGACCTCGATGACGGCGTCGTCGGGCAGGAACGGCATGGTGCCGCCGTTGCGGACGTTGACGGCGTGGATGCCGCCGTCGTCGTGCTGCAGGGAGGCGATGAGCCCGACGGCCGCCTCGGAGTAGAACGCGCCGCCGCGCTGGCCGAGCAGCGCGGGCTTCTCCGTCAGCGTGGGGTCGGCGTACATGCGCAGCAGCTCCGACTCGATCTCGGCGACCTTCGCGCCGCGGGTCGGCCGCCCGCGCTCCTCCGCGACCACTTCGTCGTGGCAGTAGAAGTACCGCAGGTAGTACGAGGGCACGTTGCCGAGCGCGGACACCACATCCACCGGGATCTGGACATCGGCTGAAATGTCCGAAACATGCCGTGAAAGCAGCTCCGGCAGACGGTCGACGCCGTCGACGTACGCCGCCCGTTCCCACGTGAGGTGGTTGAGCCCGACGTGGTCCAGGACCACCGCGGACGGGTCGACGCCGAACTGCGCGGCGAAGCGGCGCTGGAAGCCGATCGCCACGTTGCACAGCCCGGCGGCCTTGAACCCGTGGTCGAGCAGCGCCCGCGTCACGATCCCGACCGGGTTGGTGAAGTTGACGATCCACGCGCCCGGGTCGGCCCGCCGGGCGATGTCCAGGACGACCGGCACGGTGCGCAGCGCCTTCGCGAGGCCGCCGGCGCCGGTCGTCTCCTGCCCGACGCAGTCGCAGGCGAGCGGGAACGTCTCGTCGCTGATCCGGGCCGCCTGCCCGCCGACCCGCAGCTGGATGACCACGGTCGCCGCGCCGGCGAGGGCGTCGTCGACGTCGGACGTCCACCGCAGCGTCCCCGGGTGCCCGTGGGCGGCCATGAGCCGCCGGGCGAACGCGCCCACGACCTCGAGGCGCTCCGCGTGCGGGTCCAGCAGGACGATCTCCGAGGCGAACGGCGCCAGCCGCGCGAACCCGTCGATGAGCTCCGGGGTGTACGTGGAGCCACCCCCGACGACGGCGATTTTCAACCTTTGACTCCTGTCAGCGTGACACCCTGCACGAACGCGCGCTGGGCGAAGAAGAACAGCACCACGACCGGCACCATCGTGAGGATGGTCGCGGCGCTGACGAGGTTCCACTGCACATGATGCAGGGTCTTGAAGGACGCCAGGCCCAGCGACAGCGTCCAGTTGTGTTCGTTCTCGCTCGTGTAGAGCAGCGGGCCGTAGTAGTCGTTCCAGGCGTAGAAGAACTGGAAGAGCGCGGCGGCTGCGATCCCGGGCCGGGCCATCGGCAGCACGATCCGCAGCAGGGTCCGCCATTCGCCGCACCCGTCGACCCGGGCGGCGTCGAGGTAGTCGCCCGGGATGGTGAGCAGGAACTGCCGCAGCAGGAAGATGGAGAACGCGTCGCCGAGCAGCATCGGCAGCACCAGCGGCCACAGCGTGCCGGTGAGGTTCCAATTCGCCCACATCAGGTACAGCGGCACGGTCGTCACCTGCGGCGGGATCATCATCATGCAGACGATGACGACGAGGAACGCGCCCTGTCCCCGCCAGCGCAGCTTCGCCAGGGCGTACGCGGCCGGGACGCTGGCCAGCAGCATGAACGTGGTCGCGGCCACCGAGTAGATGACGGTGTTCAGCAGGTACCGCGGCATCGGTGTCCGGCTGAAGACGTCGGCGTAGTTCGCGAAGCGCCACTCGCGCGGCCAGTACGACGAGGTCAGCGCCTGCGAGTCGGTCATCAGCGAGGTCAGCAGCAGGAAGAGCACGGGCGCGACGAACATGACGCACAGCGCGATCGTGATGCTGTGCCTGGCCGTCCACAACAACCAGCGGTTCATGTCACCTTCAGGGTTCGGCGCAGGGTCGGCAGCGGGCGGTTCATGTGGCCTTCAGGGATCGGCGCAGGATCAGCAGCGAGACGGCGAACGCGACGAGGAACAGCACGACGGCCATCGCGTTGGCGTAGCCGAGGGCGCCGTAGCGGAAGCCGACGACGTACAGCCACAGCGGGTACGTGAACGTGGACCCCTCCGGGTAGCCGAACGTGGAGGAGATCCCGGCGCCGGTGGTGGCCTGCCCGCTGGCGGCGGACGCGGCGACGGCGGCCTGCGCGAAGTACTGCAGCGTGGTGATGACGCCGATGACGGCGGTGAACACGACGACGGGGGAGATGTTGGGCAGCGTCACGTGCCGGAAGCGCTGCCACGCGTTCGCGCCGTCGATCTGCGCCGCCTCCAGCTGCGCCTGCGGCACGTCCAGCAGCGCCGCCAGGTACAGGACCATGACGTCGCCGACGCCCCACAGGCCGAGCAGGACCAGCGACGGCTTGGACCACTCGGGGGAGTTGAACCACAGCGGCCCGTCGATCCCGATGTGCGCCAGGGCGGTGTTGACCGGGCCGACGCCGGGTTTGAGCAGGTAGACGAACGCGAGGGTGGCCGCGACCGGCGGGGCGAGCGCCGGCAGGTAGAAGATGGTGCGCACGATCCCGGCGCCGCGCCTGACGGTGGTGAGCAGCATCGCGGTGGCGAGCCCGCCGAGCATCCGGGCCGGCACGAGGATCGCGCACAGCCACAGCGTGTTCTGCGCGGCGCGGGTGAGGAACGGGTCGTCGAACAGGTGCCGGTAGTTGCGCAGCCCGACCCATTCCGGCGTGCTGAGCAGGTCGAACTTCGTGAACGAGAAGTAGACGGCGCTCAGCAGCGGGTAGAGGAAGAAGACCACGATGCCGACCGTCGCCGGCGCCATGAACGAGGCGACGGTCAGCGCGTGGCGGAGCTTGTAGGGCACGGTCAGCCGCCGAGCTTCAGCAGCGAGTCGACCTGCTTGTCCACGTCGGACAGTCCCTTGCCGAGGTCGGCGGCGCCGCCGCTCTGCCAGGTGTCGCAGAAGGTCTGGAACGTCTCCTGGTAGGCGGGGCCGGCCGACGACGGCGGGGTGGTGCTGGTCTTCGGGTGGTTGAAGATGTCGACGAACGTCTTGAACTCCGCGTCCAGGTGCAGGTCCGGCGAGGCGAGCGCCTCCTTCGTGGACGGGATGTTCTTGAGGCTGTTGGCGAGCTTGACGATCGTCTTGGTGTCGGTGGTGAGGTACTTGATGAACTCCCACGCCGCCTCGGGGTTCTTCGCGGTGCGGGAGATGCCGATCACGTTGCCGGTGACGTAGCCGGCGCCGTAGCGGTCGGGGCTCGACGTCGGCATCGGCGCGACCCCGAACTGCAGGTCGGGCGCCTGGTCCTTGGCGAACGCGATGCGGTACTCACCGTCGAAGTTCATCGCGACCTGGCCCTTCTGGAAGGCGTTCGCGTCGGAGTACTCGTCGCCGAGGGAGGCGCGGAAGGCCTCGAGCTTGTCGTAGCCGAACCAGTCGACGAGCTCCTTCTGCCACTTCAGCAGCGTCTGCCAGGCGGGGTCGCCGCCGATCGCGGAGCTGCCGTCGCCCTTGAGCCACTGCCCGCCGACCATCGGCCCGAGGTGCGACGGGGCGTTCTCGTAGAAGCCCCACAGCGGCAGGAAACCGGCGACCTGGATGGTGCCGTCGGCGGAGCGCTTGGTGAGCTTCTTCGCCGCGTCGGCGAACTCCTCGAGGGTCTTCGGCGGGCCGGCGATCCCGGCCTCGGTGAAGAGCTTCTTGTTGTAGTAGAGGCCGTACGCGTCGGCGAGGACCGGCATGGCGCAGCGTTTGCCCTTGTACTGCGTGTACTCCTTGACGGTCTGCGGGAAGCCGTCGAGGGACACCTTGTCGCGGGCGAGGTACTGGCCGAGGTCCAGCCAGGCGCCGCTGGAGCAGAACTGCCCGACGATGTCGGTGGAGTAGGACAGGCCGACGTCGGGGCCCTGCCCGCCGCCGATGGCCTGGGTCATCTTCGAGTCGTCCTGCCCGGACTTGACCACGACCTTGATCTTCGGGTGGGACGCCTGGAAGTCGGCGACGACGCCGTCGATGGCGGCGGCCTCGCGGTCGGTGAAGAAGTGCCAGAACTCCACGGTGCCGGAGACGTCGGCGCCGGGGTCGGCGATCGGTTTGTCCTTCGGGCCTGGGGTGCAGGCGGTGGCGAGCAGCGCCACGGCAGCGAGCAGAGAGACGATGCGACGCACGGAATTCCTCCTGGGGGTGGGCGTGCGGAAGCAGCCGGTCAACAAGGGCATTGACCAACGTCACTTGCATGGGGGATGGTGTGTGAAGCGCGCGGACGCCGGTCGATGCCGCCAGATCGGCCGGCGTCCGCGGTTCGTGGGCCCGTTACGTTCCGGGCGTACGCAGGCTCTCGATCAGCCTGCGGCGCACCGCGGACAGGGCGGCGTCCGCGGCGCCGAGCAGGGGAGCGTCATCCTCGACGGTGCTCACGGCGATGTCGGTCGACAGCGGCGCCGCCCGCGACATCGCCTTCGCGACCGCCTCGCCGAGTGCTGCCCCGCCGGCCCGGCCGATCTCGCCGCCGAGCACCACGAGCTGCGGGTCGAGCACCGCGACGACCGCGGCGAGCCCGATCACGACCCGGCCGGCGAGCTCCCGCAGCAGCGCCGTGTCGGTGATCCGCAGCCCGCGCTCGGCGGCCAGCTCCCGGACCGCGTCGCCGCTGACCAGGTCGTGGAAGTCCCGGGCGCCGTCGGCGGCGACCGGCATGTAGCCGATCTCGCCGGCGCCGCCGCGGGCGCCGCGCAGCAGCGTGCCGCCGCCGAGGTCGATCGCCAGACCGAGACCGGTCTGGCCGAGCCACAGCAGCACGAACCCGTCGCCGTCCGGCAGGCCCCGTGCGGCGCCGTGGGCGCGTTCGGCGAGCGCGGCGAGGTTGACGTCGTTGTCCACCTCCACCGGTACGCCGGCCGCCGCGGCCAGGTCGTCGACGAGCCCGCGCCGGCTCCAGCCCGGGACGTCCACGTGGTGGATGACCCGGTCCCGCGGGTCGAACGCGCCGGCGACGGCCAGCTGCACGTGCGCCACCGGGCCGCGGGCGACGCCGGCCGCCGCGCACAGCGCGTCGACGGTGTCGGTGACCGCGGTGGCCGGGTCGGTGCGGGCGAAGTCGACCGGGACGGCCAGCCTGGCCCGCTGGGCGCCGCGCAGGTCGTGCAGCGACGCGGTCAGCGACGGTGCGTCGTCGCGCACCGACATGGCGACGGCGTAGGCGGCGTCCGGGTTGACCGCGTACACCTCCGCGTTGGGGCCGGGGCGGCCGGTCTCGTGCCCGGCGCCGACGACCAGGTCGGCGTCGGCGAGGCGGCGGATCGCCTCGGAGATCGTCGGCTTGGACAGGCCGGTCAGGGCGCGCAGCTCGGCCCGGGTGAGCTGCCCGTGGTCGAGGAGGTGGCCGAGCGCGGCCGCCTCGTTGAGCGCCTTGAGCAGCTTGGAGGAGCCCCCGAGCGGCATTTGCTGCCTCCTCCAACTAATAGGCAGATTGACTAACAGTCGCGGGGAAAACGTAAGCGCCGCCACGCCACCGTGTCAACGGGCGTGCCCTAACCGGCTCGCCAGTCGGCAAGCACCGCCTCCACGTCCAGCGCGGGCAGGATCGTCGCCGGACCGTCCATCAGCCCGCGTCGGGCCTGCTCGATGCGCTTGTTGAGGTCCTCGACGACCGCGCGGACCCGCTCCTCGGTGCGCAGGGACGGCAGCCGCTCCGGCAGGTCCTCGACCTCACGCCGCAGCCGCAGCGTCGGCGGCACCCCGCCGGGCAGCCCCTCGCGCCTGGCGAGATCCTTGATCCACCAGTCCTCGTCGTAGAGCTCGCCGTGGTCCGGCAGCGGCTTCCCGGCACCCGGCAGGTTGTCGAACTGCCCCTGCTCCTGTGCCTCGCGGATCTGCCGGTCGATGTGTGACTCGTACCAACTCGACATGATCTCATTGTCCCGTGGAGGTACTGCAGCGCTACGGCTATCCCGCCCTCGCCCTGCTCGTGCTGCTGGAGGGGATCGGCATCCCCACGCCGGCGGTGAGTGTGGTCGTGGCGGCCGCGGTGCTCGCCGGGCACGGCTCGATGAGCCTGCCGCTGGTCGTCGTCATCACCTTCACCGCCGCGGTCGCCGGCGACAACCTCGGCTTCTGGCTCGGCCGCCGGGCCGGCCGCCCGGTGATCCTGCGGTGGGGCCGGCGGGTCGGGCTGACCGAGCGGCGGCTGAGCCGCGCCGAGGACTTCTTCGCCCGCCGCGGCCGCAACATCGTGGTCGTCGCCCGGTTCATCGACGGCCTGCGCCAGACCAACGGCCTCATCGCCGGCGCGATCGCGCTGCCCTGGCGCCAGTACACCATCCGCGACGCGATCGGCGGCGCGCTGTGGACCGCGCTGTGGGTCTCGGTCGGCGCCTTCGCCGGCGGCAACCTCGACCGCGTCCGCGCCTTCCTGCACCGCTACGAGACCACCGCCCTCATCGTCGGCGCGGTGCTCCTGGTGTCGTTGCCGCTGCTGTACCTGTGGCGCCGCCGACACTGAGCCACCCACGACTGAGCGCCTGTGTCTCAGGGACGCGCGTCGAACTGGGCGCGGGCCTCGAAGACGCGGTCCATGTGCGTCTCCGCCCAGTCCTTGATCGAGACCATGACCGGGAACAGCTCGTGGCCGAGCGGGGTGAGCTCGTAGTCGACGCGGGGCGGGATCGATGGGGTGACGGTGCGGGTGACCAGCCCGTCGCGCTCCAGGGTGCGCAGGGTCTGGGTGAGCATCTTCTGGCTGACGCCGGCGATGCGGTGGGCGAGCTCGCCGTGCCGCTGCGGGCCGCCGGCGAGCGCCGGGATCACCAGCGCGACCCACTTGTCGGTGAGCCTGCTCAGCAGCTCTCGGGTCGGGCAGCCCGCCAGGAACGCGTCGTAGTCACGTTTGGCCTGTTCGCGGCGCTGGGCCGCGCTCGTCGTCGCCATGGTGTCCTCCTCCGGTGCCTCAGGCACTTCACGGTACCTACTTACCGATGGTGCCCGCTGCTCCATACAGTCGTGGTGATCACTTCACCGCACTTCTTGGAGGAGACGGCGATGCGCGCTGTCAGCTATGCAGAGTTCGGAGGGCCGGAGGTCCTGCACGTCGCCGAGGTGCCGGTGCCCGAGCCCGGGCCGGGACAGGTCCGGGTGCGGGTCGCCGCGTCGGTGCTGCACCCGGTCGACCTGATGATCCGCTCCGGCCGGTTCCCGGCGCCGCTGCCGACCGGGCTGCCGTACACGCCCGGCTGGGACGTGGCGGGCACCGTCGACGCGCTCGGCCCGTCCGTCTCGCGGCTCGCCGTCGGTGCCGAGGTCCTCGGCTTCTCGCCGTGGCTGCAGACGACGGCCGGTGCCCACGCGGAGTACATCCTGCTCGACGCCGCCTGGCTGGCCCCGGCGCCCGCCGGCGTCCCCGCCACCGAGGCGGCGACCCTGCCGACGAACGGCCTCGCCGCCGCCCAGGCCCTCGACCTGCTCGCGCTCCCGGCGGGCTCGACCGTGCTCGTCACCGGCGCCGCCGGGCAGGTCGGCGGGTTCGTCCTGGCGCTGGCCCGGGCGACCGGCCTGCACGCCACCGGACTCGCCGGCGCCGCCGACCGGGAGTTCGTCGAGTCGCTCGGCGCGACGTTCGTCCCGCGCTCCGAGAACCCGGCCGGGCCGTTCGACGCGGTCGTCGATCTCGCGGTGATCGGCCCCTCGCTGCTGGACCTCGTCCGCGACGGCGGCGGCTACGTGGCCGCGTCGCCCCCGCTCCGCCCGGAGCCGGTGCGGGGCATCCGGACCTTCGCGCTGGAGGTCCAGCCGGACGGCACCCGGCTCGGCGAGCTGGCGGCGCTCGTCGCCGGCGGCGACATCCCGCTGCGGGTCGCCGGCGTGTACCGCTTCGCCGACGCGGCGGCCGCCCACGAGCGGCTGGCCCGGGGCGGCGTCCGCGGGGGTGTCGTGATCGTCCCCTGACCGGGGCCGCGTTCAGCAGGAGTCGGCGGCCTTGTCGCGGAACGCCTTCAGGGTGATGACCTGCGCGTCGCCCCGGCGGCCGGGGTAGCCCCAGACCTCGCCGTCCTTGAGCCTGTCCAGGTCCGCGAGGGTGAAGAAGACCGGCCTGGGCTGTGGCGCGCCGGTCCATGTCCCGAGGACGTAGCGGCCCGTGGCGGTGAGCGCGAGCGGGCGGGGCGGGTCGAACTCGTCGCGCCAGCCGTCCGGGGTGGTGCCCATGGGGATGGCCCACAGGTTGCCGATGCCGGTGCTGTTCCAGATCGACCAGAGGTCGCCCATCGCGACCCTGCCGGACCCACTGGATGCCGTCACGGCGGCGCTCGGCGTGGCGGTGCCGCTCGGTGTGGCGGCGCTCGGCGTCGGTGGCGGCCACGGGTTGAGGTAGAGGGTGGCGTTGTGGGCCGCGTGCCTGTCGCCGCACAGGTACAGGTGGGCGACCGGGCGGCCGTCGGTGTCGCGGCCGACGGCGAGGAGCGGCTCGTCCGCGGGGGTGCACGCGGCGAGCGAGCCGGCGACGAGCGCGGCGGTGACCGTGGCGGCGGCGGTACGGGCGACCAGACGTGCTGCCGTGCGAGCGGCGGGCATGGTGCCCAGTGTGGCGGAGATCGGCAAGTGTCGCTGACGCCAAGACGCCACGCCGATGGCGACTACATTACGTAACCTTGCGGGTGCATTGCGTGACTGTTTTTCGCGAAATATCCGTCCAGGACTCGCATTTCGGGTTAAGTGGGGGTCGCGACGGACGTTCACCGTCGATCACTCGTCGAAAGGTCGTCATCATGAATCGCTGGCTCATCCGGTCGGTGCAGATCGCCGCGCTGTCCTTGGGTGGCCTCGCGCTCACCGGCACCGCCGCACACGCCGACTGGGACAGCGGCCCCAACGTCGGTATCTTCAACGGCAACCAGTCCTCGACCACGGTCCAGGTTCCGGTGAACATCTGCGGCAACGCAGTGGCGATCGTCGGCTTCGCGAACGCCAACTGTGACGGCGGCGCCTACGCCGTCAACGGCAGCGGCGGCAGCTACAGCGGCGCCGGCAGCTCGAACGGCTACCACAGCCACAACGGCAACGGCAATGCCAACGCGAACGCCACCAGCCACAAGAAGAAGCACAAGCGGCACTCCGCGAACAGCAACTCCTACCACAACAGCTCGTACGGCAACGGCAACTCGTACGGCAACTCCAACGGTGGTAACGGTGGTGGCGGCGGGGCGTACGCCTACAACAGCAACGGCGACTGGACCACGGGCTACAACGCCGGGTTCTTCAACGGCAACCAGTCCTCGACCACCGTCCAGATGCCGATCAACGTGTCGTGCAACTCGGTCGCCGTGATCGGGTTCGCGTCCAGCTGCTGAGCCGCAGAGGCGCCGCCTGCCTCGGATCGTAGAGCGTTGGCCGATGGCCGCGGTGGATCAGCCCTCCCCGCGGTACACCGGCCAACGCTGCTTTCGTCAGTCGATCGGCACCGCGGTGCCGGTGACCGCGACGCCACTGCCGGGGTCGGCGGCCAGCTCGACGGTGACCAGGCTCGGCCGGCCCATGTCGTCGCCCTGGTGCACCCGCAGCGTGGCCGGCACCTCGACCAGGCCCAGCTCGCGCAGGTAGCCACCGAGCGCGGCCGCCGCGGCGCCGGTCGCCGGGTCCTCGTACACGCCGCCGGGCGGGAACGGGTTGCGGGCGTGGAACACCGTCGCCGACTCCCGCCACACCAGGTCGACCGTGGTCCAGTCGTGCCGCGCCATGAGCGCGGTGAGCGCGGGCACGTCGTAGTCGAGGTCGGCGAGCCGCTGCCGGGTGCCGGCCGCGACGATCGGGTGGCTGGCTCCCGCGTACGCCACCCGCACCGGCAGCGCCGGGTCGAGGTCGGCGGCGTCCCAGCGCAGCGCGGCGAGCAGCTCCCGCACCGTCGCGTCGGCCATGGGTGTGGTGTGCGGCGGCACGCTGCGCAGCGTCGCGGTCAGCCCGTCCACGCCGACCCGCGTCTCCACCTCGATCGCGCCGACCCGGGACTCGAAGCGCAGCGGCCCGAGCCCGAAGCGTTCCGCGTACGCGGCGGCGGTCGCGATCGTCGCGTGCCCGCAGAACGGCACCTCGGCCAGCGGGCTGAAGTAACGCACCCGGACGCGCCCGTCCTCGTGGAACAGGAACGCGGTCTCGGAGTATCCGACGTCGGTGGCGATGGCCTGCATCGCGGCGTCGTCGAGTCCGGCGGCGTCGAGCACCACCCCGGCCGGGTTGCCGCCCTTGGGGTCCGTGGTGAACGCGCTGTACCGAAGGATTTCCATGCACCCGACGCTAGGCCGGTACCAGAGCGGCGGCGCGGTCCAATCGGCGCCGGGTGGTTGTAAGCACCGCCACTGTGCCGCCGTCGTGACTTGGACAGACACCGGCGCCGGTCAGCTGCGGGGCTGACCGGCGCCGGGTGGTGCTCAGTCGGTGCCAGGTGGTGCTCAGTTGGAGGCAACGCCCAGCTGGCCGCCACCGTCGGTGTGCAGCTCCGTGGCGGAGGCGAACGACGAGTCGAGGCGCGCCTGCAGGGCGTCGAGCTCGTGGAACTCGCTCGAGGACGCCGACTCGGAGCCCTCGGCGGCGAACACGTGGTCCGTCTCGGCGGCGGAGTGGTCGTAGGAGGTGAAGTCCGACTCCTCGTACTGCGCGCCGCTCGGGTCGGTGTACGACACGTGGTGGCCCTGGTCGAAGCTGGTGGACTCGGCGGACGCGTGGTCCTGCTCGAAGACGCCGAACTGCGAGTCGT
This sequence comes from Dactylosporangium sp. NPDC049742, assembly GCF_040674675.1. Lineage (NCBI taxonomy): Bacteria > Bacillati > Actinomycetota > Actinomycetes > Micromonosporales > Micromonosporaceae > Dactylosporangium > Dactylosporangium sp. NPDC049742. The sequence goes on along the minus strand of NZ_JBFANF010000004.1, from coordinate 153,310 downwards.
AGTTGTTGTCGCTCGCGTCGACCTGGTGCAGCTGGTTCAGCGACTCGTGGTCCTGGCCAGCCTCGATGTGGCCGAAGTCCGTGTCGGCGCCGGTGTCGAAGTCGCTCATGGGAGATCCCCTTCAATTGCTAACGCTTGGTGACGACATCGACGGTACGGCCTGTCCCGCCGCCTGGAATCCCCCGAACGTGCCACCGTGGCGAGCTGGTCGAACCGTCCGGTATGTGCTGGAGCGCCGCGAAAGCGGCCTCGGCGTTCGTCAGCGCGGCCCGGGACGCGGGCAGCAGCGGCAGCCGGACGTCCGGGGTGGGGATCCGGCCGGCGGCGTGCAGCACTGCCTTGATTACGGCCGGGTTCGGCTCCGCGAACAGCGCCGCGGACAGTGCGGCGAGGGCGGACCCGAGCCGCCGGGCGGTGGCGACGTCCCCCTCCCGCCACGCCCGCGCGAGGGCCACGAACCGGTCCGTCGCCACGTGCGCGGACGCGAGGATCCCGCCGGCGGCGCCGATGGCGAGCAGCGGGCCGATCACCGTGTCGTCGCCGCCGAGCACCGCGAACCCGGCCGGCAGCGCGCCGAGCAGCGTCACCGTGTCGCCGCTGACCGGGCCGTCGGACAGCTTCATGCCGGCCACGCCCGGAATCGCCGCGATCGCGAGCAGGGTGTCGACGTCCAGGGGCTGTCCCGTCCGGTACGGCACGTGGTACACCACGACCGGCAGCGGCGACGCGGCGGCGACGGCCCGCAGATGGGCGAGCACACCGGCCGCACCCGGACGGGTGTACGGCGGCACCACCACCATGGCGGCGTCCCCGCGCACGTGCCGGACCGCCTCCGCCGTCGCCGCCGTCGAGCTGTCACCGACCCCGACGAGCAGCGGCGTGCCGTACACCGCGGAAACGTCCCGGCAGGTGGCCACGACCGCGGCCCGCTCGGCTCCGGTCAGCGTCGCCGGCTCCCCGGTGGTGCCCAGCGCGACCAGCCCCGCGGCCCCGTCGTCGAGCACCTGCCGGGCCAGCCCGGCGACCGCCGCGAGGTCCACCGACCCGTCAGCGGCGAACGGCGTCACGAGCGGCACGAAGATCCCTTCAAGCTCCATGTACTCAGGGTCGCCGCCACCCGAGCGGAAGGTCCAGTTCACATTCGTGGCGCCGAGCATAAGCTGAACTGATGCTCGACGTGCGCAAGCTACGCCTCCTGCGCGACCTCGCCGACCGCGGCACCATCGCCGCCGTCGCCGCCGCCCACAACTACACGCCGTCCGCGGTGTCGCAGCAGCTCGCCGCGCTGGAGCGGGAGGCCGGCACGGCGCTGCTGGCCCGCACCGGCCGCGGCGTCACGCTCACCGCCGCCGGCACGGTCCTCGCGGCCCACGCCGAGGAGGTCCTCGCCGCCCTCGAACGCGCCACCGCCGCCCTCGCCGCGACCCGCACGGGGCTGTCGGGTCCGCTGCGGATCGGGGCGTTCCCGACCGCGATGCGGACGCTGCTGCCGGCGGCGCTGGTCGCCCTGGCGGGGGAGCACCCGGCGCTCGACCTCACCGTCGACGAGCTGGACCCGGCGCTCGTCCCGCCCCGCCTGCGCGACGGCACCCTGGACGTCGCACTGGTCCACGACTACGACCTCGTGCCGATCGCCCCCGACCCCGCGCTGGACACGACCCCGCTGCTGGACGAGACGATGTACCTCGCGGCGACCCGCCCCCTCGACCTCGCACAGTGCCGCGCCGAGCCGTGGATTCTCGCCGGCCCGGGCACGCTGTGCCACACGATGACACTCCGGGCCTGCGAGGCCGCCGGCTTCCTGCCCCGCGCCCGCCACCACGCCGACGACTTCGTGACCGTCCTGACCCTCGTCGCCGCCGGCCAGGGCGTCGCCGTCGTCCCTGAACTCGCCCTACGCCCCCCGTCACCCCCACCCGGCGTCGTGCTGACCCCACTCGCAACGAGACGCCGGACGAGATTCGCCTACCGCTCGGGCGCCGGCTCACACCCATCGATCGCCGAGTTCATCGCCACCGTCCGCTCAGTCACCGCCACCGGATTGCCAGCCCCAACAATCCGATAATTGAGGGCCTGTTCGGCGCGGCGGCGGTGCTGCAACAACCAGTCCGGGAAGTACGACCCGGACCGCAACTTCGGGATCGCGAGCTCGACCGTGCCGGCGCGGGTGTCCCAGCCGCGGTGCCGGTAACCGTTGCGCTGGTTCATCCGTTCGTCACTGCGTTCGCCGTAGCCGGCCCCGCAGACCCCGTCGGCCTCCGCCGACATGAGCGCTTCGGCGAACGTCTTCACCATCGAACGCAGCAGATCGGGTGACGCCGAGCCGAGTTCCTCACGCAGGAACCTGCCGACGTCCACACTCTTGGGTGCGGTCATCGCTTGATCTCTCCTTCGCACTTTGGTCAGTTCGAAGGATCAAGCGGTGACCGCCTCTATCTCCTCAACCACCGCAAAGGTGGGCGATTCGTACACCACTCCCGTGGATGTGACCGTCGCTGGGGTTCGCTTGGGGCCGCTTGGTCGCTGGGGTTCGCTTGTCGCGTCGACCTGGCGGTCGCTGCCACCGGATTTGTTGGGTGCGGCAATTCGGCGATTGGGTGGGCGTCTTCGCGGTCCCGTCATCGCTGGCTTGGTGTCGGTGCGGCCACTCGATCGCCGGAGGGGACCGCGCGGCTCTGGTCCCGGGTGTTCGTCTCAGTCGCTGCGGTCGTCCTGGTCGCAGTCTTGGTGTTGGTGCGGCCACTCGGGCGCCGTCTCGGTCGCTGCGGGCTTCTTGGTCGCATCGTTCTCTTGGTCGGTGTGGCGGGATTGTTGGGTGCGGTAATCCGGTAATCCGCTGGCCAAGAGAACCGCAGCTGGCGTGTCGCTCGACCGGGCCCACGCCGAGACCAGCACGGCACTCGACGCAACCACGCACACACTCGCCTGGCCACCGGATTGTTGGGTTGGGGAATCCGATAATCCGGCGGTGCGGAGCGGTTGCTGGGTGGGAGCGTGGCGGGGGCGTCGGTCAGGCCGGCCGAATTGGTGTCGACGTTGGACTGCGTGACCGTCTTCACCCCTCAGGACCCGGTCCTGCACCTGCTGCGCCGCGCCACGTTCGGGGCGACTTCCGCGAGCGAGGCCGAGCTGCGCAAGCTCGGTGCCGCCGCGTGGCTGGACCGGCAGCTTGCCCCGGCCACCATCGACGACGCCGCGTGCGCGAAGCTGCTCGCGCGGTACCCGATGGCCAACCTCGACATCGCCGTGGTGCGTGCCAAGGTGAAGGCCGGCGCCATGAAGTCCGGGGGCTGGGACGCCATGCAGCAGCTCGGCTCCGCCGCCGTCGCGCGCGCCGCGTGGAGCAACCGGCAGCTGCTCGAGGTCATGGTCGACGTGTGGTCCAACCACCTCAACGTCACCTGCCCGTCCAGCGACGTCTGGGACAGCCGCGGCGCCTACGACTCCCTGATCCGCCGGCACGCCCTGGGGACGTTCGCCGACCTGCTGAAGGCGTCCGCCACGTCGCCGGCGATGCTGTCGTACCTCGACAACCGCAGCTCCACGAAGGCGAAACCCAACGAGAACTACGCCCGCGAGCTCATGGAGCTGCACACCGTCGGGCTGATCTACACCGAGGCCGACGTGAAGGACGCCGCGCGGCTGCTCACCGGGCTCACCGTCGACAAGACCACCGGCCTGTACAAGTTCGACGCGACCCAGCACGCGACCGGCGCCGTCACCATCCTCGGCTGGCGCCACGACAACGCGACCGCCGGCGGCGGCGAGGCGGCCGCCCTCGCGTTCGTGGACATGCTCGCCCAGCACCCGGCCACCGCCGAGCGCGTGGCCCGCAAGCTCTGCGTCCGCTTCGTCTCCGACGACCCGCCGGCGGCCCTCGTCCAGCAGCTGCGCGAGGTGTACCTGCAACAGAAATCGGCAATCGCGCCGGTCCTGCGGGCGCTGTTCACGTCGCCGGAGTTCGCCGCGTCCGTCGGCGCCAAGGTCCGCACCCCGCTGGAGGACCTCATCGGCACGGTCCGCCTGCTGGGCCTGCAGCCCGAGGCGTCCGGCACCGAAGGGGTCCGCGCCCTGTACAACTACCTCGTCGCCGCCGGGCACGCCCCGATGCGCTGGGCCCCGCCGAACGGCTACCCGGACGTCGCCGCCGCCTGGACCGCCCCCTCGAGCCTGCTGATCCGCTGGAACGCGCACCTGAACCTCGCCGCCGGCTGGTACCCCAAGCAACTCGTGCGTCCGGCGTCGATGCTCGCGACGCTGGTGCCGAAGCTGCCGGCCACCCACGGCGCGTTCCTCGACGCCCTGGCCACCCGCCTCGTCGGGCAGCCCCTGCAGACGGCGCACAGCGCGGCGCTGCTCGGCTTCCTGAACAAGTCGGCCTCGAGCCCGCTGAAGGCGACCGACCCCGCCGTCGCAGGCCGGCTGCCGCACCTCATCGCCCTGATCCTCGACTCGCCCTACTACCTGGCCAGGTGACCGTCATGATGGATTGCTGTATTACCGATAACGGTATTTCGCGGCGCGGGCTGCTGGGCCGGGCCGCCGTGATCGGCGCGGGCGCCGCGCTCACCGGGCTCGTCGGTGAGGGCCTCGCGACCCGGCTGGCGTTCGCCGGCACACCGTACACCGGCGACACCATCGTCGTGTTGTCGTTGCGCGGCGGGTTCGACGGGCTGTCCGCCGTCGTCCCGATCGGCGACCCCGACTACTACGCCGCCCGACCCACCATCGCCGTGCCGAAGGCGTCGGTGATCGCCGGGGACGGGATGTTCGGCCTGCACCCGGCGTTCGCTCCGCTGCTGCCGCGCTGGACCGCCGGCACGTTCGGCGCGGTCCACGCCGTCGGCCAGCCCAACCCGTCCCGGTCGCACTTCCAGGCGATGGAGGAGATGGAGCGCGCCGCCGCCGGCACCTCCGTGCGCACCGGCTGGCTCGACCGGATGCTCGGCGTCACCGGCGCCTCCGCCCCGACCGCGGGCGTCGCGATGGGCGCGACGTCCCCGGCCCGCGCGTTCGCCGGCCCGTCCCCGGACGTGTCGATGTCGTCCGTCGACGGCTTCAAGCTCTCCGGCAACGACGCCAAGACCCCGATGGCCGCGACCATCGCGAAGCTGTTCGACGGCGCCCCGGCGGTCATGGCCGACCCGGCCCGCGCCGTCAACGCCACCCTGGGCACCGTCGCCGCGCTCGGCGCGTACACCCCGGCGGCGACCTATCCGTCGACCGCCCTCGGCAGGGCGCTGTGCGACGTCGCGCGCCTGGTGAAGTCGAACGTGGGCCTGATGGCGGCCACCGTCGACTTCGGCGACTGGGACATGCACGAGGGTCTCGGCGGCCCCGTGAAGGGCCAGCGGATGCACGACCACCTGACGGAGCTCGCCCTGGCGCTGGCGGCGTTCGCGACCGACCTCGGCGACGCGTTCAACCGCGTCACCCTGGTCACGCTCAGCGAGTTCGGCCGGCGCGTCGCGGAGAACGGCTCCCGCGGCGTCGACCACGGCAACGGCAACGCCATGCTCCTGCTCGGCGGCAACGTCCGCGGCGGCCGCGTGCACGGCATCTGGCCCGGTCTCGCCCCGGCCAAGCTCACCGCCGGCGACCTGACGTCCACCACCGACTACCGGTCGGTGATCGGCGAGCTGCTCCAGCGCCGCTGCGGCGTCGGGTCCCTGACGGGCATCTTCCCGAACGTCACGCCGTCCTCGTACGAGCTGGCCCTGGCCCGCCGCTGATTCCGGCGAGCAGGAGGGCGAGACCACCGCGGAACTCCTCGTCGGCGCCGACCTGACGGGCCGCCCCGCCGAGCTGCCGCATGTGAGGGAACGCGGCGGGGTCGAGCCCGGCGATGGCCGCCGTGCCGGGGCCGGACAGCGGGCCGAGGTGCTCGAGCTGGATCGCGCCGACGAGGTACGACAGCAGCCCCCGCAGCGCGACGACCCTGCGCTCCGGGTCGGTGACGGTCTCGGCCAGGATGCCGGCGACCGTCTCCGACCAGCGCAGGATGGCGGGCGACCGGTGCCGGTGCGTCATGGTCAGCGGGACGACGGCCGGGTGGGCGCCGACCGCGACGCGGACCCGTTCCACCATGACGGTGATCCGCTCGTGCCAGTCGCCGCCCTGCGGCGGTGCGGGGTCCACGGCGCCGAGCACCAGCTCGACGACGAGGCCTTCGAGCTCCTCGCGGTCGGCGACGTACCGGTACAGGCTCATCGTGCCCATGCCGAGCTGCTGGGCGACGGCGCGCATGGTCAGCCCGGCGGGCCCGTCACGGTCGAGCACCGCGAGCGCCGCCGCGGCGATCTGCGCGGATGTGAGTGATCGCGGTCGAGGCATGGCACTTGACAGCGTACGTCATACGCCTACGCTTGCCCGTAAGAGTACGTTGTACGCTTACGAACACGCGGAGGTGTCATGCTCGTCGTCGATTCCCGGCGCCTGCAGGTCGTCGTGGGGGAGCCGGTCGCCGTGCCGGACCCCTCGCTGCTGGTGCACCTGCAGTTCCGCCGCTTCGCCGGCTGCCCGGTCTGCAACCTGCACCTGCGCTCGATCGTCCGCCGCCACGACGAGATCACCGCGGCCGGCGTCCGCGAGGTGGTCGTGTTCCACTCCACCGCGGCGGCGCTGCGCGAGCACGTGACGGACCTGCCGTTCCCGGTGGTGCCCGACCCGCAGAAGCGCCTGTACCGCGAGTTCGGCGTCGAGTCCTCCCGCCGCGCCCTGCTCGACCCCCGCGTCTGGCCCACGATCCTGCGCGCCGTGGCCCGCAGCACCTGGGCCCTGCTCCGCGGCCGCGAACGCTCGCCGTCGCTCAACCCGGCCGGCGGCCGCTTCGGCCTCCCGGCCGACTTCCTCATCGCCCCCGACGGCACCGTCCTCGCCGCGAAGTACGGCGAGCACGCCTACGACCAGTGGTCCGTCGACGAGCTCCTGGACCTCGTCGAGCGGCACGGACCCGGCACGCCCTGACCGGGTAGGACTGGCACCGGCGGAAATTTGTCGTGGCGGGCTGTCGGATCCGGGGCGGGCCGTTCGTAGGACGGGTGAGCGGCGGCCGGAGGGGCTGCCGGAGGCGAGGAGGAACAGGATGCCGCACTACCTGGTCTCGTTCGACGAGGGCTGGATGAACGTCGCCGAGGAGGACGTGCCCGACGTGACGAAGGCCGCGCAGGAGGTGGCGCAGGACGCCCGCGACGCCGGCGTGTGGGTGTTCGGCGGTGGGGTGCCGGCACAGCCCGCGACGGTCGTGGCCGCGGACGGTTCGGTCACCGACGGCCCGTTCCCGGAGACCAAGGAGCACATCGGCGGGTTCGCGCTCCTCGACGTGCCGGACCGGGACGAGGCGGTGCGGTGGGCCGCCAGGTTCGCCGCGGCGTGCCGTTGCACGCAGGAGGTGCGGGAGCTGGCCGCCGACGCGGCCGACTGACCCGGCACGGGCGGCGCTGCGCGGCGATGGTGCGCTGCGGGTCGGACACAGGGTGCGCGTACTGTGCGCGCAGGTCCGTGAGGATCGGGGGCCGACCCGAGGAGGATCATTGAAGCGCAGCGCCGCGCTGGCCGTCGTCGCCGTCATGGCGGTCAGCGGATGCAGCTCGCCGGGCAAGGGCAGCGCCGCACCCGCCGCGGGGACGCCGAGCGCGCCGGGCGCAGCGGGCGGGTCCGGCGCCGGCGGCCTGGGCGCCGCGAGCCAGTCCGCGTCCGCGCCGAGCGGTGCGTGCACGATCTTCCCCGCGGACAACGTGTGGCACGCGGACGTGTCGAAGCTGCCCGTGCACCGGGACTCGGCGGCGTGGGTCGGCAGCATCGGCGCGCAGGCGCACGCGCACCCGGACTTCGGCTCGGGGCTCATCGACGGCGCGCCGTTCGGCATCCCGGTCACGACCGTCGGGCAGGGGCAGGCCGGCGTGAAGGTCAGCTTCGAGTACGCGGACGAGAGCGACAAGGGCCCGTACCCGATCCCGCGCAACGCCAGGATCGAGGGCGGGCCGAACGCCGACGGGGACCGGCACGTCATCGTGCACGACACGGCGGCGTGCAAGGTGTACGAGCTGTACGCCGCGCGCCCGAACGCGGACGGGTCGTGGAAGGCCGGGTCCGGGGCGGTGTTCGACCTGCGCCGCAACGACCTGCGCAAGGCCGGCTGGACGTCGGCGGACGCCGCGGGCCTGTCGATCCTCGCCGGGCTGCCGCGCGCCGAGGAGGCCGCCAAGGGCAGGATCGACCACGCGATCCGGTTCACCGCGCCGCGCACGAGGAACGCGTACGTGTGGCCCGCCCGGCACGCGGCGTCCAGCAGCACCGACGCGAACCTGCCGCCGATGGGTGCCCGGTTCCGGCTGAAGGCGTCCGTCGACATCTCGAAGTTCCCGGCGCAGGCGCGGGTGGTGGCGCAGGCGCTCAAGCAGTACGGCGCCGTCCTCGCCGACAACGGCTCGCCGTGGTTCTTCTCCGGCACGCAGGACGACCGGTGGAGCAACGATCAGCTCAACGCGCTCAAGGGGCTGAAGGGCAGCGACTTCGAGGCGGTGGACGCCAGCCTCCTGATGGTCGACGCGAATTCAGCCCGGTGTAAGCCATGAACCTAGCGTCCTAGGATGCGCTACGCGCTGTGGTGTGGGCCACGGGCGCGTGACCATGGTCAAAGAACCGGTAGATTAGGCATCGCCGGCAATACCCGCGCGGGAGAGATCGTCTGAGTTCAGGGCGACGCCGAAGGGGCAAATCCTCCCCGGAACCTCTCAGGCAGAAGGACCGCGACGGGTTGGCACCTCTGGAGGCCACACGACAGAGGGGGAGGGACGTGCGCAGCCCCGACCCCCGGATCCGAAAGAGTGTGGCCAATGACCAGTTTCGCCAGCAGGCACATCGGACCGTCGCCGGACGAGCAGACGACGATGCTGAAGACCGTCGGGTACGACTCCGTCGAGGCGTTGATGACGGCGGCCATCCCCGGCTCGATCCGCTGGCACCAGCCGCTCCAGCTGCCCCTGGCCGCGTCCGAGGCCGAGGTGCTGGGGGAGCTGCGCGCCCTCGCGGCGGCGAACCGGACGCTCGTCAGCATGATCGGCCTCGGCTACTACGGCACGCACACGCCGCCGGTCATCCTGCGCAACGTCCTGGAGGACCCGTCGTGGTACACGGCGTACACGCCGTACCAGCCGGAGATCAGCCAGGGCCGGCTCGAGGCGCTGCTCAACTTCCAGACGGTGATCACCGACCTGACGGGGCTGCCGGTCGCGGGCGCGTCGCTGCTGGACGAGGCGACCGCCGCCGCTGAGGCGATGACCCTGGCGCGGCGCTCGTCGAAGGTGAAGGCCGACGTGTACGTCGTGGACAGCGACGTCCTGCCGCAGACCCTCGCCGTCATCCGGACCAGGGCGGAGCCGCTCGGCATCGACGTGCAGACGGTGGACCTGCGGACCGAGGAGCTGCCGGCGGAGTTCTTCGGCCTGCACCTGCAGTACCCCGGCGCGTCCGGCGCGGTCCGTGACCTGGCGGACATCACCAGGCAGGCGCACGACAAGGGCGCGATCGTCACGTTCGCCGCCGACCTGCTCGCGCTGTGCCTGCTGCAGGAGCCGGCGGCGTTCGGCGCGGACGTCGCGGTCGGCAGCGCGCAGCGGTTCGGCGTGCCGATGGGCTTCGGCGGCCCGCATGCCGGCTACATGTCGGTCCGCAAGGGCCTGGAGCGCACCCTGCCCGGGCGGCTCGTCGGCGTGTCCAAGGACGCGGACGGCGCCCCCGCCTACCGGCTCGCCCTGCAGACCCGTGAGCAGCACATCCGGCGGGAGAAGGCGACCAGCAACATCTGCACCGCGCAGGTGCTCCTCGCGGTCACGGCCAGCATGTACGCCGTCTACCACGGCCCCGACGGGCTGCGGGAGATCGCGTCCCGCACGCACGACATGGCGGTGCGGCTCGCGGCGGGCCTGCGGGCCGGCGGTGTCACCACCGAGCACGAGGCGTTCTTCGACACGGTGACGGCCGTCGTGCCGGGGAAGGCGAAGGACGTCGTCGGCGCCGCCGCGGACCGGGGGATCAACCTGCGGCAGGTCGACGCGGACCGGGTCGGCATCGCGTGTGACGAGACGACGACGTTCGGGCACCTGCGTGACGTGCTGGCCGCGTTCGGTCTCGCGCACGTCGACGTGACCGGGCTGGACACGGCGGACGTGGTGCCGGCCGAGCTGCGCCGCACCAGCGACTACCTGAGCCACCCGGTGTTCTCCACGCACCGGTCGGAGACCGCGATGCTGCGCTACCTGAAGCGGCTCTCCGACATGGACTACGCGCTGGACCGGGGGATGATCCCGCTCGGGTCGTGCACGATGAAGCTCAACGCGACCGTGGAGATGGAGCCGATCACCTGGCCGGAGTTCGCCAACGTGCACCCGTTCGCGCCGGCGGCGCAGACGCAGGGCTACCGGAAGCTGATCGGTGACCTGGAGCGGTGGCTGGCGGAGGTCACCGGCTACGACGCGGTGTCGCTGCAGCCGAACGCGGGGTCGCAGGGCGAGCTGGCGGGGCTGCTCGCGATCCGCGCCTACCACCAGTCGCGGGGCGACACCGGGCGGGACATGTGCCTGATCCCGTCGAGCGCCCACGGCACGAACGCGGCCAGCGCCGTCATGGCGGGCATGCGGGTCGCGGTGGTGGCGTGTGACGAGCTGGGCAACGTCGACCTCGGTGACCTCGAGGCGAAGATCGAGCTGCACCGGGACCGGCTGGCCGCGATCATGGTGACGTATCCGTCGACGCACGGGGTGTACGAGACGGGGATCTCCGACCTGTGCGCGAAGGTGCACGAGGCGGGCGGCCAGGTGTACGTCGACGGGGCGAACCTGAACGCGCTGCTGGGCTACGCGAAGCCGGGGCAGTTCGGGGCGGACGTGTCGCACCTGAACCTGCACAAGACGTTCTGCATCCCGCACGGCGGCGGCGGCCCGGGTGTCGGCCCGGTCGCGGTCCGTGCCCACCTGGCGCAGTTCCTGCCGTCGCACCCGATCCTGGAGGAGGACGGCGTGGCGGCCCCGGTCGGGCCGGTGTCGGCGGCGCCGTGGGGGTCCGCGGGGATCCTGCCGATCCCGTGGGCGTACCTGCGGCTGATGGGCCCGGACGGGCTGACGAAGGCGACGGCGACGGCGGTCCTCGCGGCGAACTACGTGGCGGCGCGGCTGCGGGAGCACTACCCGGTGCTGTACAGCGGCAGCGAGGGTCTCGTCGCGCACGAGTGCATCCTGGACCTGCGCACGATCACGAAGGCGACCGGCGTGAGCGTGGCGGACGTCGCGAAGCGGCTCATCGACTACGGGTTCCACGCGCCGACGATGTCGTTCCCGGTGTCGGGCACGCTGATGGTGGAGCCGACCGAGAGCGAGGACCTGGCGGAGCTGGACCGGTTCTGTGACGCGATGATCGCGATCCGTGAGGAGATCGACCGGGTGGCGTCCGGGGAGTGGCCGGCGGGGGACAACCCCTTGGCGGGCGCGCCGCACACGGCGGCGGTCGTCACCGCGGACGAGTGGGCGCACGCCTACCCGCGGTCGCTCGCCGCCTACCCGGCCGGGGTAACGGTGGCGAAGTACTGGCCGCCGGTGCGGCGGATCGACGACAGCTACGGCGACCGGAACCTCGTCTGCTCGTGCCCGCCGGCATCAGCCTTCGAGGAGTGAACGGCTACGGAGTGTGATCGCTCAGGCGGCTTCGACGAGGACGTGCATGGCCGGGCCGCGGTGCGGTTCGATCACGCTGCAGTCAGGAAGTAGCTCTCCGGTGTCCTCGAAGACGATCACGCCGTTGCACAGGAGGCTCCACCCCTGCTCGGGGTGCGAGGCCAGGATCCTGGCGGCTTCGTGGTCGGAGTCGTGGGCCGAGGGGCACGCTGGTTGGTGCTGGCAGAGCATCCGGGGTCTCCGTTTGAGAGGTTCAGGTGGGGCCTGTGGGGTTGTTCACATGACCAGTGATGCACGCTACTACGGCCAACGACACGAATCCGCACATGTGACGGCACAACTTGGGGATAATCCGCCATTCGTATGAGCCCATTAGGACCGGTCGTCGGGTATTGGCCCGGGACGGTGGATCTGCACCCTCCCGGGTCGGATCCGGCGTGCCGGCCGCACATTTGGGAGCGTTCCCGGCTGGAGTGGCGTTCCGGCGACGGCGGTGACCCTCTGCAACTGCTGGAGGCGTTCCTCGCCGACGCCGGATTGCCCGTCTCCGACGTGTCACGGTCACGGACGGTGACGGGCGGGGTGTGTGGGGCGGCGGTGCTCCTCGCGCCGCCGTCGGCCGTGGCGTCGCCGGCGCCGGGCGTGCCGGACCTCGTCGCCGTCGTCTACGCGCACACCCCGCCGCCGATCGCGTTAGCGGAGCCGGCCGTGCCCGACGACGCCCGGGTGGGCCCGTGGACGCCGAGCTGGACCCCGGGGGAGCACGCCGCCGCGGTCGAGGCGGTCCGGGCGGCGATCGCCCGCGGCGACGTCTACCAGGCCAACGTCGTCGGCCACGCCAGCGCCCCGTTCGCCGGCGACCCCCGCGCCGCCCTCGCCCGGGTCGCGGCGCTGCCGGGCGCAAGGTACGGCGGGGTGCTGTCCGGCGCGGACGGCGCCTGGTGGGTGGCGTGCGCGTCGCCGGAGACGCTGGTCGAGGTCACCGGCGGCCGTGCGGTGACCCGCCCGATCAAAGGCACCCGCCCGGCGACCGCGCAGGGCCGCGCGGAGCTGCTCGCGTCGGCGAAGGAACGCGCCGAACACGTCATGATCGTCGACCTGGAGCGCAACGACCTGGGCCGGGTCGCCCGGACCGGCAGCGTCCGCGTCGACGAGCTGTTCGCGATCCGCCGCTGGTCGCGGCTGTGGCAGGCGGAGTCGACGGTCAGCGCCGACCTGGCGCCCGGCATCGGCCTCGCCGGGCTGCTGGGTGCCGTGTGGCCGGGCGGTTCGGTGACCGGCGCGCCGAAGCTCGCCGCGATCGAGGTCGTCAGCGCGCTCGAGCCGGTCGGGCGCGGGCCGAGCATGGGCGCCGCCGGCTGGATCGGGCACGGCCCCGACGGCAGGCTCCGCGTCGACCTGGGGCTGACGATCCGCACCGTCGCCGTCGCCGACGGGCTCGCGCACGTGTGGGCCGGTGGCGGCATCGTCTGGGACAGCGACCCGGTTGCCGAGGTCGCCGAGGCCGCCGCGAAGACCGCCCCGATCAAGGCCGCCCTGAGCGCCTGACGGCGGGCCGGTCCGCTCTCATGGTGAGCGGACCGGCCCCAAGCGTCAGACCTTGCCGAAGATGGCGGTGAGGAGGACCTCGTTGATGTCGAACGCGGTCTTCGACGTGTAGAGGGTGCCGCCGCTGACCCGGGAGATCTCCTGCAGCGCCGCGAAGTCCGCGTCGTTGCCGTATCCGACGGTCACGATCGGCACCTTCTTGTCCGACGCCGCGTTCGCCTCGAGCTTCGGGCGCAGCTGGTCGAGGCTGAGGCCGCCGGTCGGGTCGTCGTTCTTCCCGTCGGTCATCAGCACCACCAGGTTCGTGGCGCCCGGCTGGTACGCGTCGACCACGGCCTGCTGGGCGGCGGCGGCCGTGTCGTACAGGCCGGTGTCGCCGACCGGGGTCAGCTTGTCGATCGCGGCGACCATCTGCTCCCGGCGGGGCTTGCCGCCGAGCTGGTCGCCGACCCGGCCGATCGGGATCAGGGACCTGTAGTCCTGCTGGCCGTTCTGCCGGGTGGAGAACACCCACAGGCCGGCGTCGACGTCGCCGTCGAACAGCTGGACGGCCGCCCGGGCGGCGTCCTTCGCCAGCTGCATGCGGTTGCGGCCGGTGCCGGGGACCTGCTCGGCCATGGAGCCGGAGATGTCCAGGACGATGAGGACGTTGGTGGGGCGGGTCAGCGCCGTCCACGAGTCCATCGACTGCTTGACCGACTCCGGCAGCAGCACCGCCCGCGGCACCGTCTTGATCTTCGCGCTGAACGCGTTGTTGGCGCTCAGCGCGGTGCCGGCGTCGCGGTTCGGGTCGCGGAACCCGGCGTCGAGGAACGCCTTGCGCCCCTGCGGCCCGCGCAGGTACGCGAGGAACTGCCGCGCCGTGTCCTGTTTGTCCTTCCCCGCCCAGGGCGCGTCGAGGATCAGGTACGGGTTGTCGGCGTCGGCGCTGCCGTTGGACGGGTACACCGCGACCAGCGGCACCTTCGGGTTGGTCTTGTTGTAGGCGAGGACGTCCTGCTCGAGGGCGGGGAACGCCGACACGTACTGCAGGGCGGCGGTGTCGCCCTGACCGTCGGCCTTGGCCAGGTCGGCGAGCAGCGCGGCGGTGGTCGGGGTGTAGACGGCGCGTTCCTGCTTGAGCTTGGCGAGGGTCGCCTGCTCGTCGGCGGTGACCTCACCGTCGTCGTTGCCGTCGAGGATCGCCATCAGGGCGAGCAGGCCCGCGGTCGACTGCAGCGGGTCGCTCATCCCGAACTTGAACTTGCCCCAGTCGCCCTTGCCGTACTTCGCCCAGCCCTGCGGGTCGGCGGCGACCTTGTTGATGACGTCCTGCCACGACAGCTCGCCGCCGGGCCAGCCGAGCGCCTCCGCCATCGGCTTCGGCATGGCCAGGACCGACGGGGTGCGGGCCAGCATCGGCTGGAGGTCCGGCATCATCCGCTCGGCGATCGCCGCGGTCGACGCCCGCCGCACCCACGCGGTCGAGTCGGGCACCCACACGTCCGGCGGGGGGCCGGCCTTGGTGTCCCAGTCGGTGCCGAGCGCCTGCGCCATCGACGCGGTCTCCCGGGCGGTGACCTCGACGCGGGCGCAACGCCCCGCGACCGCGGGGTCGCCGTCCGTCCACGACTTGGCGAGGGACTGCAGCAGCGGCGCGGTGCTCGGCGACGCGACGATCTTCGCGGTGACCGTTCCGTTACAGGACGGTTGCAGCAGCCGGGTGCCGGCGTACGCGGCGCCGCCGGCGACGAGCGCGGCAACGACCGCGCCGATGATCACTAACCGGCGTCGTGATCGGCGCTGAGCTGGGCTCTTGCGGTGTGACCGCACGTCCGCCCTGTCGGCCTGGTAGGCCATGGGTGTGCCTCCGGGGGTGGGAAGTCGGCACAGTTTAGGCCCTCGTCAACGATCGTTCACGCCGCCCCGAAGTAGCCTGTGACGCGTGACGATCCGACCGATCCGCGTGCTGGGCGATCCCGTGCTCCGCACCCCCTGCGAGACCGTGACCTCGTTCGATGCCGAGCTGCGTGCGCTCGTGCGTGACCTGCTCGACACGGTGACCGGTGAACCGGGCCGCGCCGGGGTCGCCGCGCCGCAGATCGGGGTGGGGCTGCGGGTGTTCTCGTACGCGGCGAACAAGCAGGTCGGCTACCTCGTCAACCCGACGATCACGGTGCTGGACGGGGCCCAGGACGGCGAGGAGGGCTGCCTGTCGATCCCGGGGCTGTGGTTCCCGACGCCACGGGCGATGCACGCCACCGCCGAAGGGTTCGACGAGCACGGCGAGCCGGTCACCGTGTCCGGCAGCGGCCTGCTCGCCCGGGCGCTGCAGCACGAGACCGGCCACCTCGACGGCGTCCTGTACGTCGACACGCTCAAGGGCGACGCCCGCCGTCAGGCGCTGCGCGCGGTCCGGTCCCAGTTCGCGCCGCGCGTCACACGGTGATGAACTGCGGGTGGGCGTGGCGCAGGAAGTCGTGGTGCGCCACCTCCCACCCGTAGGCGCCGGTCCCGGCGAAGACGAGGACGTCACCGGCCCGCACCGACGCGACCGGCGCGTCCCGGGCGAGGACGTCGCGCGGGTTGCACTGCTCCCCGGCGACCGTGACCGTCGCGTCCCGCACGCCGGGCCGTTCGAACAGGTAAGGCCACGCGTCGACGGGCAGCACCGTGAACGGGTGGCTGTACCCCCAGGACGCCGGCAGCCGGAAGTGGTGGGTGCCGCCGCGGACGACGACGAACCACTGGCCGTGGGTGCGTTTCACGTCGACGACCTCGGTGGCGTACCAGCCGGCGGTCGCCGCGACGAACCGTCCGGGCTCCACGACGAGGGTCGCCCCCGCGGGCAGTTCAAGGCCGGCCAGCCCGGCCTTGAAGACGCCCAGGTCGAAGCGGCCGTCGCCGGCGATGTCGACGCCGAACCCGCCGCCGACGTTGATGACCGGCGCGGGCACGCCCCACCGGTGGGCCGCGTCACCGGCCCAGGCGACCGCTTCGCGGATGAACGCGGCGTGCGCGGCCGCGTCCAGGTTGTTGGACACCGCATGCAGGTGGAACCCCTGGACATTCCGGGCGATCGCGAACGCTTCGGGCAGGAGCGCCTCGTCGATGCCGAACGCCGTCGGGACGCCCGCCATCGCGTGGGTGCCCGGCAGCGCCGGGTGCGCCCGGTTGACCCGCAGGCACACCTTCGCCTCGCCGTACACCTGCAGCCGCCGCAACTCGTGGAGGCTCTCGACGTTCACGGTCGCGCCCGCCTCCACCGCGGCGCGCAGGTCGGCGTCGGTCTTCGCGGGCCCGCTGAAGATCGCCGGCAGTCCGGCCGCGGCGCGCAGCTCGCCGCCGGAGGCGACCTCGAACGCGTCGACGTGCCCGCGCAGCGCCGCGACGACGTCCTCGTTGCCGTTGGCCTTCATCGCGTACGCGATCCGGGTCCCCGCGGGCAGCGCGTCGCGGAGCGCGGCCACGTTGGCCCGCAGCCGCTCCCGGTCGTAGACGTAGACGCAGACGGGACGCCCGGCGCCGCGTATGGCGGCGGCCACGTTGGGGGGAACCACGCTTCGACTCCAGTTCACGCACCGGTAGGCTGGCCGGCGATGCAGCTCGACTCCCGCGACCCGATCGCCCTGTGGCAGTACGCGGAACGGTATCTCGGCGTCGGGACCCGGACCTACAGCCCCTACGCCGGCGACCTCGACATCTCCGACGTCCACCACCCCCAGCTCGGCGCGGAGTCCTTCCAGCTCCCGACGTTCCAGGTCCCGTCGCTGCGGACCGCGGCGTCAGGGCTGGTCGAGTCGTCGTTGCCGCGCCTGTACGAGGGGCTGCTGCCGGTCCATCCGGACGCCCTGGACGCCCCGGACCTGGTGGGCCGCGCCGAGCTGCTCGCGTCGCCGCGCGGCCCGTCGCTGACCGCGGTCCCGTCGGCGAACGCCCGCACGGTCTTCGTCACCGCCGTCGACGGCCGCCCGGTCGAGCCGCACTTCGTGAAGCTGCACTACCCGCGGCGCCTGTCCCGCTTCACCCGGCGGCTGCGCCGCCCGATCATCGAGCTGCAGCTGTGGGTGTCCGACCATCTCGTCGCCGCCGGCACCCCGATCCTGCCGGAGGTCGCCGGTGGCTGGTTCGGCACCGGCGACGACGCCTGGGGCTATCTGCTGCGGGCGGCGCGCCCGCTCGCGCCCGCCCCGGCGTGGACGGTGCCGCTGTTCGCGCTGTACGGCCGCGACCTGCACCACCCGTCGGACCCGACCCTGCTGGAGCAGCTCGTCGTCCGCTCCGGCGAGGACCCGCTGACCTACGTCGCGTCCCGGATCGTGGCGCCGATGGTCCGGCTGTGGTCGGAGGTGGCCCGCACGACCGGCTGCCCCCTGGAGACCCACGGCCAGAACACGCTGTTCGCGTTCGACGCCGCCGGCGGCGATACCCGCATCCTGTACCGCGACTGCGCCATCTACGTCGACGCCGCCCACCGCGCCCGCCTCGGCCTGACCGACCCGCTGCCGCCGACGAACGTCATCCCCCGCGACGTGCCGATGGCCGCGGACGAGGTGTTCAGCCTGACGTACGACAGCTTCATGGGCCATCACGCCCTGTCCTACGTCGCCGCCCTCGCGTCGTCGCTGTGGCAGGTCCCGCCGGCGGCCCTGCACGCCGCGGCCCGCGCGGCCTTCACCGCGCAGGACCTGCTCCCGCCGACGGTCTTCTACTACGACAACGTCCTGTACGACAACGGCGACTGGAAACTCGTCGACACCGGCCAGCACCCCGACTGGCGCTGATCACCGCGGCAGCGGCCCGGCGCCGAGCCCTTGCACGCTGCCGCGGAGCGTGTCGTGCCGCCCGGCCGGATCGGGCACCTCGGTGACCAGGCACAGCTCGTTCTCCCGCGACAGCCAGGCGACCCGCAGGTCGGCGCGCTGCCGGAGGTCGGGCAGACCGAGGTACGCGGCGGCGACCTCCCCGCAGGCCGCGTCGGTGTCCCCACCGGCCGCGACGGTGCCGACGAACTCCGCGGCGTGGCTCTGCGCGCACTCGCCGAACAGGTACTCCTGCTCCTCGTCGTCCCCGTCCGTGCTGGTGTCTGTGTCTGTGACGAGGCACGTGATGGCCAGCCGCCGGTCGCCCCGCATGCCGTCCTTCATGCTGCGGGTGCTGCCGACGGGACGCCCGCCGGTGCCGGCGGTCTCCGTGACCGCGCACAGCAGCCGCCCGCGCATGGGGTCCTTGTCACGCAGCAGCCCGTAGTCGGTGCGGGACTGCTCCCACGGCCCACCGAGGAACGACTCGGCCTGCTCGCGGCAACGCTCGTCGGCGCCGGCCTCGGTCAGGATCGCGATCGCCTCGTAGTCGTGCGGCTCGTCACAGCCGACCGCCTGCACCGCACCCGTGTCAGGCAGGATCCCCGCGGCGACGGGCGCGGTGTAGCACCCGAGCCCGCCCACGCCACCCGTCTCCCGCCACCACAGGAACACCGCGCCGGCAACGGCCAGCACCACTACCACCACCAGAGTCTTCGTCCGCACGCAGCGGGACGGTAGCGCCCCACCCTCCCACGACCAAGCGCATTTCGACCCCGGTCGTCGGACGCGGCGGGCCGGGGGTCAGCGCAGCGGGTTGGGGATGTGGCACCACAGGTCGTTGAGGGGGTCGGCGGCGAGACGCATCGCGGTGGTCGCCTTCAGGGGCCAGGTGTCGGCGAAGCAGGCCTTGCGGTCGTCGGCGTCGGTGACGGTGGTGCGCAGGGTCGCGGCGACGGTGTCCCACGCGGCGGTGGTGTGTCCGGCGCCGAGGGCGTGGACGAGCTCGGTGAGGACGGTGGACAGGGCGGCGGCGAAGAGCTTGGTGCGCAGCTCGTCCTCGTCGTCGGTGGGCAGGGCGCCGATGAGCGGGGGCATGCGGAGGCCGGCGCGGTCGAGGCGGGTCCGGTGGACGTGGAGGCCGCCGAGGTCGCGGTACCAGATGGTGGTGGGGCGGCCGTCGCGGACCTCGACGAGGGTGTTCTGGCCGTGGGCCTCGAGGGCGACGCCGTCGCGGAGCAGGGCGAAGAGCGGCGGCAGCATCAACCGGACCAGCTGGCCGAAGAAGGCGGGGGTGAGCAGGTCGGGGCGGTGCGGCAGGACGGCGAGGGGCACGACGAACGCGTCGGGTGGCGGGGCCTGACGCCAGACGGCGCCGAGCGTGCGCTGCGGGTCGCCGTGGTCGTCGAGGACGGTCGCGGCGGTGGTCTCGCGCAGCACCCGCAGGCCCGTGGTGCGGGCGGCGAGGGTGGCGACGAGGTCGGATGCCAGGGGCCCGTTGTGGACGGCGGCCGCGGACAGGGTCCGCACGGCACTGGTCATCTGGACCTCGACCGCGGTCTTGAGATGCTGGCCGGGGGTGTCGTGCGGGGCGAGGGTCCGCAGCGACATGAGGGGTGCGGCGGGCAGGTCGCGGCCGGTGTCGCGGACGAGGCCGGTGGCGAGCGCCCGGTCGAGCTGCCACGGGTGCACGGGCAGCAGCGGCGGGCGGGGAGCGCCGTTGGTGCGCCACCTGGCGGGGGCGACCTCGACGAGGCGGAGCCGGACGGTCGGGTGGTGCTCCGGCGCGTAGGCGAGCACGTCGGCGGTGCCCATGCCGATCCTGGTGCGGCAGCACGGGTGCAGCGGGTGCCCGTCGACGACGGACTGCTCCAGCGACACGAGGTCGTGCGCCGTGCCCCGGGCCGGGGCGGTGGCCAGGGCCAGGGCGAGGTTGGCGACGCTGTTGTCGAGCTCGCGGACGAGCCGGTCGGCGTGGCCCGCCGGGCGCAGCGCTTCGAGGAGGCGTGCGGGGTGGGTGTACGCGGCACCGCCGGCGATCACCTCGGCGGGCGCGGCGTCGTACAGGTGCCGCGGCGGCAGCGAGCCCAGCTGCCGCGGGTCGACGATGCCTTCCCGCCACAGGGCGCCCCACAGCCGTTGCAGCACACCGGCCCGTGCCGCCGGCAGCACCCGCAGGTAGGGGTCGACCAGGTCCGGCCGGATTTCGCGCAGCACGCGCAGCGTCGTCGTCTCGTCCGGTGCCACCAGCGCTTCCACACTCAAATCCTAGCATCCTAGGACGCCTTAGGTGACGTGCCTGACGGCACGCCTTTCAAACCCCTGTCTCCGACAGGGGAGCGGGGCTGGAGTTGCGGTTGGGGATCGCGTCGTCCGATCGGTCGGACTTGTCGCTGCGGTCATCGGGCTGCCCGTTCACCTGCGGTGATGCTGTCATGTACGGGAGGATCAAGCGTGGAGCACGGACGCTTCGGGAGGCACCACATGGAGATTCGACAGTTGTCGTCGGCCACGCACGCCGCTGTGCCGGTCAAGGCGACGAACACGCCCGCGGTCGAGCCGGTCGCGCCGCCCCCTAAAGGTGGGTTGCCGGGGTCGCAACAGGTGTTGAGCCAGCTGACGCCGGGGGATCGTGCGGCGATCTCGGGGTTGACGGGGTACCACCTGTCGCCGACGGGGGCGGTGACGAACGTCGGTGGGATGCCGCCGTGGTCGTTCATCATGGCGTTCGCGGCGTCGCGGACGGCGGTGCAGCCGGTGGAGGACGCCGAGCCGTCGAAGGACGTGTCCCGCGTCGAGCACGTCGACGTGACGGTGTAAGAAAAAGTTGGTGTGATCGCCGGCGTCGGGAGCGCCGTGGTGCTGGGTGTAGGTGACCTGGTGCGACGGTTGGAGTCGGCGATGCCGGGTGTTCGTGGTGGCGTGGTCGCGACGGCGGTGCGGTTGCAGGCGCAGTGGGTGGCGCAGGCGGTCGGCGGTCGCGGGCGGGTCACGATGCGGTGGGCTGCGGATCGCGGCCATCGCCGGGATGTCCGCCCCGCTTGAGACGTGCGCCGCCGGCCAGTGTTGACCGGCGGCGCTTCTTGTTGTCCGGGTGGGTGCGCTGGCACGCCGACGGCCCGCGCACCCGGATCCAGCTTAGGGTTCTGGGTATGACTCAGGAGCCGGTTGTGTTGTGGCGGGGTGTCGCGGTCGCGTTGGTGACGCTGTTCGCGGAGGACGGTTCGGTGGATGTCGCCGGCACCGCGGCGCATGCGGAGCGGTTGGTGGCTGCGGGTGTACGAGCTGTGCTGGTCGCTGGTTCGACGGGTGAGGCGGACGCGCTCAGTGACGGTGAGCGGGTGGCGTTGGTGTCGGCGGTGCGTCGGGCGTGTCCGGGGGTGCCGGTGGTGGCTGGTGCGAGTGGTGCGTGGGCGGGTCCGGCGGCGGAGTTGACGGCGGCGTCGGTGGCGGTGGGTGCGGATGCGGTGCTGGTGGCGCCGCCGCGGCGGGCGGGGGATCTGCGGGCGTTCTTCGAGCGGGTGGTCGCGGCGGCGGACCGTCGGCCGGTGCTGGCGTATCACTTCCCGGGTGTGGCGGGTGGTGCGGTGCCGTTGGAGGTGTTGCCGTCGTTGCCGGTGGCGGGGTTGAAGGATTCGACGGGGGATCCGGAGCGGTTGCTGCGGTTGTTGTCGGAGTGGGATGGGGCGGTGTATGTGGGTTCGTCGGCGTTGGTGTCGACGGCGGGGATGTTGGGTGCGGCGGGTGCGATTCTGGCGGTGGCGAATGTGGCGCCGGAGGATTGTGTGGCGGCGTGGGAGGGTGACGCCGCGGCGCAGTTGCGGTTGACGGCGGCGCATGTGGCGGCGAAGTCGGAGTTTCCGCATGGTTTGAAGCGTTTGGTGGCGGATCGCTTCGGTACGTCGGTGGCGGCGCGGATGGGTTGATCGGGTTACGGTCAGGTTTCCGGCTGTAAGAAGGCGTCGTGGCGTGTTGACGGTGGGTGGCCGGCGTTTTTCCATGGGTGTATGGCTATTGATGCAGTGCTGACAGCGTCGTCGGTGCGGTCTGGGTTGGTCCCGTCGCTGCTGGCGGTGATCGACCGGCGGGACTGGGCCGGTCTGGTGGATCTGGTGACGGATGACGTGGTGTACCACCGGCCGGGGTGCCCTCCGATCGAGGGTGTGTCGGCGTTCGTGGAGTTCTATGAGCGGCGGTGCATCGTGTTGTCGGGCCGGCATGCGGTGCAGCGGTGTGTGGAGCTGCCGGACCAGGCGTTCTGCTGGGGCCGTTTCGAGGGCATGTCGCATGCCGGTGTGCCGTTGGTGGAGACGTTCGCGGACTGGTTCGAGCTCCGTGACGGCCGGATCAGTGGCCGTCGCACGTTCTTCTACCGTCCGGCGATCTGAGCTGCTGGCTGCCGGGGCCCGGTCGGCCCCGGCAGCCTCGGTCGTGGATCGGATTCGGGTGGCGGTCCGGTCCGTTGGGTTGGGATCCTGCGTGCGTGACTGATGACGTGGTGCTGGGTCGTGCCCGGCGGGTGTGGGCCGCCTTGGCCGGTGTGCCGGTGACGTTCGCGTCGTCGGGGTTGGATGTGGCGGTGTCCGCGGCGTCGTTGCTGTGCCCGCCGGGTTGGGTGGGTGTGGTCGCGTTGGGCGGTGCGGCGGTCGCGACCGCTCCTGATGGCGGCGCGGCGGAGTTGGTGCGGCGGGCGTTGGGTGGTCTGCCGGTGCCGGCGATGACCGATCCGGTGGCGGTGTCGGGCAGGCTGCCGGTCGGTGCGGTGCTGGGTCCGGCGGCGTTGGCGTTCTGTGACGCGGCGCGGTTCCGCCCCGCTGGCGCTATGGCGAGTGCTGTCGCGGCGGTTGGTGCGGGTGACGCGGGTGTGCGCGGGTTGCTGGGCCGGGTGCCGGCCGCGGACGCCGGTGAGGCGGGCCTGGACGAGATCACGTCACCGGCGTACGTGGTCCGCGCTGGCGGCGACGTCGTCGCGGCCGCCGGTTACCGGGTCTGGGAGGGCGTTGTCGCGCACGTGAGTGTGCTGACTGCCCCGGCCGAGCGGGGCCGGGGTCTGGCGCGTCTGGTGGCTGGTGCGGCGGTCGCCGCCGCGCTGGACGCGGGTCTGCTGCCGCAGTGGCGGGCCCGCCCGGAGCCGTCCCGCCGGGTGGCGCGGGCGCTCGGGTTCGTGGAGCTGGGTTCCCAGTTGAGCGTCCGGCTCACACGCTAGCGGGCTGCGTGGAGCTTGCTCGTCGGTTCTTCGTCGCTGTCACCATCGCGAAGGTGAGGAACTCGCCGGCGTCGGCGGTGAGGAGGTCGATCACCGCCTGGCGATTGTGTTGTCGGCCGGTCCGGTCGCCGGTGTGCTCGGCCACCGCCTGTGTCCAGAGCAGCCAGTCCCGCCAGCCGTCTTCCTGCAGTCGTGCCGAGGTGACGGTCACGAGTTCGGTGACTTCCCACTGGAAGCGCCACCACTCGGCGGTGTGCCAGGCGATCGGCTCCCAGCCGAACAGTTCTTTGATGCGCGCCGGGATCGCCCCGAGTTCCCGGACCTCCTGGGTCATTCCCGGCGTCGCCATGCCGAGCTGGCCGCCGGGCCGCAGGAACCCCACGAGGTATGGCAGGTACCAGTCGGAGGTGCCGAAGTACTCGAAGGCGTCGATGCTGACGATGGCGTCGAAGCTGTTCTTCGCGAACGGCAGGTTGTGCGCCTCGGCCCGCACGGCGGTCACCTGGCCGGAGACGCCGGCGTCGGCGAACACGGCCGCTGCCTCGTCCGGTGCGATCCACCAGTCGGCCGCCACTTCCTGGACGCCGTACTCGGGGGCCAGGAACACGGACGTCGCTGATTGAAGCTGGTCACACGCCAGCATGCAACGCGTTTCACTCGCCGACGGCCTGTCCAACAGCAAGGTGTCGTGACGGCTCAGGACACTGAAGAACGTAGCGGGGTGGGCTGCGCCGACGGCGACCTGGTGTTCTTCGTCGGTGGTCGGATGGGTGGCCGATGGTTTCCTCGAGGATCAGTGCCGGGAAGGTCAGCGGGCTGTGGTTGTGGCGGCCGGCCATCCACCCTCAGCAGCTCGGGCCGGTCCGTCGGCTGATTGCGCCTGGCGTCCGCGCCGGGCCGCGTCGCCAGCGGTCGTCAGGCGGCGGCGAGGTCGCGGCGGAGGGCGTCGGCGGTGTGGGAGCCGGTGGCGTGGGTGAGCTGTTCGGGGGTGCCTTCGAAGATGACCATGCCGCCGCGGTGGCCGGCGTCGGGGCCGAGGTCGATGACCCAGTCGGCGCTTTTGATGATGTCGAGGTGGTGTTCGATGACGATGACGGTGTTGCCTTGGTCGACGAGGTGGTCCATGAGGTTGAGCAGGTGGGTGATGTCGGACATGTGCAGGCCGGTGGTTGGTTCGTCCATGACGTAGGTGGTGTTGGCGGTGTTGAGGTGGGTGGCGAGTTTGAGGCGTTGGCATTCGCCGCCGGAGAGGGTGTTGAGCGGCTGGCCGAGGGTGAGGTAGTCGAGGCCGACGTCGGTGAGTGCGTGCAGGGTGGGTTGGATGGTGGGTTCGGTGAGGAAGTCGGTGGCCTGTTCGACGGTCATGGCGAGGACGTCGGCGATGGTGTTGCCGCGGAGCCGGTGGTTGAGGGTTTCGGGGCGGAACCGGTGTCCGTGGCAGTCGGTGCAGGTGGTTTTGAGGGTTTCGAGGAACGCGAGGGTGGTGTGGGTGGTGCCGGTGCCGTGGCAGGTGGGGCAGGCGCCTTTGGAGTTGGGGCTGAAGAGGGCGGCGGGTGCGCCGGTGGCGTGGGCGAAGAGGGCCCGGAGCGGGTCCATGATGCGGGTGTAGGTGGCGGGGGTGGACCGGGAGGACGTGGCGGGTGCGGTCTGGTCGATGACGGTGGCCGCGGGGTGCTGGGTGAGGAAGTCGCCGGTGATGAGGGTGGATTTGCCGGAGCCGGCGATCCCGGTGATGGCGGTGAGGACGCCGGTGGGGATGTTGACGGTGACGTGTTTGAGGTTGTTGGTGTGGGCGTCGGTGATGGTGAGGGTGCCGGTGGGGGTGCGGGGGTTGGTGTTGAGGGCGAGCCGGTGGCGGAGGTGCCGGCCGGTGAGGGTGCGGGCGTATGGGAGGGCTTCGAGGGTGCCCTGGTAGACGACGCGGCCGCCGTGGGTGCCGGCTTCGGGGCCGAGGTCGATGATGTGGTCGGCGGTTTCGATGACGTCGCGGTCGTGTTCGACGACGAGGACGGTGTTGCCTTTGTCGCGGAGTCTGCGGAGCAGTTCGAGGAGGCGGGTGATGTCGTGGGTGTGGAGGCCGATGCTGGGTTCGTCGAGGATGTAGAGCATGTCGACGAGGCTGCTGCCGAGGTGGCGGACGAGTTTGACGCGTTGGGACTCGCCGCCGGAGAGGGTGCTGGTCTGGCGGTCGAGGGTGAGGTGGCCGAGGCCGATGTCGATGAGGTGGTCGAGGCGGTCGCGGACGGCGGTGATGTGGTGGGTGTTGGTGTCGTCGGTGAGGAGGCGGAGGACGGCGTCGAGCTCGGTGGTTTCCATGGCGGTGAGGTCGGCGATGGTGTAGCCGTTGATGCGGCTGGCGCGGGCGGTGTCGTTGAGGCGGGTGTGGTGGCAGGTGGGGCAGCCGAGGCCGTGGCAGGCGGGGCACATGCCTTGGGGGTCGTTGAAGGAGAGGCTGCGGGCGTTGGCGGGTCGGGGGTGGGCGTGGGTGGCGTAGAGGTGGCGGAGGGTGGGGTTGATGTCGGTGGCGGTGCCGACGGTGGAGCGGGCGGTGCCGCCGAGGCGTTTCTGGTCGACGATGACGGCGGGTGACAGGTTGTGGATGGCGTCGACGTCGGGCCGGTCGTATCGGGGTGTGCGGGTGCGGGCGAAGGCGGTGAAGGTTTCGTTGAGCTGGCGTTGGGCTTCGGCGGCGATGGTGTCGAAGACGAGGGAGGTCTTGCCGGAGCCGGAGACGCCGGTGAAGACGGTGATGGCGTGTTTGGGGATGTCGACGGTGATGTCGCGGAGGTTGTTCTGTCTGGCGCCGACGACGGTGATGCGGGACACGAGGGTCAGGTTATCCGCGGGGTGCGACAGTTTCGGTGAGGCGCCGTTCGAGTGGTGTGCGGAATTTGGGTGTGACGCGGATGTCGCCGATCCAGTCGGTGAGCCGGTCGGCGGTTTCCCGTACACCGGCGGCGTCCACTGACTCGAGGAGTTCGGTGGCGATGTGGCCGGTGCGGGTTTGGGCCCAGCCGCCGACGACGCGGCCGTTGATCCAGATGGTGGGGCCGGGGTTGCCGGTGCGGTCGAAGAGTGCGGGTGCGTGGGGGCCGAGGTAGAAGTCGCGGCTGGTCCAGCCCATCATGGTGGGGTCGAGGGCGGGGAGGAGCGCGACCCACCGGTCGGGTTCGGGGACGGGGTCGGTGTCGTCGGCGAGGACGATGCCGGTGTCGCCGTTGTCGAGGGTGACGGTGGTGGTGTCGAGGGCGGCGACGGCGGCGCGGGTGTGGGTCATGGTCCAGCCGGTCCACCATTTGAGGTCGTTGATGGTGCCGGGGCCGTAGCGGGCGAGCCAGAGCCGGGCGAGTTCGGTGCGGGCGGTGGCGGGGTCGAGGGTGTCGTAGGTCGGGGTCCAGTTGGTGTGGGTGTGCCAGGTGTACTGGGTGCTGGTCCAGGTGCCGCTGGGGCGGCCGCGGATGATGCGGCCTTGCGCGGCGAGGAGGAGCAGGACGCGGCTGGTGATGTACTGGTTGCCTTGCGGGAGCTCCAGGACGGTGCGGAGGCGGGGTTCGTCGGCGGCGAGTTGCGCGGCGGTGGCGGCGCCGCCGCGGGCGATGAGCGCGTCGTAGGTGGCGGTTTCCACGTCGGTGAGGAAGGCGGTGTCGCCGCCGAGGTGTTTGACCAGGAGCCGGCGTTGTTCGGCGGCGATGGTGAGGGACGCGGCGGCGTGGATGACGGGTGCGGTGGTGGTGGGGACGACGTACATGGTGCGGCGCATGCCGAGCATCCGCAGGAGGGTCCGCTGCTGGTAGAGGGCGTTGTCGAGCAGGGGTGCGTCGGGGATGCGGGCGGCGACGGAGAGGTGGACGGTCGCGGCGTCGGTGGCGTGGAGGATGACGAGGTCGGCGGCGGCCGTGACGGGGTCGGTGGCGGTGAACCCGTGCCGCCAGTAGAGGCGGGCGCGGCGCTGGGTGTCGGAGATGTGCGGGACGGTCACCGGGTCGACGATAGTCAGCGGCGCATCGAGTCGACGTAGAGCGTGATGAGGACGAGCACGACGACGGCCGTGCCGAGGATGACCCAGAGTCCGACCCCCATGGATGTGACGGTACCGACGTCGGCCCCGGCGGGGCGTCGCACGCACGGGTGACATAGGGTCCGAGCCGATGTCCACCGCATTCGTTCTTGCGCATACCAGTCTGGCCCCGGTTCCGCTCGTGCCGGAGGTCCGGCTGCGGTTGGCGGATGAGGCGATCGAGTTGTGGCAGTACACGGAGAAGTTCGCGGGTGGGGTGCAGCTGCCGCCGCCGTTCTGGGCGTTCGCGTGGGCGGGTGGTCAGGCCCTCGCCCGGTATGTTCTGGACAATCCGGGTCTGGTGGCGGGGAAGCGGGTGCTGGATGTGGCGGCGGGGTCGGGGTTGGTGGCGATCGCTGCGGTGAAGGCCGGCGCGGCGCATGTGACGGCGGTGGAGATCGACCCGCTCGCGGTGACGGCGATGGCGGTGAACGCGGCCGCGAACGGCGTGACGGTCGACGCGCGGCTGGAGGACGTGCTGCCGGGTGACGGCGGCGACGCCGACGTGGTCCTCGCCGGGGACGTGTTCTACAGCCGGGAGATGACCGGTCAGGTCCTCGACTTTCTGCGGCGGGTGACGAAGCGGGGCGCGGGGTGCCTGGTCGGGGATCCGGGGCGGGCGTATCTGCCGAAGGAGCATCTGGAGCTGGTCGCGGTGTATGACGTGCCGGTGCCGCAGACGTTGGAGGACACGCCGGTGAAACGGACGACGGTGTGGCGGCCGACCCTGTAAAGCCCATCCGGCCTGTATGGCCCGTGCAGGGGGAGCTGGAGCGGGCGTCGGGGGACTTCACCGAGGCGTGGCTGGCGAACCGGCGGTTGTCGGCGCACACGCGGGCGGCGTACCGGCGGGACGTGCACCAGTTCCTCGGCTGGTGCGCCGGCCGTGACCTGGACCCGTTGCGGGTGTCGTTTCTGCAGGTGAACGCGTATGCGCGGGATCTGGAGTCGACGGTGGACGTCAGGTCGGGGAAGGTGCTGGCGCCGGCGAGCGTGGCGCGGAAGCTGTCGGCGTTGTCGAGCTGGTACGGGTTTCTGCTGCGGTTGCAGGCGGTGGCGGTGAACCCGGTCGGGGGTGCGGACCGGCCGCGGATCGACCGGGACACGTCCTCGACGGTGGGGTTGACGGCCGGTGAGGTCGACGCGATCCTGGCCGCGGCGGCGCGGCAGACGGGGGTGACGGCGGCGCGGGACCTGGCGATCCTGGCGTTGCTGGCGGATCTGGGGTTGCGGGTCGGGGAGGTCGTCGCCCTCGACCATGCGGATCTCGGGGTGGAGCGTGGCCACCGGACGGTCCGGTTCGTCGGGAAGGGCGGCAAGCCGCGGCGGCGGGCGCTGACGGGGGCGGTGACGGCTGCTCTTGATGGTTATGTCGGCGTCGGTACCGGTGGTGAGGGGCCGCTGTTCACGACGGCGACGGGGGCGCGGGTGGATCGGCATGCGGTGTTCCGGCTGGTGCGGCGGCTGGCGCGGGAGGCTGGGGTGCCGGCGTGGGAGCGGTTGTCGCCGCATTCGCTGCGGCACGCGTTCGCGACCGCGGCCCGGGACGAGGGTGTCCCCCTGGAGGATGTGCAGGACGCGATGGGGCACGCGGATCCGCGGACGACGCGCCGGTACGACCGGGACCGGCACAACCTGGACCGGGACCCGGCGTACACGATCGCGGCGGCGCGGGCCCGCCGCGGGGACGGGGGCGGTTCGTGAGGATCAGGGCGGCGACGGACGGCGACGTGGACGGGATCGCCCGGTTGCACGCGGACAGTTGGCGGCGGCATTACCGGGGTGCGTACAGCGACGCGTTCCTGGACGGTGACGTGGTCGCGGACCGGTTGGCGGTGTGGCGGGCCCGGTTCGAGGACCGGTCCGGGACGGTGACGCTCGTGGCGGACGACGGCGGTGCGGGTGCGGGTGAGGGCGCGGGCGGTGGTGGGCTGGTCGGGTTCGCGCACGTGATGCTGGACGACGACGTGGAGTGGGGCAGTCTCGTCGACAACCTGCACGTCGCGGACGGCCGCCGGCACGGTGGTGTCGGCACGCGGCTGCTGCGGGTCGCGGCAGGTGCCGTCGTCGACCGTGCGGTCACGTCGAAGCTGTACCTGTGGGTCCTCGCGCAGAACCTGGCGGCGCAGCGGTTCTACGCCGCGCGTGGCGGGGTCCACGCGGGGACGGTGGACGTGACGGCGGCGGGTGGGGTGCCGGGCCGGTTGCAGGGCACCCCACGCAAGCACCGCATCGTCTGGACGGACGCCGACATCAGTTAGACGAGCTGGTCGAAGTGGGTGTGGAGGTCCGCTGACACGTCGGTGTTGCCGAGCCGGCGCAGCGTCCACAGCGACGCCAGCAGCGCCGGCCGGTCGTCGCCGCGGTCCGCGGCCCAGGCGGCGTGCTCGAGCAGCAGCGCGGCGGTGAGGGTGGTGCCGAGCCGCAGCGCCAGTTCCCTCGCCCCGGCGACGACCCGGTCGCTGCGGGGGTCGGCGGCGGCGGTTCCGACGTCGGCGGCGAGGCGGCGGGTCGCGGCGATGACGGTGTCGGCGACGCCGGGGAGCCGGTGGACGGCGGCGTCGGCGGCGATTTCCGCGCGGTGCAGCAGCGGCCGGGCGCCGTCGCCGGTGGTGAGGGCGCGGAGCACGTCGACGGACAGGACGTTGGTGGTGCCTTCCCAGATCGGCAGGACCTGCGCGTCGCGGAGCAGCCTGGGGATGCCGGTGTCCTCGACGTAGCCGGCGCCGCCGAACGCTTCGAGGTATTCGCTGGCGGACGCGACGGCGAGCCGGCCGGTGAGCAGTTTCGCGAGGGGGGCGGCGAGCCGCAGTTCCTCCGCCGCCGGGGTGGCCGAGGCGGTGCTGGTGGTGGCGGTGCCGAGGAGGGAGAACGCGTGGGCGGCGAGGGCGTAGGCGCCGGCGGCGTCGACGGCGAGTCCGCCGAGGGTGGCGCGGTGCAGCGGGTTCCCGGCGAGGGTTCCGCCGGCGACCTGCCGGTTCGCGGCGTGGCTGAGGGCGTATTCGAGGCCGCGGCGCATCCCGCCGGCGGCGGCCGCGGCGTTGTGGAGGCGGGTGACGACGACGAGGGTCATCATGCGGGCCAGGCCGGGGACGGCGGGGTCACCGACGGGGATCGCGGGGACGTCGTCGAGGCGGACCTCGCCGGTGGGGACGGCGCGGGTGCCGAGCTTGTCCTTGAGCCGCAGGACCTGCAGGCCGTCGGCGGGCAGGGCGGTGCCGGGGGTGTAGCGGGGGACGAGGAACGGTGCCAGGTTCCGGCTGCCGGGTCCGGCGCCTTCGGGGCGGGCGAGGGCGATCGCCATGTCGGCGTCGATCGCGGAGCAGAACCATTTGTCGCCGGTGAGGGCCCATCGGCCGTCGGGGAGCCGGCGGGCGGTGGTGGTGGACCGGGCGATGTCGGAGCCGCCCTGTGACTCGGTCATCCACTGGCCGCTGGTGACGGCCTGGTCGGGGTCGGTGCTGGTGAGCCGGGCCAGCCACGGTGAGGTGGGGTCGGTCGCGGTGAGGAGGGCGGCGGCGCCGTCGGCCATCGCGACGGGGCAGGAGAACGTCGCGGACTCCGGTCCCCACAGGTGCAGCAGCGCGTGCTGCACGACGCGGGTGCCGGCGCCCCACGTGGTGCGGGCGTCGCTGGTGTAGGGCAGGGCGACGACCGCGTGCCGGGCGGCGGACGCGCGGAGCGTCTGCCAGCCGGTGGCGGTGTCGACGCGGTCGATGCGGGCGCCCCACGCGTCGAACCGGGTCAGGGTCGGCGGGTGGGTTTCGGCGTCGTGGTGGGCGGCGCGGAGCGGGCCGAGGACGTCGGCGGACACGGCGGCGAGGCGGGCCTTGGCGGCGGCGTGCCCGTCCGGGCCGAGGAGCCGGTCCAGCCAGCCTTGCAGCTGCCAGTCGCTGGTGTACGGGTCCCGCAACGCCGGCCGGGTCTGCACGAAACGCGTCATACCCCGAAGGTTACCGTCCGGTAATCGTCGGGGTCGAGGCCGCTCACACGAGCCGGAGCTGCCCTTCGGCGCGGGCGGCGGGGCCGAGGTCACCGACGCGGTGGTGGCGGCGGCACAGCACCTGGTAGCGGACGTCGACCTCCGGGGCGCCTTCCGGGGAGCCCCCGTCGGTGCTGGTGCCGGTGTCGGTGTCGGTGTCGCCGATGACGACCTGGTCGCCTTCGCGGGCGATGCCGCCGTTGACGACCCGGGCGTTGAGCAGCCCCGGCCGGCCGCACCAGCACAGCACCTCCACCTGGACGCGGGTCACCTCGTCGGCGAGCTCGAACAGCCGCTGCGCCGCCGGGAACAGGCTGGTGCGGAAGTCGGTGGCGAGCCCGAACGCGTACACGTCGACGTCGGAGGTGTCGACGAGGTCGGCGAGCTGCTCGATCTGCGCGACGGTGTAGAAGCTCGCCTCGTCGCAGATGAGGTAGTCGACGCGGATGCCCTGCGCCCACCGTTGCCGGACGAGGCCGCGGATGTCGAGGTCGGCGCCGACCTCGACGGCTTCCTTGCCGAGGCCGATGCGGGTGGACAGGCGGCCCGGGCCGGCCCGGTCGATGGTGGTGAGGACCAGGCCGCGGCGGCCCTGCCGGGCGTGGTTGTAGTCCATCTGCAGGGCGAGGGTCGACTTGCCGCAGTCCATCGGTCCGTAGAAGAACTTCAGGGAGCCGCCGCGGCGGAGCCGGCTGTCACCGGCGGCGACGCACGCGGACGGGTCTTCGTCGAGGGTCTGGGTGGAGGACGTCACGACGGTGCAGCCTACTGGGCCGGTGGCGGGCCACCCAGCCGTTGGAGGGTGGCGCGGACCTCGTGCCGTTCCGGGGTGCCCATCTCGTCGAACAGGCGCAGCGCCGCGGTGAGGTGTTCCCGGGCGGTGTCCGGGTCGCCGGTGGCGGTGCCGAGACCGCGGTGGGCGCGGGCCTGTTCGTACCGGTGCTGGGCGCGGGTCGCCCGGTCCAGGACCCACCGGTGGACGGTTTCGGCGTCGGCGGGACGGCCGAGGGTGTGCAGGGCCTCGCCGTACGTGTTCCCGGCGTGGCAGGCGGCGGTCGGGTCGAGGTGCCGGCCGTCGTCGTACGCGCCGCGGAGCAGCCGCAGGCCGCGGTCGTGGTCGCCGAGGGCGACGAGGCTGGCGCCGATGACGGTGCGGGCCTCGATCTCCGAGCCGGGGCCGGCGTCGTCGCCGAGCTGCCGGCGCGCCCACGACAGCAGCAGCGTCGCCTGCCGGTGCTGGCCGAGGCGGGCGCGGGTCGCGCCGAGCTCGACGGCGCCGACCGCGCCCGGCCAGGTGCCGCTGGCGCCGCCGGTGCCGCGGGCGTAGGCGATGATCCGTTGGGCGACGAGGACGGACTCGTGGTGGCGGCCGAGCGCCCGCAGGGTCGCGGCGAGCGGGGTCCACTGGCCGCTGACCTGCCGCCGGTCGTCGCCGGCGGTGAGGGACCGTTCGGTGAGGGTGAGCGCTTCCCGGAACCGGCCGACGTTGAGGTACACGTAGGCGAGGTTCGACTCGGCGCGGGCCCCCCAGCGGGGGTGGCCGATGAGGCGTTGCAGGTGCCCGGCGGCGGCGGTGAGGTCGCCGCTGCGGGCGTGCGCGGACGCGAGGTAGTTGTGGGCCATCGCGACGAGGTCCGGGTCGTCGAGGGCTTCGGCGGCGGTGAGGGCGCGGCGGTGCAGGTCCAGGGACACGTCGTTGATCGAGTTGCGGAACAGGTACGCCCACAGGGCGCGGGTGAGCAGGATCGTGTGCCGGTGCCGGTGGAGCCGGTCGGCGAGGTGGGTGACGGCGGCGACGTTGACCCATTCGACGTTCAGCCATTCGCGGGTGTCGAGCATGCCGGTGAACGTGGGCACGTGCGGGCCGACGTCGGTGAAGTCGATCGGGTCCCGGTCGGGGTTGCTTTCCCAGACTTTCGTCGCGGCGGCGGCGGTGTGCAGGTAGAAGTCGAGCATCCGGGTGGTTGCCGGGTCGCGTTCCGGGTCGGTGGCGGCGAGGTGGGCGGCGTATTCGCGGAGCAGGTCGTGGAACCGGAACCGGCCGGCGGCGGGTTCGTTGAGCAGGTGCGCGTCGACGAGCTGCCCGAGGAGGTCCTCGGCGCTCGCGGTGGTGGTGCCGGTGATGGCGGCGGCGGCGCGCAGGGACAGGTCACCGGCGGGGTGCAGGCCGAGGAGCCGGAACAGCCGCTGCGCGTCCGGGGGCAGCTGCCGGTACGACAGTTCGAACGCGGCGTGCGGGGACCGGCCGTCGACGGCGAGGTCGACGGGGGCGGGGTGGGCGCGGCGGAGCCGGTCGGCGAGGTCGGCGACGCTCCACGACGGGCGGTGCGCGAGCCGGGCCGCGGCGAGCCGCAACGCGAGCGGCAGGTGCCCGCACAGGTCGGCGACGTCGGCGGTCGCGGCCGGGTCGGCGGCGGCGCGGGCCCCGACGACCCCGGTGATCAGCCGCTGCGACTCGGTGGGGGCGAGGACGTCCAGGGACACGGGGCGGACGCCGTCGAGGCCGGCGATGCGGCGGCGGCTGGTGACGATGACCAGCGACGCCGACGCGCCGGGCAGCAGCGGGGTGACCTGCGCGGCGTCGGCGGCGTCGTCGAGGACGATCAGGAGCCGCCGGCCGGCGGTTTCGGTCCGCCACCTGGCGGCGCGGTCGTCGGGGTCGGTGGGGATCCGGGCGGCGCCGAGGTGGGTGAGGAGGACACCGAGGGCCTCGTGCGGCGGCAGCGGCGGCCGGTCGCTGTGGGCGCGCAGGTCCAGCAGCAGCCGCCCGTCGGGGTAGCGGCCGGCGACGCGGTGCGCGACGTGGACGGCGAGGCTGGTCTTGCCGACGCCGGCCATCCCGTCGACGGTGACCACCACCGGAGTGCCGCCACCGTCCGCGGCGTCGACGGTGGCGAGGAGGGAGGCGACGACGTCGTCGCGGCCGGAGTAGTCGGCGACGTCCCGCGGCAGCGTCCACGGCCGCTGCGCCGCCGCCGGGACAGCGGCCGGTGGTGGTGGAGTGGGGGCCGGGTCCGGGGCGGGATGCAGCAGGTCCTCGTGCAGCCGACGCAGCGCGTCGCTCGGCGGCAGCCCCAGCTCGTCGTCGAGGGTCCGCTGCAGCCGCCGGTACACGGTGAGCGCGTCCGCGGTCCGCCCCGCGCGGGCGAGGGCCGTCATCAGCTGCCCCGTCACCCGTTCCCGCAGCGGGTACTGCTCCACCAGCGCCGTCAGCTGCCCGATCAGCTCCGCGTGCAGGCCGAGCCGCAGCTCCACGTCGACGCAGTCCTCCAGGGCGGCGTCGCGGCGTTCCTCGAACGCGACCGCGTGCGCGCGGACCGCGGGACTGTCGACGCCGGTGAGCGCCGGGCCGCGCCACAGGTCCAGGGCGGCCCGCAGCCGGGTCCGTGCCTGCGGCAGGTCACCGGCCGCGGCGGCGGCCCGGCCGGCGGCGGCGAGCGCGGTGAACGTGACGGTGTCGAGGTCGTCGCCGGCAACCGTCACCCGGTAACCGGCGGTGTCGGTGCTGATCAGGTCCGGCAGCAGCCGGCGCAGCCGGGACACGCACGTGTGCAGCTGCGCCCGCGCCGTCGCCGGCGCGTGGTCGCCCCAGACGGCGTCGACGAGCTGGTCGACGGTGACGACCCGGCCCGGGTGCAGCAGCAGCATCGCCAGCAGCACCCGGTCCCGGGCCGCGGGCACCTCGACCGGCCGGCCGTCGACGTGGACGGCGAGGGGACCGAGGAGCCGGAATCGCACGGAGGTGAATGTAATGACCTGCGGCCGGGAGGTGCGCAGGAGGGTTACAGGCGGGTCGGTGGGGTGTTCCCGGCCTGTTCGATCGCCTTGCGGATCGGGACGGCGAGCAGCGCGAGGAACCCGGCGACGAAGAACACCAGCAGCGAGATGATCGCGACCCGGTAGGAGCGGGTCGTGTCGTAGGCGAGGCCGAACAGCAGCGGCCCGAGCCAGCTGGTGCCCTTGTCGGAGATCTCGTAGATGCCGAAGTACTCGCCTTCGCGGCCCTTCGGGATCAGCTGCGAGAACAACGACCGGGACAGCGCCTGGCTGCCGCCGAGGACGAGGCCGATACCGCCGCCGAGCGCGACGAACAGCAGCGGCTCCTTCGCCGGCAGGAAGTACGCGATGACGATGATCACCGTCCAGAGCACGAGACTGCCGAGGAGGGTCTTCCACGCCCCGTACCGTTTCGCGAGCCAGCCGAGCAGCAGCGCCCCGGCGAACGCGAGGAACTGCACCATGAGGATCGTCGGGACGAGGACGTCGTCGGACAGTTGCAGCTCTTTCGTCCCGTACTGGGAGGCGAGCGCGATCACGGTCTGGATGCCGTCGTTGTAGATGAGGTACGCGACGAGGAAGAACAGGGTGAGTGGGTACGCCTTCAACGACTTCAGGGTGTGCCACAGCTGCCGGAACCCGTCGGTGAGGACGTTCACGCCCTTCGCCGGTGCCTCCTGCGGCGGCCGGTTGCGGAGGCTGAGCAGCGGGATCGTGGTGAACCCGGCCCACCACAGGCCGGCGGACACGATGCTGTACCGGGCGATCTCGCCGGTGGTCATGCCGAGGGTGTCCTTCATGAGGACGGCGACGACGTTGACCAGGAGCAGCAGGCCACCGCCGAGGTAGCCGAACGCCCAGCCGAAGCTGGACACCCGGTCGCGGTCCTCCTCGGAGGAGATCTGCGGCAGGAACGAGTTGTAGACGACGACGGACGCGCCGAACGCGATGTTCGCGATCAGGAACAGGGCGGCGCCGAGCAGGTACCGGTCGCCGGTGAGGAACAGCATCCCGGCGGTCGCGGCCGCGCCGATGTAGGCGAACAGGGCCAGGAGCTGCTTCTTGCGCGGGGACCGGTCCGCGATCGCGCCGACGACCGGCAGGACGAACACGGTCAGGAACACCGACAGGCTCACCGTGTACGGGAACAGGGCGCCGGGCGCGATCGCGATGCCGAGCGGGTGGATGACGGCGGTGTCGCAGGCGTCGCCGTCGCAGCCGGCGGCCTTCTCCGCGATCGACGTCAGGTACGGGCCGAGGAAGACGGTGACGACGGTGGTGGAGAACGCGGAGTTCGCCCAGTCGTAGAAGTACCAGCCGACCCGTTCACGTTTCGTGCTGAGCTGCGGTGCCTCGGGTGTGTCGACAGCTGACACGGGGGCCTCTCCTACGCCGGGACTTACGCGGGGTTCCAGATGCCGCGGGCGTGGTAGACGTCGCGGAGCACCTCGATGTGATCGGTCATGATGCCATCAACGCCGAGGTCCAGGAAGTGCCCGATCTGGATGGGGTCGTCGATCGTCCACAGGTGCACGTGCAGGCCGAGACGGTGCAGGTAGTCGATGAAGCGGGGCCGGGCGAGGGTGAGCCGCCCGTACCGGGGCGGGATCTGCACGGCGACGACACTGTCGGCGACCCGGACGGGCCGGCCGGTCAGGGACCCGGCCCACAGGGCGGTGACCTCCCGCATCCCGACCGACGTCGCCACCCGCGGGCCGGCCTCGCGGCGGATGCGGGTGAGGCGGGCGGAGGAGAACGACGCCAGCAGCACCCGGTCCTCGGCGCCGGCGCGGCGGACCGCGTCGACCGTCGGGGTGACCGCCGCGTCGGTCTTGCAGTCGATGTTGAACCGGACGTCCGGCCACGCCTCGAGGACCTCGTCGAGGCGGGGGACGGCGGCTGCGCCACCGACCCGGACGGCGGCGAGGTCCGCCCACGTCACGTCGACCATCCGGCCCGGCCGGCCCAGCATCCGCTGCAGGGTGTCGTCGTGGAAGACGACGGGGACACCGTCGGCGGTCGCGTGGGTGTCGGTCTCGATGTACCGGTAGCCGAGGTCGACGGCGCGGGCGAACGCCGCTGTCGTGTTCTCGTCACCGGCCGCGGCGCCGCCGCGGTGCGCGAAACCCAAGGGTCCGGGCAGGTCAAGATAGGCCACGCCGACAGTATGCGGTGATCTTCCGGTGTGGTTGCGTAACGGCGGGTTACCTGTTGCTGTCCTCGTGCTGACACACGACTGTCGGCAGGCTTGCCGGGCGACGCGGAGTGTGGATCTGTACAGGTAGGGTGACGCACATGCGCGTGCTCGGCATTGACTTCGGCACGTCGAACACGGTCGCGATGGTCCGGACCCCGGACTCACGGATGCGGCCGCTGCTGTTCGACGGTTCCCCCTTGCTGCCCTCTGCTCTGTACTTCAACACCGACGGGAAAGTGCTGGTCGGCCGGGACGCCGAGCGTAACGCGCGGCTCGACCCGGCCCGGTTCGAACCGAACCCGAAACGTCGCATCGACGACGGTGAGGTGTTCATCGGTGACCATCCGATGCCGGTGCCGCGGCTGTTCGCGCACGTGCTGTCGCTGGTCAACACGGAGGCCCGCCGGCAGCTCGGCGCCGCCCCCGACGAGGTGCGGATGACGCACCCGGCCAGGTGGGGTGAGCGGCGCCGGTCGGCGCTGATCGAGGCGGCCCGCATCTCCGGGCTCGGGAACCCGCGGCTGATCGCGGAGCCGGTCGGTGCCGCGTCGTACTTCACCGCGGTCCTCGGCTCCGCGGTGCCCGTCGGCCGGTCCCTGGCGATCTACGACCTCGGCGGCGGCACGTTCGACGCGACCGTGGTCCGGCGGACCCAGTCCGGGTTCGAGGTCCTCGCCGAGGACGGCCTGCCCGACGTCGGCGGTCTGGACTTCGACCACGCGATCGTCGAGCACCTCGGCAAGGTGTACTCCGAAAGCCACGCGCAGAAGTGGGCGTCGATCGCGACCCCGTCGGACGCGAACGCGCGCCGGCAGCGGCGGCTGCTGTACGAGGACGTCCGCGGCGCGAAGGAGATGCTGTCGCGGACCGCGTCGACGGACATCCACCTGCCGTCCCTGGAGGTGGACGCGCACCTGACGCGGGAGGAGCTGGAAGGGCTCGTCAAGCCGTACCTGGAGCGGACCGTGTCGTGTCTGCGCCGGGCGATCGAGTCCGCGCGGCTGCAGCCGAAGGACCTCGTCGGGATCTTCCTCGTCGGCGGGTCGTCGCGGATCCCGCTCGCGGCGCACCTGATCCACACGGAGCTCGGGGTGGCGCCGACGACCCTGGAGCAGCCGGAGACCGTCGTCGTCGAGGGCGCGCTGTGCATCGGGGCGCCGTCAGCGCCGGCCCGCGCGTCCGGGATGCCGCGCACGACCACCCCACCGCCGCCGCAACAGCAGCAGCGGCCGGTGTCGGCGGTGCCGGTGTCGCCGGGGATGAACCGGCCGCCGGTCCAGCAGCAGCCGCCCGTGCAGCTCGTCCGGCAGCAGCCCCCGGTGCAGCTGACGCGGCAGGCGCCGCCGCCCGTCCAGCAGCCGCCGGTCCAGCTGGTCCGGCAGCCCCCGCCGCCGGTGCAGCAGCCGCCCGTGCAGCTGGTCCGGCAGCCGCCGCCCGTCCAGCAGCAGCAGCCGGTGCAGCAGCCGTACCGTCCGCCGGTGTCGCCGGCGCCGGTCCAGCAGCCGGCGCGGCCGGGGCCGTTCCCGCCGCAGGTGACCCGGCCGGCGCAGGCGCCGGTGCCCGCCCCGCAGCAGGACGAGGGCGAGCGGAACTGGGTCGCGGTCATCGTCGTCGTGCTCGTGATCGTCCTGGTGCTGTTCGTGATCCTGCTGATGACCGCGTTCAACTGACCTGCTGAAACACGAAGGGCCCGGCACGGACGTCCGTGCCGGGCCCTGACGCTTTCTACAGGTCAGCCGCCTTCGCGTTTGATCCGCAGGTACGCGAGGACCGCCTCACGGGTCGTGCGGACACCGAGCGCCTCCCGGGCCTCCGCGATCCGCCGGTTCGCGGTCCGCAGCGACAGGAACTCCGCCGCGGCGGCGGCGGCGATCGTCTCACCGCCGGCGAGCCGCTCCAGCAGCGCCCGCTGCTCCGGGGCCAGCTGCGGGCCGCCGGCGTCGGGTTCGGGGCCGGTGCCGAGCTCCGCGTCCGGGTCGGTGCTGACCGGGCCGATCCGGGCCAGGTCGGCGAGCAACGCCCGGCCGATGTCGCCGCCGGTGTCGCAGATCGCGACGATCCCGGCGCCGCGGGCCGCGGCCAGCAACGCCAGCTCGGCGGTGTCGGCCTCCGCGACCCGCCCGTACAGGGCGAGCCGCGCGTCGGACACGTCCCACGCCTGGTCGGTGAGCGCGAACCCTTCCCGGGTGCTCCAACCGGCGCGGGCGAGCCGGCGCAGCACGCTGGTGGCGTCGCCGCCGGACGCGACGACGTAGCGGGGTGCGTGAGCGGGGTCGCCCGCCATCAGCGGCCCTGACCGTGCACGTGACCGGTCAGGAAGCCGGTTGGTCGGGGCGGTGCAGCGGGTGTCATCCGCCAACGATGCGGTGCGCAGGCACCACCGCACAAGTGCACACCGTTACTCATCCAAGTTCCTCGATCGCGAGTGCGGCGGCTTCGGTTCGGGTGCGGGCGCCGAGTTTCCGCATCCCGGAGCGGATGTGGGTTTCGACGGTCTCCCGGGAGATGCCGAGCTGCCCGGCGATCCGGCGGGTCGGTTCACCGTTCGCGACGAGCCGCAGCACGTCACGTTCCCGGTCGGTGAGGTCGTCGCCGGCGCGCCGGCCGCGGGTGTCGCGGCGGATCGCGTGGCGGCGCAACGCCCGGCGGGTCCGGCCGAGCAGGACGACGAGCCCGGCCTCCTCCGCGAGCCGTTCGGCCTCCAGCAGCGGCGGCACGGCCCGTTCCGCGTCCTCCTCGAGGGTGCCCTGGGCGAGCAGGCACCGGACCTCCTCCCGGCGGGCGAGGTCGTGCCAGGCGGCGGCGGCCGCCGCGAACAGGTCCGGGGCCTTCCACGCGTCCAGGGTCGTGGCGACCGCCGCGAGGGGCCGGTCACCGTCACCGAACCCGCCGTCGGACCCTGTGTCGAACCCTGAGTCGCCGGCGTCGTACGCGGCCCACCGGGCGGTGATCCGGCGCAGCCCGTCGACGAGCGGCGGGGCGGGCAGGTCACCGGTGCGGCCGACCGCGTGGTCCGGCTGCCCGTCCAGCCACGCCGCCTCCCGCGTCACCCAGTCCAGGACCGGACCGGTCGACGACGGCCGGCCGGTGAGCGCGTCCAGCCGCGCCCGGGCCGGGGCGAGCAGCCCACCGTCGGCCTCGGCGAGGCTCGCGGCGGCGACCGCGTAGCCGCGGGCGACCGCCGGGAGGGTCCGGTCGGTGAGGTCACCGGCGCGGCGGACGACCTCGTCGATCTCGTCGCCGCGCAGCGCGTCGCACCACAGTTGCGCGGCGATGAACCGGGTCTGCCACGAGTAGGCGAGGTCACCGGCGCACGCGGCCGCCGCCGCCGCGGCCGCGTTCGACGCCTCGGTGAGCCGCGCGTCGGCGGTGAGGGTCTCCACCAGCAGCCACGCCGACCAGCGGGCGGCGAGGACGTCACCGGCCTGCCCGGCAGCGGACGCCGCGGACGCCAGACCGTACTCCCAGCCGGGGCGGCGGGTGCCGGCACGGACGGCGGCGATCGCCGCCCGCAGCCCCGGATGGGCGGGCGCGTCGCCGTGGACCCGCAGCAGCTCCTCGGCGCGGGCCAGCGCCGTGTCCGGGTCCCGGGACAGGGTCGCGAGCAGCCGCACCCGGTCGCGGGCGCCGACGACCTCACCGGGCTCACCGTCACCGACGGTGGTGACGGCGTCGTCGGCGGCGGCCGCGTTGCCCTGCTGCAGCAGCGCCTCACCACGCAGGACCGCGCCGACCGCGCCGACGGCCGGGTCGGTGACCGCGTCGGCGGGCAGGACCCGCAGGCACGAACCGGGCCGGCCCGCGGCGAGGGCGGCGCGGGCCGCGTCCAGGCGCACGTCCGCGTCCGGCGACACGCCCGGCAGGTCACAGGCGAGCAGCAGCAGCTCGGCGCGTTCCCCGGTGGACGCGGCGGACCGGGCGGCGCGGACCGCGACCTGGTACGCGTCGGTGTGGGCGCCGGCGGCGGCGAGGTGCCGGGCCGCCTCCCGCGGCGGGACCAGACCGGCGAGCCGCCGGTGCAACGCGACCCGCTCCGCAGGCTCCAGGAGACCGGCGGCGACCTCCGCCGTGTACGGCGACACCGGCGCGGCGATCCCGGCCGGGTCGACCTCGACGAGACCGGTCGCGGTCAGCTCCGTGATGCCCTCACCGAGGACGGTCGCGGTGACCGGCCGGCCGAGCAGGCCGAGCGCCGCCATCGCGGTGCGGGCGGGACGGTTCAGGTCGGCGAGCGCACCGGCGACCGTGTACGCGAGACCCTTGTCGGAGTCCAGGGGGGTGCCGCCCTGCGCGACGTGCTTCGCGATCGCGGTCACGGCGAGGGGGACCCCGCCGGCGCGGCGGACGACGTCGGCGACGACGGCGGTGGTCGCGCCGGGCGCGATCTGCCGGACGAGCGCGGCGGCGGCGTCGGCGGGCATCGCCGGCACGTTCAGCCACGCCGCGGCGGCCGCGCGCAGGACCTGTTCGGCGTCGCCGGGGAGGCGGTGCGGCGTACGTAACGTGACGGCTATCCGACAGTGTTCGGCGATCGCGGGAAGCGCGGCGACCGTCAACGGATCCGCCCACTGCAGGTCGTCGAGCAGCAGCAGACCGTGACGGACCCGGGACCGGACGGCCTCGGCGAGCAGCGGCGCCTCATGTGACGGCAGCCGCACCCGCACCGCCCGGGACAGCGGCAACGCGGGCACGCCACGCAGCATGGCGAGGGCACCACCGGCGAACACGGTGCCGCGGAACGTCTCACCGAGCCGTTTCAGCACCGTGGAGCGGCCCGTGCCGGGCGCGCCCGCGATGACCACCAGACCGGGGTTACGCAGGGCGTCGACCGCCGCCGCGACCAGGTCGGCGGGCGGCCACACGGCGGCACCCACCGTCGCCCTACCGGCCGTCACCCCGACCGGGACAGCGGCGGGTACACCGGCGACTGGCTCGTCAGTCGGTGCCTCAGGCACTTCTCGCCTCCATTCGTGGCACGAACATGGGATCCTGCGCGCGCAGGATATTCGTAATGTGTGTGCCGTACGTGCGTGACATGACGGTTCTGATTCCACCCGGGAGCGAGTAATGAGCGAGGACCACCCCTTGGAACCCCGAGGGTACGTCGGCATTCTGGCTGAACACACCGGCCTCGCGCAGTCGGTGATCAGTCTCCACGGCGACGTATCCGCGCCCGGTTCAGGGCTTGTGTCCGGCCACACCGCGGTTCAGGGCTGACGGGCGTGGCTCCAGGACCACTCAGCTCCCGGGTCGCGGACCTGTGCGCCGAGGTCGGCAACCGGCTCGGCGGCGGCGCCCAGACGCAGGTCGTCGACGTGCGGCGGCGGCTCGGCGAGCCGCTGCGGGTCGCGATCGCGGGCCGGCTCAAGTCGGGCAAGTCGACGCTCGTCAACGCGCTCATCGGCCGGCGGGTCGCCCCGACCGAGGTCGGTGAGTGCACCCGCATCGTGACCCAGTTCCGGTACGGCACCTCCGACCGGGTCGACGTCGTGAAACGCAACGGCGCCCGGGTCAGCCTGCCGCTGGACGAGGCCGGCATGATCCCGCAGCGGCTCGGCGTCGCCCGGCACGACGTCGCGTACGTCGACGTGACCCTCACCAGCGACCACCTGCGGGACCTCACCGTCGTCGACACGCCCGGCCTGTCCAGCGCGAACACGTCCGTGTCGGACCAGGCCCGCCGGTTCCTGTTCTCCGAGGCGCCGATCGACGACGACCTCGACTCCGACTCCGCCGGCGCGCTGTCCGGCGCGGAGGCGATCATCTACGTGTTCACGCAGTCGGTGCGTGAGGACGACGTGCAGGCGCTGGAGGCGTTCCGGTCGATCTCCGCCCGGCTGTCCAGCAACCCGATCAACTCCCTCGGCCTGTTCAACAAGGTCGACAAGCTCGCCGGCGGCGGGCAGGACCCGTGGCCGATCGTCGCGCCGCTCGCCTCCGACCAGTCGAAGGTGCTGCGCCGGGTGGTGTCCGACGTCGTCCCGGTCGTCGGGCTGCTCGCCGAGACGACCGAAGCGGGCCGGCTGACCGCGGCGGACTGCGAGGCGCTGCGGCAGCTCGCCGCGCTCCCGCAGGGGGAACGGACCGTGCTGCTCGCCTCCGTCGACCTGTTCACGACCCGTGAATGCGGGATCACCCGCGAGTCACGGGAGCGGCTGCTGCGGCTGCTGGACCTGTACGGGATCTCGTTCGCGATCGCGCAGCTGGTGAACAAGCCGACCCTCGCCACCGGTGAGCTCGTCCGGATGCTGTTCCAGGCGTCCGGGTTCCCGCGGCTGCGGCAGACCCTCGACCACGCGTTCCGGTGGCGCACCGACGCGATCAAGGCCGGGTGGGCGCTGTCCAGCCTGGAGAAGATCGCCAGCCACGCCGAACGGCCCCACGACCGGGAGCTGCTCCGCGACGCGATCGAACGGGTCCTGCAGCAGCCGGAGTCGCACCGGCTGCGGCTGCTGGAGGTCGCGCAGCTCGTCACGACCGGCGCCGTGGACCTGCCCGACCAGATGGAAGGCGAACTGACCCGCCTCGCCCTGTCCAACGACCCCGCCTGGATCCTGAACCTGCAGGGATCCGACCGTGACCAGATGGTCCGGGCCGCGTTGGACGCCGCGACCCGCTGGCGCGCCTACGCCGTCGCCGGTGCCAGCCCGTCCCAGTCGCGGGTCGCGCTCGTCGCGCACCGCGGCTTCTACCTGCTGTCCCAACGTATCCGTGGCCAAGCCCGTGTCAACTGAAGGCACCTACCCCCAGGAGCCGGGAATGCTCTCGTCCAACAACAGCCTGCGTCTTGTCGCCGTGGCTGTTGCCCTGATCGTCGCCGTGCTCACCGGCGTCGCGACCGGTCTGCTCAGCGGCGGCCCCGACTGCCCGGCGGTGCCGGCGCAGACGGCCGCCACGACCGCGCCGGCGCCGGCGCCGACGACCGCGAACGGCGGCGCCGGCATCGGTGACTCCATCGGCGGCGGTGGCGCCCCCGAGGCGCCGCCGAAGCAGCAGCCGGCCACCCACGCCGCGCAGGTCGTGCAGGCGGCGACCCCGGCGTGCACGACCCGGGAGACGTTCGGGGTGACCGCGGCGGCGACCGCGTTCGTCGGGGCGTTGCTCGTCGGTGCGGCGCTGCTGCTGCTCCTGCTGCTGTCCGCCCGCGGCCCCCGGCAGGTGCAGGTCCCCGTCGCCGGCGGCCGCAACGGCGGCGGGCCCGCCGACCAGGACCGGCGGGCGCTGGTGCAGGCGTGCATCTACGTCCGGGACCGGGTCACGTCCAAAGCCCTCGGCGACCGGCTCGGCGCCGCCCTGCAGGAGGCCGGCGTCACCACCCTCGAACCGACCGGGGTCCGGTTCGACCCGGCGCACCACGAGGCCGGCGGCGCCGCCCCCAGCACCGACCCGGCGCTGATCGGGTCGATCGCCGCCGTCGAGGTCCCCGGCTACCTGGACCGTGACGGGCGGGTGCTGCGCGCCCCGATCGTCACCGTGT
Source organism: Dactylosporangium sp. NPDC049742 (assembly GCF_040674675.1). Classification (NCBI taxonomy): domain Bacteria; kingdom Bacillati; phylum Actinomycetota; class Actinomycetes; order Micromonosporales; family Micromonosporaceae; genus Dactylosporangium; species Dactylosporangium sp. NPDC049742. Next base: position 108,616 of record NZ_JBFANF010000004.1, on the reverse strand, counting down.
ACCAGGCGCCCCGCAACCCGGGCGGGCCGACCGGCGCCCACCCGACCGTCCCGCAGAACAACCAGCACAGGGAGCAGCCACGATGACGTCGACCGAGAACGCGGCGCCTCCCGCGAACGGCAAACCGAAACCGCCGAGCCCGGAGGCGGCGCTCGGCAAGCTGCTGAAGGCCGGCGTCGACGGGTCCCTCGCGTACCTGCGCAAGATCGACCCGGACGCGGCCGCGGACGTCGACACCGAACGCCGCCGGGACGTGCAACGCCCCCGTATCGTCGTGGTCGGCGAGACGAAACGCGGCAAGAGCAGCCTCACGAACATGCTGATGGGGGTGCCGAACCTGTCGCCGGTCGACGCGGCCGTCGCCACCGCCTCCTACCTGGAGTTCACCCACAACCCGCAGCACGGCGCCCGCGCGTACGTGCCGGGCCGGGAGGACCCGATCCCGATCAACCTCAGCGACCTGCGTGACTGGGGCACCGTCCTCGGCCGGCTCCCCGACGGGATGCGCCCGCCGCGGCGGATCGAGGTACACCACTCCGCGCCGCTGCTGCAGTACCTGACGCTGACCGACACGCCCGGCACCGGCGGCCTCGACTCGATGCACGCCGAGGTCGCGATGGACGCCGTCGAACGCGCCACCGCGCTGCTGTTCGTCGTCGACTCGTCCTCACCGTTCTCCAAGCCGGAGATGAACTTCCTCATCGAGGCCAGCAAGAAGGTCAACTTCGTGCTGTTCGCGTTGACGAAGGTCGACGCGTACCCGGGGTGGCGCACGATCCTCGCCGACAACAAGGGGCAGCTGCAGACGCACGCGCCCCGGTTCGGGTCCGCGCCCTGGTTCCCGGTGTCCGCGAGGCTCGCGGAGCTGGCGATGACGCTGCCGAAGGAGTCCGCGGGGGAGCTGATCCGCGAGTCGCGGATCGCGGAGCTGCAGCACGCGCTGATCGACCTGGCGAAGAAGGGGCACCTGCTGCAGCAGGCGAACGTGCTGCGGTCCGTGCGGTCGGAGTACATCCGCGTCGACCAGGAGCTCGGCGACCGGATGAAGGCGACCGACCCGGACCCGAAGGACGCCGAACGGGCCAAGGAGGAACGCGCGCAGGTCGCGACCCGCAAGCGCACCGAGTCCCGGCAGTGGTCCCTCGCTCTGTCCACCGAGACGCAGCGGGCCCGCGTCGAGGCGACCACCAGGCTGCGTTCGTACATGACGCAGCTGCAGGAACAGTTCATGGAGAAGATCGACAAGGGTGGCCGCGGCGACATCAGCGAACTGCCCGCGGAGGTCGACAAGGCCCTGTACGCGCTGTCGGTGCGGCTGTCCCACGACCTGGAGTTCCGGTTCCGGAAGGTCGGCGAGCGGGTCCTCGCGCAGGTGTTCCACCCCAACGAGCTGCAGCACGTGCTGCGGCAGCTCAACGCGAAGCTGCGGCACGCCCTGGGCACCAAGCCCCGCCGCGACGGCGGCGGCGGTGACGGCGCGATGGTCGTCATGTCGTCGGCCGGTATGGCGATGATGGCGGGCCGGGGCGCGATGGCGGGTGCCGGCGCGATCGGTCTCGCCGGCGTCGCCGGCGCCGGGCTCGTCATCCCCGTCATCGGTATCGGTCTCGGTCTCGCCGCCGGCGCGTACATGATCTTCAAGCGGAAGAGCATGACCGACAAGCAGCAGACCCGCACCTGGCTGCGGGAGGTGCTCGGCGAGGCCCGGGCCGCGCTGTCCGACGAGATCATGCACCGGTTCACCGACCTGCAGTACGCGCTGACCCTCGCCCTCGACGAGGCGATCGAACGGCGGCTCAAGCAGCTCGACGCGCACATCGCCAACATCGACAAGTCCCTCGCGGAGGACAAGGCGGAGCGGGCGAAGCGCAAGGCGGCACTGAACACGGAACGGGAAGGTCTGCGGGCCCGCATCAAACAGGTTGACGAGGTCCTCGTGCGGGTACGGGCACTGGCGCCGAACGCACCCGCGGACGCGGCCGACGCACCGGCCGAAGCGTAAGGGGGTTGGATCATGGACGGGCACTGGGAATGGTCGGAGTCCGGGGACGAACCGGACACCGGTGACACCGCCGACCTCGGCGGCGGCCACACCGACGGCACCTTCGAACAGGGGTTCGGTGACGGGCACGCGTTCGGCGACACCGGGTTCGACGGGCACGACGACTACACCGCGCTCGGCGACGGGCACGACAGCCACGGCGCCGACGACCTGGAGGAGCCGCTCGGCACCGAGCACGCCGCCGACGACTACGACCAGTCCGTCCACCACGAGACCTCGGACGCTTCGGACGCGCATTTCGAGGGCGCGGACGGTGACCCGAGCCAGCACGCCGAGTTCGAACCCGTCGCCGACCACCACGCCGACGTCCACGTGGACGTGGACGGCGGGGCGGAGCCGTTCGGCAGCGACCCCGACCTGCACGGCGGCACCGACGGGTGGCCCGAGCACACGTTCCCGGAGGAGCTGCACCTGGACAGCACACCCGAACCCGTCGACGGGTTCCCGTGGACCGACGCCGACGTCCTCGGCGGCCCCGACCACACGGCGGCCGCGTTCGACCCGGCGGTGACCACGGACCCGGCGAACCCGGCCGACCTGGCCGCGTACGACGGCGCGGACGTCCCGGCGGGCGCGGACCCGTGGGCGCCGCTGCTGGCGTCCGACGACCCGGCCACCAGCTCCCTCGCCGGGTTCTGGGCCCCGCACACATAGCCCCAGGGGTGTACGGGAGGCCCGCCACGGTCGTCGTGGCGGGCCTCCCGCGTCTTCGCTTTGTCAGCGGGCCGGTGCCGGCTGCAGCCAGGGGCGCAGGTGGTCGGCCGGCTCCGGCCGCGCGTAGTGGTAGCCCTGCGCGATGTCACACCCGAGCCGGCGCAGCGCCTCCACCTGGACCGCGTGCTCCACACCCTCCGCGACCACCGTCATCCCCAGGTTGTGTCCCAGGTCCACCGCCGACCGGACCAGGACCGCGTCGTCGTCGGCACCCGACAGGTTCACCACGAACGACCGGTCGATCTTCAACTCGTCGACCGGCAGCTCCTTCAGGTACGCCATCGACGAGTACCCGGTGCCGTAGTCGTCGATCGACAACCGCACCCCGAGCCGGTGCAGCCCCCGCAGCGTCGCCGTGGCCAGGGCCGGGTTCGCCATCACCGCGCTCTCCGTCACCTCCAGCCGCAGCAGCTGCGCCGGCAACCGGTGCTCGGCCAGCAGCCCCTCGACCCGGTCCCGCAACGTCGGGTCCGCCAGGCACCGCGGCGACAGGTTCACCGCCACCGGCACCGTCCACCCGGCCGCCCGCCACGCCGACGCCTGCGCCACCGCCCGGCCCAGCACATGCGTCGTCAACAGGTTGATCAGGCCCGTGTTCTCCGCCATCGGCACGAACTCAGCCGGCGCGACCAGCCCCCGGGTCGGGTGATGCCACCGGACGAGCGCCTCCACCCCGCACAGCTCCCCGGACGCGAGCGCCACCTTCGGCTGGTAGAACAGCACCAGCTCCTCCGCCTCGGCGAGCGCCCGGCGCAGGTCCCCGAGCAGCAGCAACCGGCTCGGCGGCGCCGCCGTCGTCGCCGGCTCGTACACCACGGCACCGTTCTTCGTGTCCTTCGCCGCGTACATGGCGACGTCCGCGGCCCGCAGCAGCTCATCCGCGGTCTCCGCCGCACCGGTGTCCGGCTGCCGTACCGCGATCCCGATCGACGCCTCCACGTCCACCGTCACGTCCCGCAGTACGAAACTCTGATGCAGCCGCTCCTGCAACCTGCCCGCGAGGGCCCGCGCCCGGTCGACGTCGGCGCCCGGCAGCAGCACCGCGAACTCGTCCCCGGACAACCGCGCCACCGTGTCCCCGGCCCGCACCTCACCCGTCAACCGGGCCGCGACCTGCACCAGCAGCTCATCGCCGTACTGGTGGCCGAGCGTGTCGTTGACCTCCTTGAACCGGTCCAGGTCCAGCAGCAGCACCGACAGCACCGCGTCCCGGGCCCGCATCGCCGCCTCGAGCCGCTCCGTGTACAGGGTGCGGTTCGGCAACCCCGTCAACGCGTCATGCCTGGCCGCGTGCTCGTGCCGGTCCGCCTGCGCCATCATCGCGTTCTGGTACCGCACCACCAGCAGCCCCAGACCGATCAGCAGCACCGCACCCACACCGACCGCGGTCAGCAGCCCACCGAACACCAGCGCCTCCACCCGGCGCAGCTCCGCGATCGCCGCGTCCGCGCGCCTCGCGTGCAGGTCCGCCGCCGCCTGGATCTCCGCGCTCAACTGGTAGAAGATCCGGTCCACGTCGTCGTTGTTGATCCGCGCGGCCTCGGCCAGCTCCCCGTTGTCGACCGCGGCGAACACCCGCAACACCGCGTACCCGTACTCGTCGTGGACGTGCCGCAGCCGCAACGCCAGGTCCCGGTCCGGCGCCCCGCCCCGCGCCTCCACATCCTTCAACGCCGCGTGCAACGCCGCCCCCGCCATCGCGTGCCGCGTCCGCACCGCGTCGCCACGGTCCAGCCGGTACTTGCGCTCCAGCGACTCCTCTTCGGCGATCGCCTTGTTCGCCCGCGCGTACGCGTCGGACAACGCCGTCGACCGGGCGACCGTCTCCGCCGCGTGCCGGGTCCTGCCGACCCCCACCACACACAACACGGCCACCGACAGCAGCACCACGATCACCCCACCGATCGCGAGCCGCCCCCGCCTGCGGGTACGCGCCGACGCCTGCATCCGCTGCCCTCTGCTGCCGTGCGTCCCCGCCGAACCGGGCTGTCGTGTCCACGTCGGCGGGGGCCGGGAGCGGGGGAGCGGTTCGTGGGAGCGGTCCGGTTGCGATACTGCCCGCCGTGACCCGTTGGACGCCGACCCCTTGGACGCTCCGTCCCGCCCGCGCCGGCGACGCCACCACGATCGCCGAGCTCCGCGCCGTCGTCCTGCGCCCCGACCTGACCCGGCTCGGCCGGTACGACCCGGTGCGGGTCCGGGAACGGCTGCTCGGCTCGTTCACGCCGCGGCACACGACGGTGATCGAGGTCGCCGGTGCCGTCGCGGGCTGCGTCGCGCTGCGCCCGGCGGCGGGGGAGCTGTGGCTGGAACACTTCTACCTGCGGTCCGACCTGCACGGCCACGGGATCGGCTCCGCGGTGCTGCGGACGCAACTGGACCGCGCCGACGCCGCCGGGCTGCCGGTGCGGCTCAACGTCCTGCAGGGCAGCGCCGCCCGCCGCCTGTACGAACGGCACGGCTTCACCGTCACCGCCAGCGACCCGATCGACGTCTACATGCTGCGGCCTGCCGGTATCGGCTCGCCGGCCGCTACGGTCCCGCCGGCCGTCACCGGGCCGGACGGTGCCGGCGCTGCGTCGACAACGGCCTGACCGGGTCCACGTACCGCGGCAGCCGCGGCTCGTCCACCCGCAGCTTGACGAGCTCCGCGGTGATCGCGTCGATGATCCGGTCCGTGGCCCGCTGCGCCGACCCCGGCACCTCCGGATCCAGGTCCGACAGGTCGACCGGGGCACCGAAGTGCACCCGCACCACCGGCCGGCGCAGCAGCGACCGCCCCAGCGTCCGCACCGTCGGCCCGAACCCACCCCACGCCGCCACCTCGTGCGCCCCCCACTGCGCGACCGGCACCACCGGCACCCCGGTCCGCAACGCGACCCGCGCCATCCCCGTCTTCCCCCGCTCCGGCCACATCCCCGGGTCGAGCGTGATCCGGCCCTCCGGGTACCCGAGCACGTGCGACCCCACCGCGAGCGCGTCGGCGACCACGTCGACGGCGTTGCCGACGTCCGCCTGCCGCCGGTTGATCCGGATGTGCCCGGCCGCCCGCATCATCGACCCCACCACCGGCGCCCGGAACAACCCACCCGTCGCCATCAACCGCGGCGCCAACCTCGCCACCCGGCACGCCGCGCTCATCGCCACCGGGTCGAACGGCCCGATGTGGTTCACCGCGAACACCACCGGCCCGGCGCGCAGCTGCGCCGGCACGTCCCCGGTCACCCGCAGCCGCGCGACCGGCCGCACCACCTCCCTGGCCAGGACCAGCAGGAACCGCCACAACCGCGGCACCCGCCACGCGACGCCGTGCGCCGCTCCGGCCACCTGCGCCGCCCGGTCCTGCGCCGCTGCAGGCACGGCGGGTCCGGCGGCCGCCAAGGAGGCCCCGGCGCCGTCGACCGTGGTGCCGTCGACCACGGCGGGGGAGACGCTCACCTCACCCCCGGCCGCACCACGTCCGACCGCCGCACCCTGCTCCACGTCTGTCATCCCGCCACCGTCACTCCGAACTGAACCAAGGAACGGTAGCGCCACCCCCGCCACCACGCACATCCCACCGCCGGCCCCCATGCCAGCGGCCCTTCCCGGAGGCCAACGCCACCAGCAACCGGCAAGCGATTACCGGCAATCCGGTAATCGGCAATCCCTCCGCCCCCCGGTCAGCGCGACCCGACCAGCAGGGCCTCAGCTGGTCCGGATGCCGGCCAGGGCGACGAACAGGAGCTGCCGCAGCTCGGTCAGCCGCATCATACGGCCGGCCACGACGTACACGACAACGCCGACGACACCCGCCGCGGCGGACGTGACGAGTGCCGCACCGAACCCGGGCGCGACCAGCGGCGTACACACGAGGACCGCCACCGCGGCGCAACCACCGGCCAGCCCCGCCGCGACCGCGACCCGCACGTGCGTGCTGACGAGCCGCCGGCCGTCGATCCGCCCCAACCGGCGCCGCAGCACCGCGGCCGCCGCGACGAGACCCGCCGTATAGGCAACCGCGTACGCCAGCGGCACCCCGACGACGACGTCCGCACGCGGCAGCACCCACACCGCGGCGAAGCAGCCGCCGACCCCGACGACCGTCACCCCGGCGGTGATCAGCGCCGGGGTCCTGGTGTCCTGCAGCGCGTAGAAGCCCCGCTGCAGGATCATGTAGCCGGTGAACGGCACCAGCGCCACCCCGAACGCCGCCACCACCGCACCCAGCAGCGCGACCGCCGGCGGTGCGCTGCGCCCGTGCGCGAACAGCAGCGTGGCGAGCTGCGGGCCGAGCACGAGCATCGCCACCGCGACCGGAGCGAGCGCCACCACGGCGAGCCGCACCGCCCGGGACAGGTCCTCGGTCATCCGCGCGTGGTCCCGCCGCACCGCGTGACGGCTGAGCCTGGGCAGGATCGCGGTCATCACCGACACCGCCACCACCGCGAACGGCATCTGGAACACCGCGAACGCGTTCTGGTACGCGCTGATCCCACCCGGCCCGCCGACCGACGCGACCCGCGTCGCCGCCGCGATCAGGACCTGCGCCGCGACGACCGACACGAGCACCCAACCACCGAGCCGCCCGATCCGCCGGATGCCGATGCCCCGCGGATCCAGGCGCGGCCGCAGCACGAACCCGCTCCGCGTCAGCGCCCACACCACCAGCGCCGTCTGACCGACCACCCCGCCGGTCGTGCCGGCCGCCAGCACCAGCAGCTGCGGACCCGTCAACGCGTCGATGCTCGTGCCGCCCCCGATCACCAGGTACACGACGCTGACCGCGATCACGATGACGCTGTTCACCAGCGGCGCCCACATCGCAGCGGCGAACCGCCCCCGGATGTTGAGCACCGCGCCGGCGGTGGCGCTGACGCCGTAGAACAGGATCTGCGGCAGGAAGAACCGGCTGAACACGACCGCCAGCGCACGCTCCTGCTCGGCGAACCCCGGCGTGTACACCCGCACCAGCCACGGCGCCGACACCATCGCCGCGACCGTCACCGCCACCAGCACGTAGAACAGCAACGTCAGCAGCCGCTGCGCGTACACGACCCCGTCGTCGGGCTCCGTGACCGCCGCCCGCGCGAGCAACGGCACCACCACGCTGGCCATCGCACCGCCGACCACCAGCTCGTAGACGGCGTTCGGCAGCGTGTTCGCCACGTTGTACCCGTCCAGCAGCCGGCTGCCGAGCCCCAGCGCGGACGCCAGCACCACCAGCCGCACGAACCCGGCGACCCGCGACACGAACGTCGCCACCGCCATCCCGCGCCCCGCCCGCCCGACCGAACCCCCGTGCGCCATACCGCCCTTCATAGCGCACCGCCGCCGCTGCGCTCAGCCCCCGGCCGGCGCGGCGGCGGCGGTGAGCGCCCGGTGCCGGAACAGCAGCGCGGTGACGGCGACGCCGGTGGCGAGATAGCCGAGGCCGGCGACGACGAAGACGGTCGGCACGTCGGTGGCGTCGGCGAGCACGCCACCGGCGAACCCGCCGACCGGGATGCCGCCCCACACGGCGGTACGCCAGACCCCCTGGACGCGTCCGAAGAGCTCCTCGGGGATGAGGGTCTGCCGCAGCGACATCGTCAGCACGTTACCGATCATGACCAGGCACGCGGTGACGAGGAACAGCGCGAACGCGGACACGGCGTCGCTGGTCAGGCCCATCCCGACGACGGCCGGCGGGGTGCACAGCGCCACCGCGCTCAGCGTGCCCGTGCGGCCGAGCAGGCGGCCGACGTACGGTGCGGCGAGCCCGCCGAGCAGGCCGCCGACGCCACCGGCGAGCAGGAGCAGCCCGTACCCGCGGCTGCCGACCTGCAGCACGTCGAGGGCGAACAGCACCAGCACCGACATCGACATGGCCTGGAACGCCGCGGTGAACCCGAACAGCACGGTGAGTCCGCGCAGCAGCGGATGGCGCAGCATCCACCGCAGCCCGTCGCGCATGTCGGCGCGCAGCGACCCGGTCGGCGCGAGCGACGGCCGGTACGAACCGGGCACCGTGAGCATGATCAGTGCGCAGAGCGCGAACCCCGTGGCGTTGACCGCCAGCGGCGCCGAGACCGCCACGGCGAACAGCAACGCGCCGACCGGCGCGCCCAGGAACAGCTGCCCGACGGTCTCGGCGGTCACCAGCCAGCTGTTGCCGCGGTCGAGCTGCCCCGGCCCGACGAGCTGGGGCAGCAGCGCGTTCGCCGCGCTGTCGTACACCGTTTCGGCGGCGCCCAGCGTGAACACCGCCGCGTACAGCAGCGGGACCGACGCGTGCCCGGTGCCGGCGGCGGCCGCGACGACGCCGATGACGCCCGCCCGCACGAGGTTGGCGACCACCATCGCGCGGCGGCGGTCACCGCGGTCGACGAGCGCCCCGGCCGGCAGCGCGAACACCAGCCAGGGCAGGAACGCCAGCGAGTACAGCCCGGAGATCAGGACCGGGTCGCGGGTGTAGGTCGCGGCGAGCAGCGGTAGCGCGGTCCGGCCGATGCCGTCGGCGAGGTTCGACGTGGCACTGGCACCGAACAGCCGCCAGTAGCGGCTGCCGAGGCTACTCACCGCCGGCCGCTCTGTCAGGCCCGTCACCGTCGGCGTCCAGCTCGCTTGGCTCACTGGGTTCATTGGGTTCGCCGGGTTCGCCGACGGGGAACGCGATGAATTCGACGCGGACCCGGCGGGTGTCCGGGCCGGGCGGCAGCTGCCGGTACCGGTCGACCACCGCCTCGACCTCGAACGCCAGCGCCCGCAGCTGCTCCGGGGTCAGCTCCAGGTGCGCCTGCTGGCGGCTCGCGGCCCGTTGCCACGGCAGCGGCCACTGCGACAGCGTCCGGAAGAACTCCATGAGCCGGCGGTGCGACGCCTCCAGCAGGGTCGCGATGACGGTGCCGGCCGTCGCGGCGATGCCGCTGGGTGCCCGCTGCACGCTGGCGGGCATCGTCCATCCGCCGGTGACCGGACGCCACCACCGCTCGGGACCGGTGCCGGCGCCGGCCACCTCCTCGATGAACCCGTGCCGGGCCAGCTGACGCAGGTGATAGCTGGTGGCGCCGCTGCTCTCGCCGAGCTCCGCCGCGAGCTGGGTGGCGGTGGCCTGGCCGCGGACGCTGAGCGCCTCGAGCAGCTGCAGCCGCAGCGGGTGGACCAGCGCCTTGAGCGCGCCCGGCTCGGGCACGTACCCCGGCGACGCGACAGGAAGGTCCTCGGGATCGACCATACGGCTGACGCTACGCCTGCAAAGAATCCTTTGCAAAACTTTCTTTGCACGATGCGCGCATGACAGGGCCGGGGGAGTCCGGGCATGAGGCCGCTGCGGTTCGTGCAGCTCAGCCCCGCCGACGGACGAGCCGGTCCACGGCGCGAGCGCCAACACCCGTCAACATGAGCGGTTCCGGCCCGACCTGAGACCTGCGAACAACGGCCGGCGCCTGACAGTTGACGTGTCCGCCTGTCAGGCGCCGGCCGTTGTGCCCGGCCGGGCCGAACGGCCTAGCCGGGCACTGATCGATCCCCGGAGGTCCGGGCTTGGCGCTACTCGGCCTCGCGGAGCTCGGCCAGGCGGGCCTCGATCTCCGCCAGCTCCGCCCGCAGGCGCTCCGCCTGGGACTCGGCCTCGGCGCGGGCGGCGGACACGATCTCCTCGACCGCCTCGTGGACGCCGGGGACGTCGAGCATGCCGACCATCTTCAGCGCCTCGCTGGCCTTGATGACATACGGCTTAGCGAGGGACTTCGCGCCCTGGTTGGCGGCGACGGTCCACTCGCCGTCCGCATACGCCAGCGTGACCGTCAGCCCGGCCGGCGCCTTCGGCTTCGGGGCGGCCTTCTTCGCCGGCGTCGCCCTCGGCGCCGGCACCCCCGACGACTTCTCCACGGGCTCCCGGTCCTTCGCGCTGTCCTTCGTGCCGTCCTTGGCCGCGTCCTTGCCCGCGTCTTTCCCGGTGTCCTTCGCCGAGGTGTCCTTGACGCCGTCACCGGCGCCGTCGGCCGCGGCGGTCTCCGCGGTCACGGCTGCCGGGTCGGCCGGGGCGTCGGAGCCGGGCACGGCGGAGTCGGTGGGCTGCTCGACGGCGGGCGCGGACACGGAGCTCTCCTCACGAGGGGCGGGAACGATCGGGGTGCGACGCGCCGGCGCCGCCTTCGGAGCGATCTTCAGGTCGGCGGGGGAGAAGGGCAGCTCGTCACGGCCGAACCGGACCACCACCCATTCCTCGGACAGTTCCGGGTCGGTCAGCTGCACGACCTGCCCGAGCTGCCCGGCGATCTGGCCGGCAGCCTCCGTGAACACCACCTTCGGCTTCCGGCCGGCCGCGAGGGTGTCCCGGATCTGCTCCAGCTCCACCGTCGACAAGCCTCCGGCCGCGGTCCGCGCGGCTACCATCGCACCCTCCTCAGTCGAACATGTGTACGGGAACGTTCTATCAGTCAGGTACGACATTTTCGAACGCGACACACCGTACGACATGGATCATGCGATCAGGGCAACTCGTCGATCTCCGCATGCGGGTCCAGGGTCCGCAGCAGCTCCGGCCGGTCCGTGACGATCGCCCAACCCGGTCGGGCCTGCGCACGGCGTACCACATGAGCGGCGGCAACCAGAGCGGGACCGCCCTCACCGGAGAACAACGCGCCGCTGTCCACGGCATCCGCGGCGGTCAGGTCGTCGACGACCACCACCGGCAGACTGAGTAGCACCTTGAGCACGTCGTAGTCCTTCGGGGACGTCTGCGCCCACGCCTCCGCGAGCGCCGCCGCCGGCACCGCCAGCACGACACCCTGATCCACCGCATGCCACACGATCGCCGAACTGTACGGCGTGCCGGCCACGAACCCCAGGATCGCCGAACTGTCCAGGATGCGGCCGCCCACCGCGGTCACGACACCGGCCCGGCGGGTGCCACCCCCAGCACCTCACGCGCCCACGCGTGGTGCTCCGGTGCCATGCGCACCCCACGCCGCGCATACAGCTCGTTCAGCGCCATGAGTGCCCGGTCCCGCGCAAGCCGGCCCCGGACCGCCTCGGCGACATACGCCGACACCGACTCCGCGCCACCCGCGTCCACGAACCGCCGCACCGCAGCGGCCTCATCGGCGGGCATCGTCACCGTGACCCGCTCCTTGCGCACCTCACGCATACGTACACGGTACCGGCTGCATACGCCGATCACCTAGCGTCGCGTCACCCACGCGGGGGACATCCATGCCCACCTGCGTCGATCTGGCACATCCGTCCGGTACCCATTCACGTTCCGTGACGCACGTCTCCACCGTACGCTGCTCGTCGTCCGTGCTCAGCGACGTTGAGCGCCCAGTTCTGCGCTCGGCCGGTGAGCTTCGGCGCGTTCGCCAACCACGCAGGTAACATGTGTCGATGTCTCCCGATCCTGTCGGTGATCCTCGAAACTCGCGGGCTGTCTATCCCGGTACGTTCGACCCCTTCACTGCTGGTCATCGGGATCTTGTCGATCGGGCGCGTCGCTTGTTCGAACACGTGACGGTTCTGGTCGCGGTCAACGGTGAGAAGCAGCCCTCCAAGGCCGATGCAGATCGCGCTCTGGACATCCGTGCCACGTTCCCGGCGGACTGGGGGAACGTGACAGTCGCAGTCTGGAACGGGCTGACCGTGGCCTACTGCCAGCAACACGGAGCCGGAGTGGTCATCCGTGGCGTGCGGAACGCCGGCGACGCGGTGCGCGAGTGCGAGCTGGCAGCCATGAACAAGGCGCTGGGTATCACGACCTTCTTCATGCCGGCTCGGCCCGAACTGGCGACGATCTCCTCGACCGTGGTCCGCGCGGCTGCGGCTGAACCGCGGCCTTCCGACTCGACCGAGGGTTCGATCCCCATCCCCTAGATGTTCGATAATCAACATTATGTCAACCTGAGTTTTGTCGTACCCGGCCGGTAGGGTCCTGGGCATGACGGGGATCGACTACCGCGCTCCGGGACCACTCACCGACCTGTCCACCGTGCCGGGTGCAGCGCTCGCCGCGGTGCCCGGTGACGCCGACGGCATCTGCAGGCTCGCGCACACCCTGATCGTGCACCCCAACGAGACCGGCGAGCTCGGGCTGCCCGGCGAGCGGTTCGACGACAACCAGCTCCGGCACGCCGACCGGATCGTCCACGCGTTACTGCGCCTGGACGGTGACCCGCTGCACGTGCCACGCCCCACCGACCGGCGGGTGGTCGGCACCTGCCGGCACTTCACGGTGCTGACGGTGGCGCTGCTGCGGCTGCGCGGGATCCCGGCGCGGGCCAGGTGCGGATTCGCGACGTACTTCCAGGAGGGTCTCGGCCTGGACCACTGGGTCGTCGAGCACCACCGGGACGGGCGATGGGTCCGCACCGACTCCGAGATCGTCGGCGGGACCGTGCTGCCGCACCCCGAGGACCTCGACGAAGGGCTGTTCCTGACCGGCGGTGAGGCGTGGACGGCGTGGCGGGCGGGCCGGATCGACGCGAAACGGTTCGGTGTGGGCGGCACCGAGAACTTCGGGCCCGCGGAGATCCAGGGCAACGCGGTGCGGGACCTTGCCGCGTTGAACAAGCTCGAGCTGCTGCCGTGGGACGAGTGGGGGCGGATGGAGGCCGCGTACCGGGGTGAGACCGGCGCCGACTACGACGACCTGATGGACCGCATCGCCGACGTGACACGCGCCGACGACCCCGCCGAGGTCATGGCCCTGTACGAGCACGAGGACCTGCGAGTCCCGGAGGCGCTCGTGCGGTAGAGAGGCGCTCGTACGGCAGACACGGCCCGGGCGCGTGACCGAAGCACGAGGCGCGTAACCCGAGGTGCATGGCGGAGCACGTCACGACACGGGGCATCGTTGCCCCGCCGCGGCGACGACGGGGCAACGATGGGTCAGGGTCTCCCCTGTCGCTGCAGTGGTTTGGCGGGTGCCGGGGTGGCATGTGTTCAGGGAACCATCGGCGCGAGTGAACGGGATCGGGAGAAGTCCCGACGCCGGAGACGGGCACGGGTGGATCGGCAGGTCGGTGGCGGTGGAGTGCAGCCCCGCTCCCCTGCCGGTTCACTCCCCCGGGGCGGCCGGTGGTGAGTCCCTGATGAAGACGATGCCGTCGGGGGCGGACGGGCCGGTCAGGTGGGCGGGGTCGAGCGGGAAGTAGCCGAACCACGGTGACTCGCGGGCGGGCGGCATCGTGTCGCCGTATGTGGCGGCCAGGGTGTGCGGGTCGACCAGGCAGCGGTCCGGCGGCAAACGATAGAGATGCCCTTCGATGGTGTCGGGGGGTGGGGTGTGGACGCCGTGGTGGTGGATGGTGCCGACGGCGGTGGCGAGGAACGCGTAGCCGGGGCCGAGGTGGGTGGCGGCGAGCGCGCCGGCGCTCCACCACGTCAGGTGCTGGTCGCCGAGGCGCATCGTCGACTGGTGGCGTTGCAGGTGGAGGTTGTGGGCGTGGACGAGGGCGGGGCCGCGGTCGGTGAGGGCGAGGAGGTTCGCGGCGATCATCGCGGCGCGGACGCCGACGAGGCGGGGCATGCGGGCCGGGGTCTGGTCGGCCATCCAGTGGTGGTAGCGCAGCAGGCCGGTGGCGGTGCGCGCGTACAGGGCCGCCCGGTCCAGGTCGGTGCGGGAAGGGAACGCGGCGGCGTGGGCGTCAAGGAGCGCCGCCATGTCGTCGCAGAGCAGGCGGAGCCTGGCGGCGTCCGGGGTCTGGCCGATGGACCGGGACGGGTCGAGCAGCGCGGCCGGGTCCGTCCAGGGGTCCTCGGGGCCGAGCGCCTCGTCGAGGAGGTCTGTGGGTGGCAGGAGCTCCGGCGGTACCGACGCCGCCAACGCCGAACGGAGAGCGTTCACCGCCTGGTGCGGGGCGGCCGGGCCGGTGGTGAGCTCCAGGGGGCCGTCGAGTCCGGCGAAGTGCAGGTGCTGTGACGGCGGCAGGTCGGCGTTGTGGGCGCGCATCCAGCGCACGAGGTCACGGTTCGGGGTGGCGGCGCCCCATCCGTGGCTGAAGCCGCTGGTCATGGCGTCGTCGAGGGTGCCGGTGCCGGTGGTGACGTAGTTGTCGACGACGAGGGCTTTCAGGCAGTCGGTTTCCAGGGCGATGGTCCGGAACGGCGACGTGATGGCGAGTTCGCGGAACAGGTCGTTGCGGACCTCGAGGAGGACGTCCTCGCCGTGGGTGGGTTCGCCGAGGGCGAGGACCCGCGGTGGTGCCGGCAGGAGGAGGTGCACGGACGCGGCGGAGACGGGGTAGGTCATTGCGTCAACGGTATCGTTGCATCGACAGTTGAACCTTGTACCCGGTGGAGACGGTGAACGTGCCGGAAAAGTTTCAAAGGCCGGTCGACCTGGCGCGGGCGCATGGGCTGTCGACGCAGGCGATCCGTAACTATGAGGCCGCCGGGATCCTGCCCGACGCGGAGCGGACGGACAGCGGGTACCGCAGGTACACGGCGCTGCACGCGGCGGCGTTGGACGCGTTCGTGGCGCTGGTGCCGGGGCACGGGCATCAGGTGGCGACGGAGATCCTGCGGGCGGTGCACCGGGGTGCGGTCGACGACGCGTTGCGGATCGTCGACGAGGGGCACGCGCAGCTGCTGGAGGACCGGCGGACGGTGCAGGCGGTCGAGGCGGCGCTGCAGGATCTGCGGCCGGTGCCGCAGGGGCGCGGTGACACGTTCGTGGGGCCGTTGTCGCGGCGGCTCGGGGTGCGGCCGGCGACGTTGCGCAAGTGGGAGCGGGCCGGTGTCGTGCAGCCGGACCGGGACCCGAGGACAGGGTTTCGCGTGTACAGCGCCGCGGATGTGCGGGACGCGCTGCTGGCGCACCAGTTGCGGCGGGGCGGGTACCTGTTGCGGCAGGTCGCGCCGGTGATCGCGCAGGTACGGTCGGCGGGGAGCGTCGAGTCGCTGGAGGCGATGCTCGGTGATTGGCGGGCGCGGCTGACGGGCCGGAGCCGGGCGATGCTGGCGGGTGCGGCGGCGTTGGACGCGTACCTGCGGCTCAGGGAGCGGTGACTTGGTCGTGGCGGTGCATGGGCAGGTCCGCGCTGATCGTGGTGCCCTGCCCGGGGACGCTGGTGACGTCGAGGTGCCCGCCGGCGGCGGCGACGCGGTCGGCGATGCCGCGCAGGCCGGTGCCGCGGCGGGGGTCGGCGCCGCCGGGGCCGTCGTCGGCGACGGTCACGGTGAGTCGCCCGGCGGCGGCGTGCAGGGTGACGGTGGCGTGGGCGTCAGGTGCGTGGCGGGTGACGTTCTGCAGGGCCTCGGCGATGACGAAGAACGCGGCGGTCTCGGTCGCGGGGTCTGGGCGGTCCGGCAGGTCACCGGTGAGGGTGACACGGACCGGGACGGTGAGCAGCAGGGTCTGCACGGCGGTGGCGAGGCCGCGTTCGGCGAGGAGTGCGGGGCGCAGCCCGCGGGCCAGGTCCCGCAGCTCGGTGAGCGACTGCCGCAGCTGGTCGGTGGCGTCGTCGAGCAGCGCGGCGGCGGGGCTGGTGTCGTCGACGGCGTCGCGGGCGGACCGCAGGGCCAGGCCGAGGCCGATGAGCTGCTGCTGGGCACCGTCGTGCAGGTCGCGTTCCAGGCGGCGGCGTTCCTCGTCGCCGGCGCGGACGAGCCGTTCGCGGGAGGCGTCGACCTCGGCGAGCTGGGCGCGGACCTGCGCGGCGAGGCGGACGTTGTCGAGGGTGAGGCGGGCCGCGGCGACGGCGGCGTCGAACAGGGCGGGGTCCTCGGTGCGGGTCGTGGGGTGGTGCAGGAGCAGGACACCGCCGCCGATGTCGGTGTGGGCGAGGCCGGGCGCGGCGGGCATGGTGACCGGCCGGCCCGCAGGGTCGACGAAGCGGGCGTCGCCGCCGGTGGACAGTGGGATGGCGATCTGGACGTCGCTGTCGCCGAGGAGCTGGGCGAGGCCTGGCCGCAGGTCGTCGACGGGCGCTGAGCGGAGCCGGACGAGGAGCGCGGCGACGTCGGCGCGGGCGAGCCGGGACGCGAGCAGCCCGATGATCATGGCGAGGGGCACCGTGTAGATGGTGAGGTGGTCGGCCCAGTAGAGCCAACCGGTCGGGGCCTTCCAGGTGTCGAGCAGGACCCCGGTCATGAACACGACGACGGGGGCGGCGGCGGCCCACAGCACGGGCGCGCTGGCGCGGCGCCGGACTCGTGCAGCAGCAGCGGGTTCGCGGGGCATCCAGCTTGCCGGCAGGTGACGGCGTCGATCCCGGCGGACGGGGTGACGGCGGCGTAGCCGAGCCAGAGCAGCGGGACCGCGGCGACGGCCCGCAGGTAGCGGAGCTCCCCCACCGTTTCCGGGCGGCCGTCGGGGTACGTGAGCAGCGCGTAGGCGTACACGACCCGGCTGATGACCCCGCTGAGGTATGACCAGACGAGCAGCGCACCGCTGGCGTGCAGGCCGAGGCCGGCGCTGAGGCTGACCAGGGTCCACCCGACCAGCAGCGGCCCGGTGGCGCTGTCGGGCCGGCGGGCCCACGCGACGAGCCCGCCGACGGCGACGACGGTGCGGCCGACGGTGATGACGGCGAGGCTGGTGACGGTGACGGGCCGGTTGTCGGCACCGTACAGGCCGAGGTGGAAGGTCGCGGGTTGGGCGGCGGCGAGGGCGGCGGTGGCGGCGGCGGCGGTGATCCAGGCGGCTCGCGCCGACGGAGCGAGCCGGCTCAGCATGTCTGAACTATCGCATCGACGGGTGATGCGATCCTGGCTCGGTGAGCCTTCGCGTGGTCGTGGCGGACGACAACCTCATCATCCGGGCGGGGCTGACCCAGCTGCTGGCGGTGGGCGCGGACGTCGTCGGCGAGGCGGAGGACGCGGAGGCGTTGTTCCGGCTGGTCGCCGCGGAGCGGCCGGACGTTGCGGTGGTCGACATCCGGATGCCGCCGTCGCACACCGACGAGGGGATCCGGGCGGCGGTGCGGCTCCGGCGGGAGTACCCGGGGACGGCGGTGCTGGTGCTGTCGCAGTACGTGGAGGTGGCGTACGCGATGGAGCTCCTCGACGACGGGCGCACCCACGTCGGGTATCTGCTGAAGGACCGGGTGCTCGACCGGTCGGCGTTGCGGGACGCGGTGCGGCGGGTCCACGACGGGGAGGTCGTCGTGGACGGCAGCCTGGTCGAGGCGATGCTGCGCAAACCGGCGGTGCCGGCGGCGTTGCGGGTGCTGTCGGAGCGGGAGCGGGATGTGCTGGCGCTGATGGCGGAGGGGCTCACCGACCGGGGTATCGCGCAGCGGCTGACGTTGTCGCCGAAGACGGTCGGCACCCACATCCAGCGGATCTTCGACCGGCTCGCGATCGAGGACAGTCCGCAGGACAATCGGCGGGTGCGAGCTGTGTTGTCGTATTTGCGGGCGCGGTAATGCGCGACGGGCTGGAGCCGCTGCTGGACGGGCAGCTGGCGTACTACCGGGCGCGGGCGCCGGAGTACGACGAGGTGTACGGGCAGCGGTCGTTCAGCACACTGACCGGGGTGCTGGACGAGCTGCCGGTCGGTGGTGACGTCCTGGAGCTGGCATGCGGGACCGGGCAGTGGACCGTCCGGCTCGCCGGGCGGGCGGCGCGGCTGACGGCGGTCGACGGGGCACCGGAGATGCTGGACATCGCCCGGCGGCGGCTCCGTGCTGTGGGCCTCACCGCCACGTTCGAGCAGGCGGACCTGTTCCGGTGGCGGCCGTCGCGCCGGTACGACACGGTGTTCTTCGCGTTCTGGTTGTCGCACGTGCCGCCGCAGCGGTTCGCCGGGTTCTGGTCGGCGGTCGCCGACGCGGTCCGGCCCGGCGGGCGGGTCGTGTTCGTCGACACCGGCACCGCGGAGCGGGTGACGGAGCGGGCGGCGCCCGGCGGCAGGGACACGGTGCTGCGCCGGCTGCGGGACGGCAGCGAGCACGAGGTCGTGAAACTCTTCCATGACGCCGCCGGGCTCGCCGCCGACTTGTCGAAACTGGGGTGGACCGCACAGGTGGACCCCACCGGCGAAGGGTTCATCCGGGGGGTTGCTACGCTCACGGGCAGGTCGGCAACGGACTAGGCATCCGGAGTCGGCGCCGGTTCGGTGAGCGTGCTGGAGTCCGACCCAACACGCTCCCACCGCGTTTCTCTCCCGTGTTTATTCCCCGAGATTCGTTCCCCGGGTTTCGTTCCCCGGCTAGATGCCGACCACCGCGAGCAGCGATTCGGGCAGCACGCCCGGGTGGAGCACGCCGAGCCGCTGGGTGGCGCGGGTCAGCGCCACGTACAGGTCGTTGGCGCCGCGCGGGGACTCCTCCACGATCCGGTCGGGGTCGACGACGATGACGCCGTCGAACTCCAGACCTTTCGCCTGTTTGACGGTGAGGACGACGACCTTCGCGGCGAGCTCGGGTTCGTCGCCGACCGCGGCGTCGGGGAGGACCTTCAGCACCGCCGGCACCAGGTCCGCGAACGTCCCCGCGGGGAGGATGACGCCGAGCCGGCCGTCGCCGGCCTCGACCGCTTCCGTGGTCGCGGCCTCGGCGAGGGCGTCGGGCAGGCGGGCGGGGGCGACACCGCGGACCCACGGGTCGACGCCGGCCTCCCGGACGGACCTGGGTGGCTCCAGGTCCGGGTCGATGCCGGCGAGGACACCCGCGGCGACCGCCATGATCTCCGTCGGGGTGCGGTAGTTGACGGTGAGCTCCCGCAGCCGCCACCGGCCCGGCACGTACGGGTCCAGGGCCGACGCCCACGACGCGGCGCCGCCGAGGTCACCGGTCTGGGCGACGTCACCGACGACCGTCATCGACCGGGACGGGCAGCGGCGCATCAGCAGCCGCCACGCCATCGGCGACAGCTCCTGCGCCTCGTCGACGATCACGTGCCCGAACGCCCACTTGCGGTCCGCGGCGGCGCGTTCGGCGGGGGTGAGCGCGGAGCCCTCGTCCTGCCGGTCGGCGAGCCGGTCGGCCTCGAGCAGGTCGGTGACGGACAGCAGCTCCGGGTCGTCCTCGTCCTCGACGTCGATGGACCGGGACCCGAACGCGATCTCCAGGGCGCCTTCGGCGTAGGCGATCTGCCGTTTGCGTTGCCGTTCGGCGATGATCTCGCGGATCGTCTCGTCCTCGCCGAGCAGCTCCGCGGCCTCGTCGAGCAGCGGCACGTCCGCGGGGGTCCAGGCCGCTCTGGCGCTGCGCCGAAGCTCGAGCGGCGCGCCGGCGGCGGTTAACCGGATTTCTGATGCGAACAATCCGGCAACCAGTTGCTGCGGGGTGAGGATCGGCCACAGCCAGTCGAGGGCGCCGAGGACCTCGGCCTCGCCGCGCAGCTCCCGGCGGATCTCGGCGAGGTCGGCCTCGTCGAGGATCTGCGGGTCGCCGGGGGCGTCGTCGCCGCCGAGGGGGTCGTCGGCGTACGGGTCGATGCCGATGGTGTCGGCGACCAGCAGCGACAACGCGTGGATGATCTCCGTGTCGAACACGGGGCGGGCCAGGTTGTGCAGCTTGCCGGAGCGGCGCGCCCGGTCGCGGGCGTCGGCGATGACCTCCGGGTCGAGCATCACCGGCGCGCCGTCGAGGATGTCGAGGCGGATCGCGATCGGCTCGTCCGGGACCCGCTGCCGGTCCTGTACCGCGGCGGCGAGCACGTCGACCATGCCGGCGCGGCCCTTGATCTCCGTGATCGCCGCCGGCTCGTCGGCGTGCGCGACGACGCCTGGGAACAGGTCGCCCATCGTGCCGAGCAGCACGCCGGTCTCGGCGAGCGACGGCAGGACCTGGCTGATGTACCGCAGGAACGTCGGGTTCGGACCGACGATCAGCACGACCCGCGACGACAGCATCTGCCGGTGCGTGTACAGCAGGTACGCGGCGCGGTGCAGCGCCACGGCGGTCTTGCCGGTGCCGGGGCCGCCCTGCACGACCAGGACTCCGTTGAGGTCCCCGCGGATGACGTGGTCCTGTTCGGCCTGGATCGTCTCGACGATGTCTTTCATCCGGCCGGTACGGGACGCGTTCAGCGCCGACAGCAGCGCCGCCTCCCCTGCCACGCCGTCGTGCGCGCCGCGGCCGGTGTGGTGCGCCTCGTCGAGGTCGAGGACCTCGTCGTCGACGCCGGTGACGGTGCGCTGTTCGGTGCGGATGTGGCGGCGCCGCCTGACCCCTTCGGGTGCGGCGGCGGTGGCCAGGTAGAAGGGTCGTGACGCCGGTGCCCGCCAGTCGATGAGCAGCGGCTCGTAGTCGTTGTCCTCGTCGAAGATGCCGATCCGGCCGATGTACCGGACCTCGGTGTTCTTCACGGCGCCGCCGTCAGGACCGGCCTCGTCGCTGCCGGCCTTGCCTGCCTTGTTGGCCGTGTCGGTCTTGTCCGCTTTGTCGCTTCCGGCCTTGCCGCGGTCGGTGGCGTCGCTGCGGTCGAAGTCGAGGCGGCCGAAGCACAGGCCGTTCTCCACGGCGGTGTACTGGGCGAGGCGGTCGGTGTACAGCGCGGTCGCCGAGTCGCGGTGGGAGCGGTCAGCCGGCGTGCCGCCGGTCTGCAGCAGCGCCCGTTGCAGCTGCGTGGACGCTTCCTCCCGCAGCGTGTCGAGGTGCCCGTACAGCATCGTGAGATGCGCTTGCTCAATCGCGAGCTCGGATGCGTCGGATGCGTTTGACAACCCGTCTCCAGTCGGCTAACATTTCATCAGTCAGGCGCCCGAGGGCGCCTTTTTTGTTGCCCGAACGCTCTACTGTAGCGCCTGCGTTCCAGTGGCGCCTGCCCGCGCGCCGGCTTGTCGTGCGCACCACCACCCCGGCCAGGTCTGACCAGATCCGGCCTGGTCTTGGCTGGCTCCGACCGGTTCCGCCGCGCTACCGCTTCGGTGGGCTGCCGCCGCCGCGCCGGTTACTGATTACCGTATTGCCGGCAATCGCCGCACCGGCCCACTGAGCCCGTGGGGCGACAAGCCGCGGCTTGTCGCCCCACGTTCCTGCCGCCGCCGGGGGTTTGCCGACTTACCGGTTACAGCAATCCGGTAACCAGCAAGCCGGCAGGTCCATACCGCTCAGCCGGATGAACCGCCGGGTGCTCGGTGGCGCTTGGTGCCTGGTGGTCAGCGCGACAGGCGACGGTACTGCCTGATCGACAGCGGCACGAACACGGCGGTCAGCACCGCGGGCCACAGCAGCGCGGGCCAGGGGTCGCCGCCGCCGGGGTTGCCGAAGAGGGCGCGGGTCGCGTCCGCGGTCGCGGACAGCGGGTTCCAGTGTGACAGCGCGCCGAGCCAGTCGGGCATGTCCTGCGGTGAGGCGAGCGCGCTGGACAGGAACGCGACCGGCCACACGAGGATCTGCACCGCCACGAGCAGTTGCGGATTGCCGCTGAGCAGCCCCAGGTACACGCCGACCCACAGGACCGCGAACCGCAGCCACAGCAGCAGCCCGACCGCGGCCAGCGCCCCGGCGAACCCGTCGTGCCAGCGCCAGCCGACGGCGAGCCCGCAGCCGAGCATGACCAGCAGCCCGAGCGCCGAGGTGAGCAGGTCCGCGAGGGCCCGGCCGGTGACCTGCGCCGACGCCGCCATCGGCAGGGACCGGAACCGGTCGGTGACGCCGCGGCCGGTGTCGGTCGCGATCGCCGCGAACGTCGACTCGACCCCGAACAGCATCGTCATCGCGAACATGCCGGGCAGCAGGTACTCGCGGTAGTCGCCGCCGCCGGCGACGCTCATCCCGCCGCCGAGGACGAACCCGAACATCAGTACCAGCAATACGGGAAACAGCAGCATGACCACGATCTGCGCGGGCTGCCGGGCGAGGTGCGCCAGTTCCCGCTGGGTCATGACCCAGCCGTCGTGCAGCGCCCACTTCATGCGGTCACCAGTTTCAGGAAGGCCTCGTCGAGGGTGGGGCGGCGCAGGGTGATGTCCTCGACGCCGGGGATGCCGGCGGCGAGCGTGAGGGCGGCGACCCGGTCGCCGACGGGCACGCCGACCCGCTGCCCGTCGACGGTGACCGGGCCGAGGACGCCGAGCCGGTCGGCGGCGGGTGCGGGGTCCCCGGCGACGACGACCTCGAGCCGGTCGGCGCCCTTCAGCGACGCGGGCGTGCCGTCGGCGATCACCCGGCCGTGGTCGATGACGCAGATCCGGTCGGCGAGCTGGTCGGCCTCGTCCAGGTACTGGGTGGTGAGCAGCACCGTTGTGCCGCCGGCGACGAGCCGCCGGACCGCGGCCCACACCTCGGCGCGGCCCTGCGGGTCGAGGCCGGTGGTCGGCTCGTCCAGGAACAGCACCTTCGGGGTGAGGATCATCCCGGCGGCGAGGTCGAGCCGGCGCCGCATCCCGCCGGAGAACTGCGCCGCGGGCTTGCCGCCGGTGTCGGCGAGCCCGAACTGTTCCAGCAGCTCGTCCGCGCGCCGTTTCGCCACGGTACTGCCGAGGTGGCTGAGCCGGCCGAACATGACCAGGTTCTGCCGGGCGCCGAGCAGCTCGTCGACGGCGGCGTGCTGCCCGACGAGCCCGATCGCTGCCCGCACCCGCTCGGGGTGTCTCGCGACGTCGTGCCCGGCGACGGTGGCGGTCCCCGCGTCGAGGCGGACCAGGGTGGCGAGGATTCGGACGAGGGTGGTCTTGCCGGCACCGTTCGGGCCGAGGAGCCCGTGGACGGTCCCTGCCTCGACGGTCAGGTCGAGGCCGTCGAGGGCCGCCTTCCCGCCGTAGTGTTTGCGAACGTCTCGCGCGTCAATCACGCTATACAGTGTATAGAGTTTGGGTGGAAGTTGCGACTCGACGTTCCCGCGTGCGCCGCCGCGCTCGGCCTCACGTACCTCGGACCGTGCCCCGGCGGCGAGGTCGGCGCCGGCTACGTCCTGCTGCCCGACGGCCGCCGAGCCGTCCTGAACAGCGGCAACGCCGAGTCCGCCCCGCTGGTCACGATCGCCCGCGCCGTCGGCGTCCCGGCACCCCGCTACGAGCGCGTCGCCGACGTCGCCGGGGTCACGGTCGTCGTCCAGGAGCTCCTGCCCGGCCTGCCCCCGGCCGTCACCGACCGCGCCGTCGTCGACGCGATGCTGGCGGTGAGCGCCCGCTGCACCGGCCTCCTGCGGGATTCCGGATTGCCGCCGCGGCAGCTGTACCTGCACAGCGACGGCCCCGGGTTCTGCCACCACGGTTCGCTGGCCGGACACTCCGCCCGCTCCGCAGACCTGCTCGCCAGGATCGAGGCCAACCCCACGGAGGTGCTGCCCGGCGACGACCTCGTCCACTTCGACTTCCACCCGGGCAACGTCCTGGTCTCCCCCGCCGGAGTCGTCCCGAACGACCCCACCGGCCCTGCCGGAACGTCCCTGTCACCCGCCGGCACGGCCGCCGCCGTTGATTCCGCTGCCGCCGCGGGCAACGACACCGCCATCGGCGCGAACGACGCCGCCGTGACGGTGACCGGCGTGGTCGACTGGGACGGCGCCGGCCGCGGCAACCGCGCGTTCGACCTGGTCACGCTTCTGTTCGTGCTGTCCCGCCACGCCCCGCACCTGACGGCACCGATTCGCGACGCGGCGGCCGCGCTCGCACCCCCGGACGTCCTCGCCGCCTGCTGGGCGCACATGTCACTCCGCCAGGTCGACTGGTCGATCCGCCACCACACCGCCGCCGAGGTCGACGCCTGGCTCACCGTCGCCGAAACCGCGCCCTGGACCCACCGCTGAGAGCAACGCCGCCCCCTGAGCCCACCACGGGCTGGCGCCGCCGCCAGGTGTAGAGCTGCCGGCCAACTGCCACGATGCGCTCCGCACTCTCGGGGGACACTCTCGACCGCATCGCCTGGCGGGTCGGCGCCCGTCATGCCGCCGATCCGCCGCCCACGCAGGCCTGGAGTCGGCCACAATCCCGGCCGGCACATCAGGCGAAGGTTGAGAACCCCCACTCACCTGCAGCAAGGACCGGTGCCAGCCACGCTCGGCCGCCGGCCGCGTTCAGGGGCGGGCCGGCATCGACGGCGCGGGATCGCTGAGCGCCGGTGCGTCCGCAGCGTCCACCGAACCGGCCTCCATCGCCCGCGAACCAGCCTCCGCCGCCGTCGCCGGCCGGGGTGCGGGCGAGCGCAGCACGAAGGCGGCCACGCCGATCGACACGAGCAGCAGCACCGCGCCGACG
This sequence comes from Dactylosporangium sp. NPDC049742, assembly GCF_040674675.1. Taxonomy (NCBI): domain Bacteria; kingdom Bacillati; phylum Actinomycetota; class Actinomycetes; order Micromonosporales; family Micromonosporaceae; genus Dactylosporangium; species Dactylosporangium sp. NPDC049742. Next base: position 83,792 of record NZ_JBFANF010000004.1, on the reverse strand, counting down.
GTGAACGCGAGCCGGTACCCGGCCGTCAGCGCGGCGGCCTCCGACGCGCCCGCCGCGAGCCGCCCGGCCGTCCGGGACGCCGCCGCCGTCGACAGCGCGGCGACGCCGAGGGCCATCCCGAGCTGCTGCGTCGTGTTGAACAGCCCGGACGCCAGGCCCGCGTCGTCGGGGCGGGCGCCGGACATGCCCAGGCCCGTGATTGCCGGCAATGCCAATCCGCCACCCGCGATCAGCAGCATCACCGGCAGCAGGTCCGGCACGAACCGGGCGTCGGCCGGCAGCCGGGTCAGCCACCCCAGCGCGAGCACCAGCAGGCTCAGACCCGCGATCAACGCGCCCCGCTCACCGATCCGCCCGATCACCCGCGCCGACACGACCAGCGACACCACGGCGATCGACAGTGCCGCGGGCAGCATCGCCAGGCCGGTCTGCAGGGCGCTGTAGTGCAGGACGCGCTGCATGTACAGGGCGACCAGGATCTGGAAGGAGAACATCGCGCCGATCATCAGGATCTGCAGGACGTTGGCGCCGGCGACCTGGCGGTTGCGCAGCACGCGCAGTGGCATCAGCGGGGTGCGGGCGGTGGCCTGCCGGGCGACGAACCCGGCGAGCAGCAGCACCGCCGCGGCCGCGGTCACCCAGCGCCCGGCGGGCTGGACGACCGCCGCGATGCCCGCCATCAGCCCGGCGGTGACCAGGAACGCGCCGAGGACGTCCGCGCCGGCGCGCAGGCCGAGTCCGCGGTCGGCGGGGACGAACCGCATGCCGACGAGCGCGGCGACGCCGATCGGCACGTTGATCAGGAAGATCCAGTGCCAGCTCAGCAGGTCGGTGAGGACGCCGCCGAGGACCTGGCCGATGGAGGCGCCCGCCGCGCCGGTGAACGCGAACACCCCGAACGCCTTCGCGCGTTCGGCCGGCGCCGGGTACAGCGTGACGACGATGCCGAGACTGACTGCGCTGGCCATCGCGCTGCCGGCGCCCTGCAGGAAACGGGCCGCGACGAGCATCCCCGGGCCGGTGGCGAGCCCGGCGAGGACGGACGCGGCGACGAAGACGACCGTGCCCGCGATGAGCATGCGGCGGCGGCCGAGCAGGTCGCCGAGGCGTCCGGACAGCAGCAGCAGGCTGCCGAACGCGATCAGGTACGCGTTGACGACCCAGGTCAGCCCGGACGGGGTGAAGCCGAGGTCGGTCTGCATGACGGGCATCGCGACGGTGACGATGCTGCCGTCCAGGATCGTCATGAGCATGCCGGTGGCGAGGACGGCGAGCGCCGCCCCACGGTTGGTGTCCATGGCACGACCGTAGCAGATCGTCCGCTACAGAACTATATGCAAGGGACCTACTGTCGTGCTCGTCGCACTCCCGGCGCCTCCGACGGCGTCGCGAGATGCCCCTGAGTGAGCCGCGTCAGCGCCCTCACCAGCACGTCACGCTCGTCCGCCGGCAGCGAGTCCAGGGCCGCCGCGTGCACGCCGTCGGCGATCTTCTGGCTCCGCGCCGCGATCTCCGCCCCGGCGGGTGTCACCGCGATGATCCGGGCCCGCCGGTCGGTGCTGGACTGCCGGCGCTCCGCGTACCCGGCCTTCTCCAGAGCGTCGACGGTCACGACCATCGTCGTCTTGTCCATGCCGCCGATCTCGGCGAGCTGGATCTGGGTCCGCTCCACGCCGAGCGCGTGCACGAGGACACAGTGCATCCGCGGCGTCAGCCCGATCTCCCCGAGCGCCGCCGCCATCTGTGTGCGCAGCACGTGACTGGTGTGGTCCAGCAGAAACGACAGGTCGGGCTCGACCCGGGACGGAGCGGTCATACGTTCGAGCGTACCAATGCGACTGCCGGCGGATGATCTGTCAGGAAACCGTCTGCGACCCTCCGGGTCCTGGTCCGGTGGTCGTACAGTGCGCGGGTGATTGCTGTGCGGTACCGCCTCGGCATCGACTTCGGCACGTCCAACACCGTCGCCGTCATCCACGAGAACGACGGCCGCAGCCGGCCCGTCCTGTTCGACGGCTTCCCGCTGCTGCCGTCGTGCGTGTGCCTGGCGCTGGACGGTCAGGGGCTGCTCGTCGGCCGGGAGGCGATGCACGCCGCCCGCGTACACCCGGAGCGCTACGAGCCGCACCCCAAACGCCGCATCGACGACGGCACCGTCCTGCTCGGCGACACCGAACACCAGGTCGCGACCCTCATCGCCGCGACCCTCGCCCGGGTCCGGGCCGAGACGGTCCGCACCATGGGCGACGAACCCGGCACCGTCGTGATCACCTACCCGGCCGCGTGGGGCCCGCGCCGGCGCTCCGTGCTGCTGGACGCCGCCCGCCTCGCCGGCCTCGGCACACCGCAGCTCGTGCCGGAGCCGGTCGCCGCGGCCGCGTTCTTCGTCGCCGCGACCGACGCCGCGGTGCCCGTCGGCAGCCGCGTCGTCGTCTACGACTTCGGCGCCGGCACGTTCGACGCGTCCGTCGTCACCCGCACCGCCACCGGCTGGGACGTCATCGCCAGCGAAGGCCTCGACGACGCCGGCGGCCTCGACGTCGACACCGCGATCGTCGAATACCTCAGCACCGTCCACTCCACCGCCCACCCCGACGAGATGCGCCGCCTCACCAGCCCGCAGACGGTCGCCGACCGCCGCGCCAACCGCAACCTGTGGGAGGACGTCCGCACCGCGAAGGAGATCCTGTCGCGGTCCGCGTCGACATACATCCACGTGCCGCTCGTCGAGCAGGACGCACCCCTCGGCCGCGAACAGCTGGAACGCCTCGCCCGGCCGGTCGTCGACCGTACCGTCGCGCTCACCCGCACCGTCCTCACCTCCGCCGAACCGGCCCGCCCCCTCGCCGGCCTGTTCCTCGTCGGCGGCTCCAGCCGCATGCCCCTCGTCGCGACACTGCTCCACCAGGCCACCGGCGTCGCTCCCACGGTCCTGGAACAGCCCGAACTCGTCGTCGCCGAAGGCAGCGCCCGGCCCCTCGCCACGACCGGAGCCCAACCCGCAGGCGACGCGGCAGATGTACGCCAATCCGCCGCCGACCCGCTCTGGCCCCAAGCCGCTCCGTCACACATCCCCGCCACGGGACCCGCGGCCGCCGCGGACGGCTCGATCCGCGGTGTCGCCTCCGTCCGCCCGCCCCAGACCCGGCCATCGGTGCCGCACCAGCCGCCGACGCCCGTGTCAGGCGCCGCCGCCGGCGCGGTGTACGGCACCCCGGCAGCCGCAGCTCCCGCAGCCCCGCCGCCACCGGCATCCACGCTGCCGCCGCCGGCCGCCGCGCGGCCCGGGTCGCCGCCCGCCGGCGTGCCCGCCGCGGAGAGCCCGATGTTCTCGATCCCGCCGGTGTCCGGCCGCCCCGCCGCGGCCACTCCACCGCCCGGCGCGGGCTGGAGCGGCGCAGGCATCCCCGTGTCCGGCCCTCCGGACGCGGCCTGGTCGACGTCCTCCCCACCCGAGCAGGCGTGGCCCGACAACGGCCCCGTCTGGCCAATCTCACCCTCCGCATTCGGACCCGCCGCCCCGACAAGCCCAGCGGCCCACACCCCGCCCGCCCCAGCGAGCCCCGCAAGCAATTACCCGGCAATCAGCAATCCGGTAATCAATAATCCGGCGGGATCTGCGAACTCCGCCGCCCGCCGAGGTGCCGCGAGCCCGGCAAACCCGGTGAGCCCGGCCGGCGACCGCGAGCCGGCGGTTGCCGCGTTCGGCGCCGGCGCACCGCCCTCGGCCACCATACAACCGGCACCAACGACGCAGCCCCCGGCCGTGGCGACGACTCCCGCACCCGGCGCGGTGCGCAAGGCACTCGTCACCGCCGGACTGCTGCTGGGCGCGCTGCTGCTGTTCGGCTTCCTCGGCCGGAAGGCGTACAACCACGAATGGCACCTGCCGTTCGAGTTCTCCAACTGGCGCTGGTGGATCGGCGAGGCCCGCATCTACCTGTTCCCGGGGTTCGTGCTGTGGCTGGCGTACCTGTTCGCGGCGCCGGCCAGCCGCCCCGTCGTCCGCACCGTCGCCTACGGCCTGCTCCTCATCCCGGCGATGATCATCATGGCGGAGGTCGGGGTCGTCGTCGGCTGGGCGGGCGGCACCACCGGCATGTTCGTGCTGCTCATCGTCAGCCTGCTCGCCACGGTCGCGCTGCTCGCCGCCCGCCGGAAGCTCGACGGCACCGAGGTGAAGCCGGTGTTCGGCCGCACCGACGCCGGCGGCCTCGCCCTCGGCGTGACCGTCGCGATCCTCGCCGCCGCCCCCGAGTACCGGTACCTCATCGAGCTCTTCGATTCCGGCGACGTCGGCCTCGTCGACGCGCTGAAGATCAACGAGGTGCCGATGCTGCACTGGTTCGTGTTCGGCCCGTCGGTGACGCTCGCGTTCGTAGGTCTGGCCGCGGCGGTCGGCCGGCTCATCGCCCTGACCATGCCCGCCGTCGCCCGCTGGCTGCCCCGCATCGCCGCCGTCGTCCTCGTCCTGGGCGCCCTCGTCGCCGTCTCCCGGATCACCACCGGCCTGTACGACTGAGCCGCCAACGACCACCCCGCGCTTCGCGACGCCGAGGGTGGCACTGCTTCGGCTGCACTGCTCGGCCCGACCACGACCGCCCAGCAGCTCAACACCACCATCGAGGCGGCGCAGGCCGGCCTGGCGATGTCGAGCGCCTTGCCGCACCGCGCCGGGGTATGGCATCGCCGGTGAGACGGACTGCCGGTCAGCCGGCGCGGTATGCGGGCGGCCAGACAGGCGGCGTAGCGGGCCGACGACCTGACCGGCAGCGGGCCGGACAGCGGGCCGGACAGCGGGCCGGACAGCGTGGCGGGCAGACGGTGCGGTGGCCGCGGGTCAGACGGCGTGGCGGGCGCGGTACAGGAAGCGGTACAGCCACCGGTACTGCCACAGCCCACGCCGGCCGAGCAGGGCCAGGACGGTGCCGATGAGGACGGCCCAGCCGCCGAGCGCGGCAACGGCGCCGACGGGTCCGCCGGTCACCGGGAGCGTCGCCGCGGCATGGTGGACGGTGACCGGGGCCGACAGGAGGCGCAGGCTGTTGTCGCCGGCCAGCCCGGCAGCGACGAACGTGTGCCCGCCACGGTGCAGGTCGGCCGGCACGACAACCAGCAGCGTGAACGCCCCGGCGGCGTCGGTGTACGCGGTGCCGAGCGGCTGCGGGGCCGAGTACACGACGACCTCGACCGCGGTGCCGGGCTTGAAGCCGCCACCGCTGAGCGTGACCGCCTCGCCGGCAGCCGGATTGTCGATACCAACAATCCGGCCCGCGGTGGCATGGGTCGGCGGTGCAGCGGCCGGGACGGTCACGGGCGCCGGCTCCTGCAGGACGGCGAGCGTCGCGGTCACGTCCGGTGCGGGCGCGAACCGCCGGTCGCCGCCCTGGTGAGCGACGAGCACGCACCCACCGACGGCGAGCGGTGTCACCGTCACGCCGTCCACCGAGCACGTGTCAGGACTTCCGCTGCTGAACGTGACAGGCAGCCCCGACGACGCGACCGCGACCAGGCCGACCGGCCCGTCGGACACCGCGACCGGCGCCGGCGCGGCGAACGTGACCGCCTGCGGCACGGCCGTGATCCGCACGGTCCGCGTGACCCGCCGGGCCGGCGCCCACTCCGCGTTGCCGGCCTGCACGGCGTGCAGAGTGCACTCGCCGGCGGCGATCGGCGTGACCACGGTGCCGGCCAGAGCACCCCCCACGGCGCCGGCGACGTTGCCCCGTGCGCTGTCCGCCATGGCACCGTCCGCGGCATCCCGCACGTCGCCCGTCACGGCGCCATCCGTGGTGAGGCCAGGTGCGCTGCCTGGTGCGCTGCCCGCCATGGCGCCGTCCGCGGCATCCCACACGTCGCCCGTCACGGCGCCATCCGTGGTGAGGCCTCGTGCGCTGCCAGGTGCGCTGTCCGCCACGGCGCCATCGGTGGTGTCGTCAAGTGCGCTGCCCGCCGTGGCGCCGTCCGTGGTGTCGTCTGGCGCGTTGCCAGGTGCGTTGTTGGGTGTGCTGCCCGCCGCGGCGTTTCGGACGGAGCCGGCGACGGTGCAGACGGCCGGGGTGCTGCTGGACACCGACACCGGCAGGTATGACGTCGCGGACGGCGCCATCGTCAGCGGGCCGTCCAGCACGGACCGGGTGTCAGGCTGCGGGAACGTGATGCGTTGCGCGCCACGGGCGACGGTGAACGTGTGGGTCACCGGCGGTGCGGCGGCGTGGGTGGCGTCGCCGCGCTGGGTTGCCGTCACCGTGCATCTGCCCGGGGTGCGGAGCGTGACGACGGTGCCGGCGATGGTGCACACCTTTGGCGTATTGCTGGTAATGGCGACCGGCAATCGGGACGTCGCGGTCGCGGACACGTGGACGGTCTCGTCGGTGAGGGGTGTGGTGGGCGGGGTGGGGAACGTGATCGTCTGCGCGTCGCCGGTGACCGTGAAGGTCGCGTCAACGGCCGGTGCCGGGTCCCAGTGGCCGTCGCCGGGTTGGGTGGCGCGCACCGCGCACGCGCCGGGGATGCGAAGGGTCACCACGGCACCGCCCACGGCACCGGCAACGGCACAGACAGCCGGGGTCGACGCGGTGTAGGTGACGGGCAGCCCGGACGATGCGGTCGCCCGCAGCGTGACGGTCGCGCCGGCCGCGGTCGTGGGTGGCGGCGGGAACGTGATCGTCTGGGTGCCCTTGACGACGGGGAAGCTGATCTCGACGGCCGCCGCGGCGGACCAGTCCCCGGTGGCGCCGCAGGTGCCGACGGTGTGCAGCGTGACGATCGTCCCGGCGGCCGTGCCGCCTGTGGCAGTGCCGCCTGTGGAGGTCCCGGTGGAAGGGTTCCCAGCGGACGAACCGCCGCTGGAAGAACCGCCGGTGGAAGTCCCGGCGGCAGGTGCGTCGGCGGCAGTGCCGGGAGCGGACGAGCCACCGACGGATGCGTCTCCAGACGAAGAGCCCTCGGAGGGGCCGTCCCCGGTGGAGGAGCCACCAGGCGAGGAACCCCCGGTGGTAGCGGCTCCAGGCGAAGAGCCGGCGGAGGAGGAAAGTCCCGGGGAAGAGGCGCCAGCAACGGTGCACACCGCCAGGTTCGTGCTGGTGACGGTGACCGGCAGGCCCGACGACGCCGACGGTGTGACCGTCACCGTGCCGGCCGGCAGCGGCACCGGGCCCGGCGCCGGGAACTCGATCGTCTGCCCGCCCCGGCCGACGGTGAACCGCCGCTCGACCCGGGGTGCGGGCGCGTACCTGCCGTTGCCGGGCTGCGTCGCGCGCAGCACGCACGTGCCGGCGCCGACCAGCGTCAACCGGCGGGCGGACACGGTGCACACCGAGCGGTCGCGGCTGGTGACGGTCACGGGCAGCCCGGACGTCGCGGCAGCGTCGACGTGCGCGGTGCCGGTCGTCATCGCCGTGTCGGCGGGGCGGGGAAACCGGATTGTCTGCGCCAGTTTTCCGATAATGAACGAGTCGTCGGCGCGGGGCGCGGGGGCGTACTCGTCGTTGCCGGGCTGGGTGGCGCGCACGGTGCAGGTGCCGCCGGCGACAAGGGTGACCTTGCCACCCTGGACCTTGCACGTGCGGGGCGTCGCGGTCCGGTAGGTGACGGCGAGCCCCGACGACGCGGTCGCCGACACGCGGACCGTGCCGGCGGTGACCGAGACGTCCGGGGTCGCGGTCCACGTGATCGTCTGGGCGCGGCCGAGGACGGCGAAGGACGAGCTCGCCGCTTCCGCGGCCGCGAAGGAGGCGTTGCCGGCCTGGATGGCGCGGATCGTGCAGCGGCCCTGCCGGTGCAGGGTGACCACGTCGCCGTCGGCGGTGCACACGTCGCCGCTGGCGCTGGTGTAGGACACGGGCAGCCCGGACGAGGCGACCGCCGCGACGGAGACCGTGCCGGTGGTCAGCGGCGTGTCCGCCGTGTCCGTCCAGGTGATGTGCTGCCGCGCGAGCTCCGCGGCGGCCGCCGAACCCGGCACCGCGAGGGTCCCGCCGATCGCGGCCAGTACCGACGCCGCCAACGCCGACAGAGTCCGTGCCGGGCCTCGTCGCAGCAGCACCCCGAACGCCGCCATCGCGGTCTCCCCCGTCCGTCCCCCGGTTGGAGGGCGACGACAGGCCCGCCGCCCCGCAACCGAAGACCATAACGTAGAGTGACCGCGCGACTACGCGGAATCGAGAGGACTACTCCTAGACGAACTGCGCGCCCTCCTCCGCCTTGCGCAGCAGCAGCGCCGGCGGTTCGAAACGGGTGCCGTAACGCGCGGCGAGCTCGCGGCTGCGGGCGACGAACCCGGGCAGCCCGCCCGAATACTGGTTGATGTATTGCAGGACGCCGCCGGTCCAGCCGGGGAACCCGATGCCCAGGATCGAGCCGACGTTGGCGTCCGCGACGCTGGTGAGCACGCCCTCGTCGAGACACTTCACCGACTCGAGCGCCTCGGCGAACAGCATCCGCTCCTGCATGTCGATAAACGGAATATCGGTCCCGGAAATCCGGAAATGCTCCTGCAGCCCCGGCCACAGCCGGTCACGCTTGCCGTCGACGTACTCGTAGAAGCCCGCCCCGCCGGAGCGCCCCGGCCGGCCGAACTCGTCGATCATCCGGTCGACCAGCGCGTCGGCGGGCGTCGGGGTCCACGCGTCGCCGTACGCGAGCCGGATCTTCCGCGGCAGCGTCAGGGTCAGCTCGTCCATCAGCGCGAGCACCGCCGCCGGGTAGCCGGCCTGCAGGCTCGCCTGCTCGATCGACGGCGCGGCCACACCCTCGGCGAGCATGAGCAGCCCTTCACCGGTGAACGTGCCGATGACCCGGCTGGTGAAGAACCCGCGGCTGTCGTTGACGACGATCGGCGTCTTCTTCAGCTGCCGTACGACGCCCAGCGCCCGGTCGACAGCAGCAGACGAGGTGGCACTCCCGCGGATCACCTCGACGAGCGGCATCTTGTCCACGGGCGAGAAGAAGTGCAGCCCGACGAAGTCCTCCCGCCGCGTCACCCCCTCCGCGAGCGCGGAGATCGGCAGCGTCGAGGTGTTGGAGCACAGCAGCGCGTCCGGCGCCACGACGTCCTGGACCTCCGCGAACACCTTGTGCTTCAGCCCCGGGTCCTCGAACACCGCCTCGATCACCAGGTCACACCCGGCCAGATCCGCCGGGTCCGCCGTCGGCGTGATCCGGCCCAGGATCTCATCAGCCGGCAGGAACGGCTTCTTCGCCAGGACGCGAGCCGAGTACTCCTTGCCGCGGGCGGCGGCCTCGACGGTGACATCCTTGAGCAGCACCTGCATGCCGGCCTTCGCGCACACGTACGCGATCGCCGCGCCCATCATCCCCGCACCGAGCACGGCGACCTTGCCGAACGGCGCCGAGGACGTGCCGCGCGAGTTCGCCTGCTGCAGGTCGAAGAAGAACGCCTTGATCATGTTCTTGGCGATCTGCCCGGTGGCGAGCTCGGTGAAATACCGGCCCTCGATGGCGAACGCGGTGTCGAGGTCGACCTGGGCGCCTTCGACGGCGGCGGCAAGGATGTTGCGCGGCGCCGGGTACGGGGCGCCCTTGAGTTCCTTGCGCAGCGTCGCCGGGAACGCGGGCAGGTTCGCCGCGAACGACGCCTGCGCCGGGGTGCCGCCGGGGATGCGGTAGCCCTTCACGTCGTACGGCTGGACCGCACCCGGGTTCGCGACGATCCACGCCTTGGCCCGGGAGAGCAGCTCGTCGCGGGGCGCGACCTCGTGCACCAGGCCGTGTTCGAGGGCGGCGGAAGGCCGGTGCCGCTGCCCGCGGAGCAGGACGGTGAGCAGCGCCTGCGCGATGCCGAGCAGCCGCACGGTCCGCACGACCCCGCCGGCGCCGGGCAGCAGCCCGAGCGTCACCTCGGGGAAGCCGATCTCGATGCGGGCGTCGTCGGCGACGATGCGGCGGTGGCAGGCGAGCGCGATCTCCAGGCCGCCGCCGAGCGCGGAGCCGTTGACCGCGGCGACGACCGGCCGGCCGAGGGTTTCGAGGCGGCGCAGGAGGCCCTTGAGGTGCATGGAGGAGGCGTACACGTCGGCGGCCTGGTCGGGGCCGAGGCTGCCGAGGCGCTGCAGGTCGCCGCCGGCGAAGAACGTCTTCTTCGCCGAGGTGACGACGACGCCGGTGATGGAGTCCTTCTCGGCGGTCAGCCGGTCCACGGTCGTGCCGAGGTCGGCGACGAACGCCTCGTTCATCGTGTTGGCGGAGTGCGCCGGGTCGTCGAGGGTGAGGACCACGACGCCGTCGTCCCCACGGTCCCAGCGGATCGTGTCGGTCATGTGCTGCGCGCCCTTCAGATTCGCTCGACGATGGTGGCGATGCCCATGCCGCCGCCGATGCACAGCGTGGCCAGGCCGTACCGCAGGCTGCGGCGTTCGAGCTCGTCGACGAGCGTGCCGAGCAGCATGCCGCCGGTCGCGCCGAGCGGGTGACCCATCGCGATGGCGCCACCGTTGACGTTGACCTTCTCCAGGTCGAAGTCCAGGTCCTTGGCGAAGCGCAGTACGACCGCGGCGAACGCCTCGTTCATCTCCACGAGGTCGATGTCGGCGGCGGTCAGGCCCGCCTTCGCGAGGGCCTTGCGGGTCGCGGGTGCCGGGCCGGTCAGCATGATCGTCGGGTCGGCGCCGCTGACCGCGGCGGCGACGATCCTCGCCCGCGGGGTGAGCCCGGCCCGCGCCCCGGCGGCCTCGCTGCCGACCATGACGAGCGACGCGCCGTCGACGATGCCGGAGGAGTTGCCGGCGGTGTGCACGTGCTCGATCCGCTCGACCCAGTGGTACCGCTGCAACGCCACCGCGTCGAAGCCGCCCATCTCACCGATCATCGCGAACGACGCCGGCAGCTGCCCGAGCCCTTCGAGGGTGGAGGCGCGCAGGTGTTCGTCCCGGTCGAGGACGACGAGGCCGTTGCGGTCCCGGACCGGCACGACGGAACGGGCGAAGTAACCGCCGGCCCACGCCTTCGCCGCGCGGGTCTGCGACTCCAGGGCGTACGCGTCGACGTCCTCGCGGCTGAAGCCCTCGATCGTGGCGATCAGGTCGGCGCCGATGCCCTGCGGCACGAACCGCGTCTCGTAGTTCGTCTCCGGGTCCATCGCCCAGGCGCCGCCGTCGGAGCCCATCGGCACCCGCGACATCGACTCGACGCCGCCGGCGAGGACGAGGTCCTCCCAGCCGGACCGGACCTTCTGCGCGGCGACGTTCACGGCTTCCAGCCCCGACGCGCAGAACCGGTTCAGCTGCACGCCGGCGACGGTGTCCGGCAGGCCGGCGGCGATCGCGGCGGTCTTGGCGATGTCGGACCCCTGGTCCGCGATCGGGGAGACGACGCCGAGGACGACGTCGTCGATGTCGGCCGGGTCGAGCCCGGGATACCGGCGGCGCAGCTCGTCGATCAGCCCGACGACCAGCGACACGGGCTTCACCCCGTGCAGCGAGCCGTTCTGTTTGCCACGCCCGCGCGGGGTGCGGACAGCGTCGTAAACGAAAGCCTCAGTGCTCACCTACCCGAGAGTAACTTGCCCTCGACCGGCACGGTACCCCGCCGTCCCGCATCGTCCTGCGAGAATGTCCACATGGGCCGTAGGACCGCTGTCGTCATGCTCGCCGTCGCCGCGGCGGCCGTCGTGGTCACGGTCGCCGCGGCGGTGGCCGCGCACGCCAGGTACGTCGCGTCCGAGCCCCTGGCGCACCCGTTCCTGGCGGGGTTCGTCGCCGCGACGGTGGCGATCGTCGCGGTGCTCGGGCTCATGCCGGAGAGCACCCGGCGGCTGCTCACCCAGACGGGCATCGGTCTGCTCGGTCTCGCCGTCGGAGCCGCCGGGCTCGTGTCCGTTTCCGCGGAGGTGTACGACCCGCACGCGCCCACGGTCGTCGCGTCGGGCCCGGACGTGCGGGTCGTCGCGTGGCAGCAGGACGTGATCGTGCGGCAGGAGCAGACGCTGCGGCTGCGGTCGCGCGACGGGCTGCTCAGCCGCGCCGGCACCGCGACCGTCGCCTGCTTCGTCCACGATCCGTACACCGGTCACGGCCTGGACGCGTGGACGTTCGCCTCCGCCACGGTCGTCGGGAACAGCCTCGTCGCGAAGACCGTCGACGGGCAGGAGTGGCGGGTCGAGGTCGACCCGGCGACGCTGCGGCCGACGACCCCGGTCGTCGACCGCTGCACCGGGGCGCCCGGCTACTCCTCCTGAACACCCCAGTCCGCAAGGACCTCCGCGGTGTGCTGGCCCGGCAGGGGCGGCGGGCCGGTGAGGGTCGCGGGGGTGGCGGAGAACCGGGGCTGCGGCACCGGCTGCACGACGCCGAGGTGGTCGGCGAACGTGCCCCGCGCCCGCAGGTGCGGGTCCTGCGGCGCCTCGTGCATCGACAGTACGGGGGTGACGCAGCCGTCGCCGTCGTGGAACAGCCCGGACCACTCGTCGCGGGTCTTCGTCAGGAACGCCGCGGCGAGCCGCTCCCGCAGCACCGGCCACTGCGCGACGTCCAGCTGGTCCGGCAGGTCGGTCAGGCCGAGGGTGGCGACGAGCGTGGCGTAGAACTGCGGCTCGAACGCGCCCACCGCCACGTGACGGCCGTCGGCGGTCTCGTACACGTCGTAGAACGGCGCCCCGGTGTCGATCATGTTGACGCCGCGACGGTCCTGCCACAGGCCGACGGCCAGCATGCTGTGCAGCATCGTGGTGATGTGCGCGGCGCCGTCGGTGATCGCCGCGTCGACGACCTGCCCCCGGCCGGTCCGCTCCGCGTCCCGCAGCGCGGCGAGGACACCGACGACGAGGTACATGGCGCCGGCGCCGAAGTCGCCGAGGAGGTTCACCGGCACCTGCGGCGGCCCACCGGCCCGGCCGATCGCGTGCAGCGCCCCCGACAGCGCCAGGTACGTGATGTCGTGCCCGGCCGTCGTGGCCCGCGGCCCGTCCTGCCCCCAGCCGGTCATCCGCCCGTACACGAGCGCCGGGTTCACGGCCTGGACCTGATCCGGACCGACACCGAGCCGCTCCGCGACCCCCGGCCGCCAGCCTTCCACCAGTACATGCGCCCGCTGCGCCAACGCGAGCACGGTCGCGACCCCGTCGGGGTCCTTCAGGTCGACGGCGACGGACCGCTTGCCCCGGTTGAGCAGGTCGGTCGCCGCCGGCGGCGCGATCGGCGAGCCCGGCCCGACCCGATCGACCCGCACCACGTCCGCACCGAGATCCGCCAGCATCATCCCAGCGAACGGCCCCGGCCCGATCCCGGCCAGCTCGACCACCCGCACACCCCGCAACGGTCCACTCATGACACGTATCTTGCCCGCAGCCCCGTCTCGAAGCGGCGCCCCCGACGCGCCGGCGGCGTGTAGCGTGCGGTGCGTGACCGCCAGACTGCGAGCGCTCCTGCAGCACGAGGTCGACGCCGGGTTCGTGCCCGGCATGGTGGCGCTCGTCGCCCGCCGCGGGGAGGTCCACGTCGAAGCCGTGGGCAGCCTCGCGTTCGAGGGTGCCGGCGCCGGTACGCCGATGGCCGCGGACACGATCTGCCGCATGGGCTCCACGTCGAAACCGGTCGTCGCGGCGTGCGCGATGACCCTCGTCGACGACGGCACCATCGGCCTCGACGACCCGGTCGACAAGCTGCTGCCGGAGCTGGCGGACATGACCGTCCTCGCGGACCCCGGCGGGCCCCTCGACGACGTCGTCGCGGCGGACCGGCCGATCACGCTGCGGCACCTGCTCACGTACACGCTGGGCACCGGCATGGTCCCCGCCGAGCCCGGCACGGTGCCGATCGCCGACGCCCTCGCCGCGGCCGGTGAGCTGCCTCCGGACGCGTGGCTGCGCCGGCTCGGCGAGCTGCCGCTGCTGCACCAGCCGGGTGATCGCTGGATGTACGACACGGCCGCCAACGTGACCGGGGTCCTCATCGCCCGCGCGACCGGCAGGACCTTCGGGGAGGCGCTCCGCGAACGGATCTGCGGCCCGCTCGGGATGCGTGACACCGGGTTCGTCGTCGAGCCGGGCAGCCTCGACCGGCTCGCCACCGCGTACGAGCGCGACAACGACACCAACGGCGCACCTGTCGTCGAGGACGGCCCCGACGGTCGGTGGAGCCGGCCGCAGGTGTTCGAGAGCGGCGGCGGCGGGCTCGTGTCCACCGCCCTCGACTACCTCACGTTCGCCTCGATGCTGCGCGGCGGCGGCACCCTCAACGGCGAGCGGGTGCTGTCCGAGGCGTCGGTGGCGCTGATGACGACCGATCACCTGACGCCGCACCAGAAGGCGGTCTCCGGGTTCCGGCCGGGGTACTTCGACGCCATGGGCTGGGGTTACGGGATGGCGGTCGTGACCCGCCGCACCCGGCCCGGCCCGTCGCCCGGCAGCTACGGCTGGCCCGGCTTCTACGGCACCGCCTGGTACACCGACCCCGCCGAGGACACGACGACCGTCTTCATGATGCAGCGCGCCCACTCCGGCGACCAGCAGCTCCCGCTGTGGGCCGGCCTGTGGGCGGCCGCCTACGACGCGACCGGCTGACCGCGCGCCGATCAGTGCGGCGGGCGCAGGCCGGCGGTGACAACAGCGAGGAGCCGTCCGGCGCGGCCCGGGTCGTCGCTGTCGCGCATGCCGGTGAAGAGCCCCTTCAGCAGCGCGAACAGGTCTTCGACGGTGATGTGGGCGCGGACCGCTCCGGCCGCCTGCGCCCGGCGCAGCAGGACCCCGACCGCCTCGTGCAGCTCCGCGACGACCGGGCCGGGGACGGTCATCGCCTCGGACGCGTCCCGCTTGGCGGCGCCCTCACCGCCGAGCCGGGACAGCATCGCGAAGAACGCCGCGCCGGCGTCGGGGTCGCCCGCCCGGTCGCGTGCCTCGGCGACGAGCCCGGCGACCCGGTCGGCGATGACCGCCTGGAACAGCGCCTCCTTGGTCGGGAAGTGCCGGTAGACGGTGCCGGGGCCGACGCCGGCGCGGGCGGCGATCTCGTCGAGGGGCACCGCGAACCCGGCCTCGGCGAACGCGTCGCGGGCCGCGAGCAGGATGCGGTCGCGGTTGCGCCGAGCGTCGGCGCGCAGGGGTTGCTCAGCCATTGCTAACCGGGGCCACCGTTCCGTATCGTCTAACCGGGGTCATCGTTCCGATTCTAGGTGGAGGCAGACATGGTGAGAACGCCACGCGAGGTGGCCGAGGAGGTCCGGCGAATGGTCGCGGGTGAGGTCGGGCCCTTCGCCGACCTGTTCGCCGCCGACGGCGTCCTGGAGTACCCGTTCGCACTGCCGGGCCAGCCCCGCGAACTGCGGGGTCGCGACGCGATCCGCGCGTACCACGGCGGCGCCGCGGCGTCCCGCGGCCTGTTCGAGATGGACGGCGTCGACGCGGTCGTGCACGAGACCACCGACCCGGAGGTCGTCGTCGCGCAGATCGAGCACCACGGGCGGTCCGCGGTGACCGGCGGGCCGTACCGGTTCCGCGCCCTCGGCGTCATGCGCGTCCGGGCCGGCGAGATCGTGTTGTACCAGGACTACATGGACCCGATCGCCACCGCTCGCCTCCTCGGCCGGTCCGCCGACCTCGCCGCCGCCCTCACCAGCAGCTAGTACCGTGGAGCCCGGTTCGACGATGCAGTCCCGTCGGCTGGACCCGCGCCGACGTCGAGCTCGTCCTCGACTGGCTCCGGGGCTTGGCTATCCGTTGAAGATCGCGGCGGGGTCGCCGGTGTACCAGACGTTCGCGATCCGCATCCGGCGCACGACCCAGCGACTGCCGTCGCGGACCAGTTCCACGTCGTAGAGGTTCTTCAGCAGCGCGAACGTGCCGTGGTCGGCGGTGAGCAGGTGCTGCGCCTCGACGATGGCGGTGAGGTCGGCCCGGTCGCCGTCGATCCGCACGCGCGGGTTGGTGACGACGTGGGTGGTGTCGACCCGCCCGGCGAACATCGCCAGGATCGTGCCGACGATGCTGTCCCGGCCGGTCATCAGCGGCACGTCCGCGCCCCAGCGCGCCGCCGCCGGCCGGAAGTCCAGCTCGGCGTCGGCCGCGAACGCCGACGCGAACAGGTCACGGTCCTTGAGGTCCTGCCCGAGCCCGAACCGGTACAGCGCGTCGACGATCTCGGTGCGGTCCCGCAGCGCTTCGACGCCGGTCGTGGTCAGGGCCTGGATGTCAGTCACGTACATGCCGTCCACGCTCCCTTCCGGACCGCGCGTGATCAACGCCGAACTCCGCCACGACCGTGAAGCCCAGCTTGACGATCATGGGTGGCCGTCGTGTACAACTCCGTCCGTGATCGAGCGGACAACGACCGAGGCGAGGGCCGCCCTGCAACGTATGGCGTTGCTGACGGCGTCGGAGGGCCGGCGCGAGATGACGCCGCAGGACCTCGCTGCGGCGCTCGCCGGATGTCCGGGCAACACCGCCGGCCTGTGGCCGCCCGCCCAGGCTGACGCCGGAGCGTCGGCCGCGACCGGCGTGGTATTCGACCAGGCGTCGAAGCTGGTCCTGGAGCAGGCGTTCCACGTCGCGGCGCAGGAGCGGGCCGGGCACGTCGGCACCGAGCACCTGCTCGCCGCCCTGGTGCGCACCGGCCCGCCGGAGGTCGTGGCCTGGCTCGACGCCCGCGGCGCCACCACCGACGCCGTCGGCGCGCTGCTGGCCGGGCTCGGCGGCGGCCTCGGCGTCGAGCGGCTCGCGGCCGAGCCGTCACGGGCGGACGAGCGCCGGTGGCGGCGGGCCACGGCGCGGGCCCGCGGCGAGACGCCGATGCTGCCGGCCCTGCTCGTGCCCGCCCTCCTGCTCACCACCGCGATCGTGATGTTCGCCTGCTGCCTCTGGGGCCCGTGACGCCGCTCATCGGGTTCACGGTGCGGTGGCGCGGGTCAGGACACGTCGACGGTGAAGGTCGAGGTGGTGCCGTCGGCGGCGGTCAGCGTGACCGGGCCGAACGTGATGACCGGCACCGACGCGGTCCCGGAGGCGCGGTAGAAGCCGGTCGCCTTCGTGACCCGGACGGCGACCGCGACGAGGGTCGCCGCGCCTTCCTCGTCGACGTCGACGCGGGCCTGCGTGAACGCGGGCAGTCCCCGCTCGGCGCCCCAGTCGCGGACCTGGGCGGCGGCCACGGACAGCTCCGGCAGGATGCTCGCGTTGCCCCACGCCCACACCCACGACGAGGTGGAGGCGTTGAAGCTGCCGAGGATCTGCGCCGGCGCGGTCGCGGTCTTGTCCGGGAACGTCCAGGTGATGACGCCGGTGCGCTGGTCAAGCCCCCACCGGTCGGCGGTGCCGAGCCCCCACGTCACGTGCGCCTGCGCCAGCTGCTCGATCATGTCCTCGCCCTGCAACGCGAGGAGCGCCACGTCGTCGGTACCGGTGCGGCGGCGGTTGAAGATCCCCATGACGGACGAGTGTGCCCGATGCGGTCAGCGGCGGTCGACGTCGTGTGTCACGGCCGGGCATCGGCTCGCAGGTCGGCGACGAGACGGGCGGTGACCGGGGTCGCGACACCGTGGCCGGCGGCGGCGCGCAGCACTGCGCCGCCGATCGCGTCGAGCTCCGTCGGCCGGCCGGCCTCCGCGTCGCGGAGCATCGAGGACTTCATGCCGGGCTGGAGGCGGTCGAACATCGCCCTGATCCCGGTGGGGTCGACGGGTGCTCCGGCGGCGGCCGCGACGGCGGCGACCTCGTCGATGACCGCGTGCAGGTCCGCGCGCCGGTCGGCGAGCACGGTGCCGGCCGGCGCGGAGGCGTGGGTGGTGAGCAGCGCGAACGGGGCGAGGAACGCGAGCTTGCCCCACAGCAGCGCGGTCTCGTCGTCGCGGACGGTCACGTCGAACCCGGCGTGCCGGAGCTCGGCGGCGAGCGCGTCGAGGCGGCCGCGGGGCGTCGCGTGCCCGGCGACGTCGATGCCGGAGAACGGGCTGGTGTGCGCGATCCGCCCGGGTGCGGTCCTGGTCGACTCGACCCGGATCGCGCCGGCGAGGACCTGCCCGGCCGGGTACCGCTGCCGCAGCACCCCCAGGTGCTCGACGCCGTTGAGCAGCGGAAGGATCAGGGCGTCGCCGAGGTCACCGGCGGGCAGCGCGTCGAGGGCTGCGGTGAGCGCGGTGGTCTTGACGGCCAGCACGCACAGGTCGACCGGCCCGGTCAGCCGGGTGCCGGCGGTGGCGGGCACGTGGAACGACCCGAACTGCGCGCTGTCGACGGTGACGCCGCCGGCGTTGAGCGCGTCCGCGGTGCCGGGCGTCGCGACGTACCGCACCGGGTTGCCGGCCCGGGTGAGGACCGCACCCAGCAGGCCGCCGACGCCGCCGGGTCCGACGACCGCGACCCTCCACCGTGCGCCGCCAACCGAGCCGTCATCCGGTTCCCTGTCGATCATCCGCCCATCATCCGCCACCGGCCGGGGCCGGCGTCAGCGGGCGCGCTGATCCGTCACTGGGTGTCGTGGGCGGCCTGGCGGAGGTCGACGTCGTGGATGAGGCGGCGGGCGGTGGCGTCGTCGAGCTCCTCCCTGTAGACGGCGGTGGCGAGGGCTTCGCGCTGGGCGTCGAAGTCGGGGCCGGCGGCCTCGATGATGCCGACGCCGCGGGCGTCCAGGGCGGCGGCGTCGGCGTGTTCGGCGGCGGTGTCGATGCGCAGGCGGCGGACCAGCAGCGGGATCGTCATGCCCTGGATGAGCAGGGTGCCGAGGGTGACGAGCAGCGCGATCGCCTGGATCTCGTCGCGGCCGGGGAACGGGGTGCCGTCGTGGAGGCGTTCGGGGACGGCGGCAGCGGCGGCGAGGGTGAGGATGCCGCGCATGCCGGTCCAGCCGACGATGAGCGCCTCCTTCGGGGTGGGTTCGCCGAGGACCTCGCGGGTGCGGCCGCGGCGGGCGCGCCACTGGCGGCGGCGTTCGAAGCGTTCCTGGGCTCGGGGGTCGGTGGCGACGCGGTGCTCGACGCCGCGGCGGCGCAGGCCCCACCAGGCGAACGAGCCGGAGACGAACCCGAGCCGGAACAGAATTACCGTTACCAGCAATACGGCCGCGGCGACGACGGTGCGCAGCAGCGTGTCCGACGAGGCGAGGCTCTGCACGACGAACTTCAGCTGCAGGCCGATGTACGCGAAGACGAACGTCTCGAGCAGGAAGTCGACGACGGGCCAGACGGTCGCCTCCTGCAGCCGGGACCGGTAGGCGCCCGGGTACTGGTGGCGCTTGTCGAGGGCGGTGTTCACCGACACGGAGAACGCGGCGACGACGACGGCGAGGATGCCGGAGGCGTGGACCTGTTCGGCGAGCAGGAACGCGGTGAACGGCAGCAGCAGCGACACCGACGTCTCCAGGACCGGGTCGTGCAGGCGTTTGCGCAGCCACAGGGTCGCGACGGCGAGGGCAGCGCCGACCGCCATGCCGGTGGCGGCGTTGTACAGGAACAGCACGAACCCGTTGTCGAACAGGGTGTGCCCGGCGCCGGTCGCGGCGACGGCGAGGCTGAACAGGGTCAGGGCGGTCGCGTCGTTGACGAGGCTCTCGCCGGTGAGGATCGCGGTGACGCGGCGGGGCAGGCCGAGGGCCTCGCCGTGGGTGACGGTGGTGATGGTGTCCGGCGGGGCGAGGACGGCGCCGAGGACCATCGCTGCGGGCAGGCCGATCGCGGGCAGCAGCAGCGACCCGGCGTACCCGGCGACGCCGGTGGTGAGCACGACGAGCGTGACGCCGAGGGTGAAGATCGGCCGGAAGTTCGCGGAGAAGCTGGAGGCGGACGCGCCCCGGGTCGCGGAGTAGAGCAGGGGCGGCACGACGACGGCGAGGATGAGCTCGCTGTCCAGCTGCAGCCGCGGTACGCCGGGGATGAACGACGCCGCGGCGGCGAGGACGACGACGACGAGGCCGGGCTGGGCACCGCGCCGGTGCGCGACGGCCGCGACGGTGATCCCACCGAAGATGATCAGGAGCAGCTGCACACCGTTCACAAAGGATCACCATAGGACACCCTTGACGGAGTGAGCACTCACTCCGCAAGATGGGGGCATGACCGAACCCCGGAAACGCTCCTCGCCGATGACCCCCGACGACCGCCGCGCGATGATCGTCGCCGCCGCGCTGCCCCTCGTCGTCGAGCACGGCTCCAGCGTCACCACCGCCCAGGTCGCCCGCGCCGCCGGCATCGGCGAGGGCACGATCTTCCGCGTGTTCGCCGACAAGGACGCCCTGCTCGCCGCCTGCATGGCCGAGGCGCTCCGGCACGACGACACCCTCGCCCACGTCCGCGCCATCGACCTCGACCAGCCGCTCGCCGACCGGCTCATCGAGGCCGTCGAGACGCTCCGGGCGTACATGAGCCGCATGGGCGCGGTCGCCGGTGCCGTCCGGCACCTCACCACCGGCCGCCTCGACCCGACCGCCGCCCCGGTCCGCGATCGGCGGCGCGACTCGATGACCGCGACCGTCGACGCCCTCGCCGTCCTCTTCGAACCCGAACAGGACCGGCTGCGCCGCGACCCCGAGTACCTCGCCCGTATGTTCCAGCACCTCGTCATGGCCGGCGGCGACCCCGCCGACATCGTCGAGGTGTTCCTGCACGGCGCGGTCCGCGACGAGCCGTCCCCCGTACCGTCAGGCTGAAAGCCGGTCGCGCCTGACCGTCCCGGCCCGCTCCACCAGCAGGAACAGCGCGACGACGCTGATCAGGGCGCCGGCGACGCAGGTGAGGAACGTGGCGGTCGCGTACCCGGCGAACGTCTGCCCGTGCGCCGTCCACCGCTGCCCGGCGAGGATCGTCGGCATGCTCAGGAACCCGCCGGCGACCATCCCGCCGGCCCCGAGCCACGTCGCGACCAGCGGCACCGCGAACCGCCGCCGCGGCCCCCACCGGTGCACCATGACCAGCAGGCCGATCGCCGCGCACAGGAACTGCGCCGCCGTCACCGTGTCCTGCAGCCGCAGCCACGCGTCGCGACCGACGCCCGACCGGAGCCCGGCCGTGCCGCCGAGCACCCACGACAACCGCAGAACCGCGAGCCCTGCCGCGATCACCGCCGCGACCCATGCGAGGGGCACCTGCGCCGCGTGCGTCAACCCGCGCGGCGCCGCCCCGACGCTCCCGGCGACGACTGGCCTGAACCGGTCCCGGGCGTACAGCAGCAACGCGACGGCCAGGGCGACGCCGAGGACGACGAAGCTGCCGTACACGATGACGAACGTCCACGGCCGCAGCGTCGGGTCACCGTCCGGCGGGGGCGGCGGCTCCCACCAGCCGGCGGCCTTCAACGCCGCGGCCGCCGGCATCAGCACCACGAACGGCGCGAGCAGGCCCGCCCCGACCCACATCGGCACCGCGACCAGCCACACCGGCACCCGCATCCTCCAGGGCCGGATCGCGGCGAGCGCCACCCCGATCCCGGCGACCGCGAGCCCGCCCGTGACGAGGTTGTCCACGGCCCACTCGCCGCGGGTCAGGTTCCCGAGGTCCTTGACCCCGAACGTGCCGCCGGCGACCCAGCTGCCTTTCAGCGCGACGTACACGCCTGCCGCACCGACCGCCGTCCATCCCGCTACCGTCCGCCCCCGTTGCATGCCGACAGTCTCACCATCGGTGACTGTGACTTCCCTGAGGCCACCTGAGCGGTGTCTCAGCCGCTACTGTCACCCCACATGACCCACGCCACGACCGAGATCACCGCGGACCTGGTCCTGGACCTGGTCCGCGACCAGCACCCGGACCTCGCCGACCGCCCGGTCCGGCTCGGCGCCCGCGGCTGGGACAACCAGCTGTGGCGGCTCGGCGACGACCTCGCCGTCAGGTTGCCGTGGGCGACCGGGTCCGCGGACGACCTGCTGCGCAAGGAGCACACCTGGCTGCCGTCGCTCGCCCCGCGCCTGCCGCTGCCCGTGCCCGTCCCGCAGCGGCTCGGCGAGCCGTCGCCGCTGTTCCCGCGCCCGTGGCTGATCACCACGTGGGTGCCGGGCACACCGGCCGACCTGGCGCCCGCCACCGGTTCGGCGCCGGTACTGGCGGAGTTCCTGACGGCGCTGCACCGGCCCGCGCCGCCTGAGGCACCCGCGGGCCGGGACCGCGGCGGCCCGCTCGCCGAACGCGCGCCCGGGTTCGCGAGGGGCCTCGCGTACGTCACCGAGCAGGGACTTATCGACAATCCGGAAGCCGTACAGGCGGTGTGGGACGACGCCGTCGCGGCACCGGACTGGTCGGGCCCGCCGGTGTGGCTGCACGCCGACCTGCACCCCGCGAACGTCCTCACCGACGGCGGCGCCCTCTGCGGCGTCGTCGACTTCGGCGACCTGTGCGCCGGCGACCCCGCATACGACCTCGCCGCCGCCTGGCTGCTGCTGCCCGACGGCGCCGCGGACCGCTGCCTCGACGCCTACCGGCCCGACGCCGCGACCCTGCGCCGTGCCCGCGGCTGCGCTGTTCTGCGCGTCCTGTCCGGCATCATCATCGGCGACAACGGCGTCCACGGCCGCCCCGGCGGCAAACCCACCTGGGCCCCGCCCGCGCACGCCGCCCTGCGCCGCCTCACCACATGAGCGACCTCATCCGCGACCTGATCGCCACCGACCCGGCCCGCCGGCACCAGTGGCTCCTGGCCCACCGTCCCGCCGATCACCAGCCGGTGTACTGGTGGCTGTCGCTGATCGACTCGGCCGTCGCCGACGTCCGCTACGACCACCTGGGGCTGCCCCGGAACCGGCCACGCGCCGACGTCTTCCTGGCCGCGGCGGTCATCGACTGGGCATTGGACGACGGCTACCCGATCCAGTACGCCGTCCGGGAACTCGTGCACCTCAGAACCCTTGCACCCGCGATTGCACTGCCGGCAATCCTGCACCCGGACGAGGTGGCCCGGCGGGCGCTCGACGGGTTCCGGTTCACCCGGGCCGACGCGGCCGCCCGCGCCGCGCGCCTGCGTGCCCTGCCGGTCACCGAGGACGACTTCATCCAGCCGGGTGAGGCCGCGTCGGAGACGAGCCGGCGGTTCGAGGAGCTACGCGGTACCGACGACTATCGCGACCATCACCAGCTCGTCGCCATCGAGCAGATGCTCGGCGACCTGCGCCCGATCGTCGCCGACATCACCGACGCCGCCCTCGCCGCGGAGGTCGCCGCGTGGCTGGACGTGCTGCCCGACCTCGACCTCACCCCGGACGCCGTCCACACCGCAGACCAGCTCCTCGACGAGCTCGAAGCGCGGCTGGACACCGGCCGGCCCACCGGCGACCTGGTGGAGCGGCTGCGGACCCCGGCGGCCGCGTACCTGCAGTCCCGCCTGGTCGAACTCCTCACCCGATACACCGCTGCCGGCGACACCACCGCCCGCGACCAGATCGCCCAGGTCCTGACCGCGTGCGGCCCGGCCGCCCTGCCGGCGCTGCTGCACGCACTCGACACCGGCAACGACGAACGCCAATGACACGTCCGGATGCGACCCGTCGGTGCCCGAGCCGGACATCCCGGCCCGGGCACCGGTGCGTTCAGGGGCGACCCGGCGTCACACGGTGAGGATCAGGGTGCCGTCGTCGTCCTCGTGGATGGCGTACACCTGCAATGCTGGCTGGCCGGTGGTGGAGCAGCCGGTCGCCAGGTCGTACACGTGCTGATGCAGCGGGCAGATGACGACCTTCGCGTCGATGAGGCCGTCGGCGAGGGGACCGCCGGCGTGGGGGCAGACGGCGGACACGGCCCGCAGGCCGCCGCGCCGCAGCCGGAACACCGCGACCTGGTGGCCGTCGACGGCGTACGCGCGGCCCTCGCCGAGCGGGATGTCGGTGACGGGGCCGAGGCGGTGGCTGACCCCTGTGGTCGTCGAGGTTGCCTCGCCGGGGCCCGCGGTCGCGGTCATCGGACCGGCACCTGGGGCAGCGCGACCAGCGGCAGTGACGTGCGGAACTGGCCGGGGACGGCCGGGTCGAGGTCGTCCTTCCACGGGTCGCGGTACGCGGCCACGGCCGCCTCCATCCGTTCGTCGAGGCCGGCGCCGAGCCCTTCGCTGTCCTCGACGATCAGCGCGCGCAGGCGGTCGATGCCCAGGCGGGGGACGAACGCGTAGGTGCGTTCGAGCCAGTTCGCATTTTCGCGGTAGTACTGCAGGAAACGGCCCGTCAGCCGGATCACCTCGGCGGGGGTGCCGACGGTGGCGAGGAGGTCGCCCTTGCGGATGTGGGCGCCGGCGGCGCCGCCGACGTAGATCTCCCAGCGGCCGCCGTCGATCGCGACGACGCCGAGGTCCTTCACGTACGCCTCGGCGCAGTTGCGGGGGCAGCCGGTGACGGCGAGCTTCATCTTGCCGGGGCTTTCCAGGCCCTGGAAGCGGGACTCGATCTCGATGCCGAGCGCGGTGGAGTCGCCGAGGCCGAACCGGCAGTAGTCGGACCCGACGCACGTCTTCACGGTGCGCATGCTCTTGCCGTACGCGTACCCGGACGGCATGTCGAGGTCGGCCCACACCTTCGGCAGGTCCTCCTTGCGGATGCCGAGCAGGTCGATGCGCTGCCCGCCGGTGAGCTTGACGAGCGGCACCGCGTACTTGTCGGCGACGTCGGCGATGCGGCGCAGCTGGTCCGGGGTGGTGACGCCGCCCTTCATCTGCGGCACGACGGAGAACGTGCCGTCACGCTGGATGTTGGCGTGGACGCGGTCGTTGATGAACCTGGCGTCGCGTTCGTCGACGTAGTCGTCGCCCCACAGCATCCGCAGCAGCGACACGAGCCCCATCTTGCTTTTCGCGTCCTCCTCGCCGCCGGCCAGGGCGTCGAACACGGCGGAGACGCTGCGCAGGTTCTGCGCGCGGATCGCCGCGACGAGGTCCGGTTTCCGCATCGGTACGCCCGGCACGTACCAGTCGGCGGACGGGTCCTGCTCGGCGGTGCCGCCCGCGGCCCAGTCGACGATCTGCTCCACCAGCGACCTGCAGGAGCCGCAGCCCTTCCCGGCCCTGGTCCGTTCCATGACCCCGGACAGCGTCTTCGTGGTCCGCACGGCCTCGGTTATCGCATTCTTGGTGACGCCATTGCAGTTGCACACCTGCGCGTCGCCGGCCAGTTCGGCGGCTGAGGTCCCGGCGTCGGGCCCGCCGAGGTCGAACAGCAGCCGGACCCGTTCCTCCGGCAGCGGCAGCCCCTGCTCGTACGCCTGCATCAGGAACCCGACCTTCGACACGTCGCCGAGGAGGGTGGCGCCGACGAGCCGGTCGTCGCGGATGATGACGCTCTTGTACACGCCGCGGCCCGGCTCGGCGAACACCACGAACTCGTCGCCGGGCGCCGGCGTGCTGAGCCCCATCGCGGCGACGTCGACGCCGGCGACCTTCAGCTTCGTCGCGGTCCGCGACCCGTGGTAGGCGGCGTGCACGTCGCGTCCGGTCACGTGGTCGGCGAGGACCCGCGCCTGCTCCCACAGCGGCGCCACCAGGCCGTACGTCTCGCCGCGGTGCTGCACGCACTCCCCCACCGCGTAGATGTCGGGTTCGTCGAGGCAGCGCAGCTGGTCGTCCACGACGACGCCACGCTCGACGGTGAGGCCGCTGACCTCGGCGAGGGTCGTGTCGGGGCGGATACCCGCGGCGACGACGACCATGTCGCACGGGATCACCCGGCCGCCGGCGAGCCGGACACCCTGCACCTTCTCCTTGCCTTCGATCGCGTCGGTACGGGCGGCGAGCTCGACGGTGATGCCGAGCCGCTCGACGCTCGCCCGCAGGATCGCCCCGCCCTGCGCGTCCAGCTGCGCGTTCATCAGGTGCCCGGCGGCGTGCACGAGCGTCACCGCGACCCCGTGCGCCTGCAGGCCGCGGGCGGCCTCCAGGCCGAGCAGCCCGCCGCCGATGACGACAGCGCGTTCGTGGTCCCGCGCGTACCGGATCATGCCGCGGGTGTCGTCGATCGTCCGGAACGTGAAGACACCCTGGTGGTAGCCGCGTTTCGGGTGGTGCATGTTGTCGATCGGCGGGATGAACGGCCGGCTGCCCGTGGCGATGATCAGCTTGTCGTAGCGCAGCTCGTCGCCGTTGTCGTCGAGGACGACCTTCGCGAACCGGTCGATGCGTTCGACCCGGACGCCGGCGCGCAGGTCGATGCCGTTCGCCGCGTACCACGGCAGGCTGTTGAGGAAGATGCCGTCCTCGTGTTCCGCGCCGGACAGCACGTTCGACAGCATGATCCGGTTGTAGTTGCCGTACGGTTCCGCCCCGTACATCGTGATCGTGAACCGGTCCCGCCCGCCGCGCTCCAGGATCTCCTCCACCGCCCGCGCGCCGGCCATCCCGTTGCCGATGACGACGAGTCGCTGCATCAGACCTCCACGAGCCCGAGGTCCACGACGATCGCCCCGCTGACCCCTTCCGGGGCGCCGACGAGCAGCTCCACGACCGTCCCGGCGTCGAGGTCCTCGACGACCCGCAGCGGCACGTGCACGTCGCTCTTCGCCCCGATCGGGAAGTACCGCATCGGCGTGCCGTCCCTGGTCAGCACCACGTACACCAGCTCGTCGGTGGTGTTGCCGCCGCGGAAGTACACCGTCTGCGTCACCACCCCGACCGGCACGGTGTAGCTGAGCGCCGCGTCGACCGCCACCGGCGCGTCGATCCCTTTCCCGACGAACGCGTACACACCCTGCAGAAACCGTGGCGTCGACCGCACCTGACCCGTCCTCTCCACCGAACCGCACCGGACTTCCCGCGATCGTGTCCGCCGGCCGTTACACCCCCATACCGCTGTTGTTTCGCGCCGTCGCCGCCTTCCTCTTCGACCCGCACCGCAGGCTGTGAGCCGTTTCTGCGTTGCGGCGGCCGGCGCGGCTGCGCAAGATCGGATCTATGGCGGTCGAGATCAGGCCCGTCACGCGGGACGAGGCACCCGCGTACCTGCGAGTGCTGCCGTACGTCAACGGGCTGCCGCACTGGGAGCCGGCGCCCGCGGCGTGGCACGGGGGACCCGAGGCGTGGCCGCCGCCGAACCGGCCGGCGACACCGGAACAGGTGGCCCGCTGGGTCGAGGAGGTCGTCACGGCCGGGCACTTCCACCCGCAGGCCGCGTTCGACGGCGGCAAGGTCGTGGGCGGCTCGGCGATGCTGTCCCTCGCGATCACCGTCCCCGGCCTGCGCGAGGTGCCGTTCGGCGGGGTGACCGCGACCGCGGTGATCGCGACACACCGGCGGCTGGGCCTGCTGCGCGGCATGATGCAGGCGATGTTCGACGAGGCCCTCGACCGGGGCGAGCCGCTCGCCGCGCTGAGCGCCAGCGAGGGCGGCATCTACGGCCGGTACGGGTTCGCGCCCGCGACCCGGCGGACCCGCTGGGACCTGGACCGCGCCGAGGCCGCGTTCGCCGACGCGGACCCGCCCGCGGGGTCACTGGAGCTCGTCGACGCCGCGACCGCCCGGCAGGCGTGGCCCCGCGTCCACGACGACGTCCGTCGCCGGCAGGTCGGCGAGCCGCGACCGGCACCCGGCAAGTGGAACGGGCTCAGCGACGACGCCACCGGCCCGGACGGCCCCACCCGGTACCTCATCCACCGCTCCCCACAGGGGGACGTCGACGGCGTCGCGAACTTCCGGCTGCCGTGGACGCCGCTCGCCGAGCACACCGGCACCCTCGTCGTCGACGCCCTGCAGGCGGCTTCCGCGGACGCGTACCGGGCGATGTGGATGCTGCTGACCGACTTCGACCTCACCCGGCGCGTCACCGCCCCGACCCGGCCCGCCGACGAGCCGCTGCGGTGGATGCTGCGCAACCCGCGCGCCCTACGGGTCACCCGCCAGTCCGACAACCTGTGGCTGCGCGTCCTCGACCTGCCGGCGGCGCTCACCGCACGGTCGTACGACGCCACCGCCGACCTGACGATCGCCGTCGACGCCGACCCGATGTGCCCCCGCAACACCGGCACGTGGCGGCTGTCGGCGACCCCCGACGGCGCGACCTGCACCCCCACCCGGACCCGGCCGGACCTGACCTTGACCCTCCAGGCGCTCGGTTCCCTGTACCTCGGCGGCATGTCCGCGGCGCTGCTGGCCGCCGCCGGCCACATCCGCCCGCACCACGACGCCGCCGTCCCCGCCCTCGGCCGCCTCTTCCGCACCGACCCGGAGCCGTTCAACTCCTTCGCCTTCTGCCCCCGCCCGCCCGGCTGCCCCCGCCTTACCGCCGGGTAGCAGCCGCCCGGCGCGTGCTGCACGACGCGGATGCCGGCGCCCCACGTGCTGCGGGCGTCGCTGGTGTGGGGCAGGGCGACTACCGCGTGCCGGGCCGCGGTAGCAGCCGCCCGGCACGCGGAAACGGGATTGCAGCCAACCCCCTGCCACTATCTCCAACACCGTTTCCTGACCGCGCTGCACGATTCCCCTGCGCCCCGCGCCTCTGCCGCTTTCCCGACTGCGCTGCACGACTCCCTGCGCCCCGCCTCCGCCGTTTCGCTGACCGCCCTGCCTGTCTCCCTCGCTGGCCGACGGCCGGGAAGTTGCCGGATTACTGGCAACGGCAATCCGGTAACTGCGCGTCCAGGTCAGGGCCGACGGGACGGCCGCCGGATCGCGGCCGTGGCCTGGCCGGCGCTGTCTTCCCCTCGCCCTCCCCCTCACCGTGCCAGAGAGCTGTGCGGCGCTCTCGCGCGCTGACCGGCCGTCCGGGCCGTAGCCGGATTGCCGGTAACGGTAATGCCAGCATGCGGATTAGGGTTGCCGGCATGGAGATGGCGGAGTTCGACGTCCTCGCCGCGCCGGTCCAGCGGGAGCTCGCACTGAACGACGCCGAGTGGGAGCTCGGCCTGGTGTTCGGGGTGACCGCGACCGCCGAGGAGTTGGCCGACGTCGAGCGCGCCATGGGTGTCGTTCTACCGGACAAGTACAAGGCGTTCATGATCCGCCACGGCGGCGGCATCCTCGGCGTCGCCGAGCTGTTCACGGTCGATGAGCTCCGCACGCTCAACGACAAGGAGTTCCCAGACCGCACTTTCGTCGCCGTTTCGGCGGTCGGCACCGGCGACCACTGGGGGTTTCCGGTGACCGGCGGCCGCTGCCACGACCAGGTCTGGTTCCACTTCCACGACGACGGCGACGACGAGGTGGTCGCGGAGGACTTCCTCGAGTTCGTCGCCCGTCAAGGGCTCCGGGTGTGACAGCGGCGTCGCGTCAGCCGAGGTCGGCGCCGTACACGTGGTCGACTGTCATCGACATCAGCACGCGGCGGTCGGAGACCATCACCGTGCGGTACTCGTCCCAGTCGGGGTGTTCGCCTGCGGCGCGGCGGTAGTAGTCGACGAGGGCCTCGACCTCGGGGCCGTGCGGGTCGGTGCCGGGGCCGGTGAGGGTGGCGATGCCCTCGGCGGTCGCCCACGACCTGCCGTCGGCGCCGGTGACCTCGAGCGTCGCCCGCGGGTCGCGGCGCAGGTTCGCGGTCTTCGCCCGGCCCTGCGTCATCGACACGAGGATGACCCCGGCGGCGCGGTCGTAGAACGGCATGACCGGGGACAGCTGCGGGCGGCCGTCGGCCTTGATGGTGGCCAGGACCCCGAGCCGGCTGGCGGCGAGCAGGTCGTGCGGGTCGAACGTCATGACACAATCGTGAACGTTCACACCGGTCGAAGGTCAAGCGGGGGCGCTCATGCTGATCGGGGAGCTGAGCCGGCGCACCGGCGTGCACGCGCACCAGCTGCGCTACTACGAGGCGCAGGGCCTGCTGGAGCCGGGCCGGGCCGCGAGCGGCTACCGCGACTACACCGACGACGCGGTGGTGACCGTCGCGCAGATCCGTCACCTGCTGGAGGCCGGGCTGTCGACGCAGGAGATCCGGGCGCTGCTGCCGTGCGCGTCCGGCGCCGTGCCCGAGCTCGAACCGTGCCCGGAGCTGCTGGACACGCTCCGCGCCAGGCTGCACGGGCTCGACGGGCACATCGACGCGCTGTCCCGGTCGCGGGACGCGCTGCGCGGCTACATCACCGCCACCGAGCGGCGGGCGGCGCGCATCCGTTGACCGGCGTGGGTTCCGCTCTGGCCGGGTTCGGTTTCTCGCTCGGGCTGATCGTCGCCATCGGCGCTCAGAACGCGTTCGTGCTGCGGCAGGGGCTGCGCCGCGAGCACGTCGGCCCGGTCGTGGCGATCTGCGCGGCCGCCGATGCGACCCTGATGAGCGCCGGGATCGCGGGTCTCGGCGTCGTCGTGGCCGGCGCGCCGGCGGTCCTGACTGTCGTGCGGTGGGCGGGTGCCGCGTTCCTGCTCGGTTACGCGGTCCTCGCCGCCCGCCGGGCGCTGCGGCCGGCCGCGCTGACCCCGCTGGACCATCCGCCGGCGGCGTTGCGGGCGACGCTGCTGGCGTGCCTGGCGTTCACGTTTCTCAATCCGCACGTGTACCTCGACACGGTGGTCCTGCTCGGCACCGTCGCGCACCAGCACGAGGACCGGTGGGCGTTCGGCGCTGGTGCGGCGGCCGCGAGCCTGCTGTGGTTCGCCGCCCTCGGTTTCGGTGCCCGCCGGTTGGCGCCGCTGCTGGCCCGCCCGGCGGCGTGGCGGGTCGTCGACGCCGCGATCGCCGTCGTCATGGCGGCGCTGGCCGTCTCGCTGGTGAGCGCCTGACCAGGAGCGCCGGCGGCCCCGACGTACACCGGCGGCACGAGACGACTGGACAAGCGGTGGCCAACACGTCGGCGGTGCCGTGGCGGGGACACGGGACAGTGGCTGGTGCCGATATGTTGCCGGGATGGACGTGCATGCGCGGTTCATCCGTGACCGGCGGGTTCCCGTCGGCATCGCGCGGCGGCTCGCCGGGCTCGGGCACGCCGGGATCCTCCGGGTGCGGGCCGCCGCAGGCGACGAGGGTTGCGCGCAGGTGCTCGCCGAGCACGACCCGGACGACGCCGCGCTGGACCGGTTCACCGACGCGGGATGGTTGCCGGTGCTGCGGGCCCGCGCCGGCGCCCTGCACGGGCGGGGACGGACCGGTGACGCGTTGGCGCTGCTCACCCCCTGGGTGGACGATCACCGGGTGGCGCGGGAGGTCGCGGCGCTGCTCGGCGCGCAGGGCCGCGTCGAGGAGGTGTTCGCGTTGTTGGTACCGCGGCTCGGCGAGGCGGGGGTGGCCGCGGCCCTGTTGGAGGTGGCGGCCGCGGCCGGTCGCGGCGACGAGGCGTTCACGGTCCTGGAGCCGCTGGCCGCCGGTTCGGCGCACGTGGCGGGGGTGGTCGCGGCGGAGCTGGAGCGGCGCGGCGCGGTGGACGAGGCGGTCGCGGTGCTGCGGCCGCACGCCCCGTACGTGCTGGATCAGGCGGGGCGGCTGCTGCACCGGCACGGCCGGGCCGGTGACCTGCGGGACTGGGCGGCCGACGGCGCCGGCCGCGGCTTCCGGGACGGCCGCCTCACGATGTGGCTGGCCGAGGTGCTGGAGCGGCAGGGTGACGTCGACGGGGCCGCCGACGTGCTCAAACCACTCGACGGGGTGCCGCTGGCTCAGATGTACAGCCGCAACGGCCGGATCGAGGAGGCGGTCGCGATCCTGACCGACCTCGCCACCTGCGGCGACGATCCCGAGTGCGCCCTCCACGCTCTTGGTGGGATCGCCCCGGACGCGGCGCTGGCGTTGCTGGAGGACACGCACGACGTGGACCTGCTCATGATCCGCGTGGAGCTGCTCGTCGAGCGCGGCCGGGTGCCCGAGGCGGTCGTCGCCCTGCGGGCCTGCCCCGATCATGACCTGCCGTCGGTGCGGGCGCGGCTCGGTGAGCTGCTCGCCGGGCAGGGCCGTGAGGACGAGGCGATCGCGGCGCTGTCGGACCCGTCCGGGCTGGCGCCGGCGACGCTGCTCGCGGAGCTGCTGCTGCGGCGCGGGCGGGTCCAGGACGCCCTCGACGTCCTGGACCACTACCACGACCGCAGGCGGTGACCGCGCACGTCTTTACGCTGTATTGCCGATATCGCGTTCTGAGGCGGTGAGCGCGTCAGGTGGTGAGTGCGGCCTTCGCCGCGCGGCTCGCGTCGTCCACCAGCACCTCGGTCCAGCCCTTGGCCACGCCGTCGAGGGCGGTCGCGGCGACGAACGCGGGGTCGAGCTTCGGCACGTCCCACCCGGCCATCATGTCGGTGTCGGCGGCGCCCAGGTGCACGCCGGTGACGTGGGTGCCCTGCTTCGCCAGCTCGATCCGCACCCCGTTGGTCAGGCTCCACTGGGCGGCCTTCGCGGCACTGTACGAATTCGCGCCGTCGTAATTCGCCCACGACAGCAGCGACAGGACGTTGAGGATCGCGCCGCCGCCGTTCGCCGCTAGGACCGGCGCGAACGCCCGGATCACCTGCAGCGTCCCGAAGTAGTGCGTCTCCATCTCCAGGCGGACGGCGTCGAGCGGGCTGCCGAGGAGGTTGGTGTACGTTGCGACGCCCGCGTTGTTCACCAGCAGCGTCACGTCCTTCGCCACGTCGGCGGCCTCCTCGATGCTGCCGGGGTCCGTGACGTCCAGCCGCAGCACCCGCACACCGGGAAGGTCGACGGTGCGCGGGTCGCGTGCGGTGGCGTACACGGTCGCGCCGCGGTTGAGCAGTTCCTGGGCGAAGTGCCGGCCGAGGCCGCGGTTGGCGCCGGTGACGAGCGCGACCGATCCGTTGATGTCCATGCCGGTTACGCTAAAACCTGACGTTGACGTCAGAGGCAAGTGTGCTGGACGTGAGGAGGGTCGCAGGTGCGGATCGGGGAGCTCGCGACGAAAGCGGGTGTCAGCGTGCGGGCGCTGCGCTACTACGAGGAGCAGGGCCTGCTGGGCGCGGACCGCAGCCCGTCCGGGCAGCGCCACTACCCGGACGGCGCCGTCGACCGGGTGATGCTGGTGCAGCAGCTGTACGCGGCGGGCCTGTCCAGCCGCCGCATCCTGGACCTGCTGCCGTGCGTGTACACCGGTCACGCGACCCCGGAAACCCTGCGGCTGCTGGCGGAGGAGCGGAGCCGGATCGACGCGCAGGTCGCCGGCCTCACCGCCACCCGGGATCGGCTCGACGCGGTGATCGCCGCCGCCGAGGCCAGCGTCACCGACGGCTGCGTGCATCCAGCGACCGCCTGACGCCCCCGCACCACAGACCCAACGACACCGCTCGATCCCCCGGCAGCGGCACGGCGACGTCACCGGCCCCCGCGGCGGCGCTACGCTGATGGATGCCGGCGGGCGAGCCCGTTTACCGGTTTTCGATTTCCGTATTGCCGTCAATTACCGTCGGTGGCATGCCGTCGCTCGTGACACCGGCGTTGCCGGTAGGGATCCTCGCCGCGTCCGTTCAGCCGGTGCTGGACGGAGACAGCCTGCGGTTGCGGCCGTGGCTGCCCGCCGATGTGGACGCCGTGGTCGAAGCCTACTCCGATCCCGACATCCAGCGCTGGCACTGCCGGTCGATGACCGCCGCGGAGGCCCGCGACTGGATCGCCCGCTGGCCGGCGCGCTGGCGGGCGGAGACCGGCGCCGGCTGGGCCGTCACCGACGGCGGCCGGGTCGCCGGGCAGATCAGTCTCCGCACGATCGACCTCGCCGAGGGGCTGGCGGAGGTGTCGTACTGGGTGCTGCCGTCCGCCCGTGGCCGGGGCGTCGCGGGGCGGGCCCTGGCGGCGCTGACCGGGTGGTCGTTCGGGACGCTCGGCCTGCACCGGGTCGAGGTCTGCCACTCGACGGCGAACGTGCCGTCGTGCCGGGTCGCGGGCCGCGCCGGGTACGCGCTGGAAGGCACGAAACGCGGCGAGGCCCGCCACACCGACGGCTGGCACGACATGCACCTACACGCGCGGGTCGCCGAGGTGCCGGGCGAAGAACCGCACTGAGCTGTCGTGCTCGAACGCCGGCACGTCCCCGTGTCCGCCGGGGTTCGCGTGCAGCGTCTTGTCCGCGGACCCGAGCGCGTCGAACAGCGCGAGCGCCTGCTCGCGGGGCACGAGCTCGTCGTGCCACTGCAGCAGGAACTGCACCGGCGCCGTCACCTCCGCGGCCGTGTCGAGCGGGCCGGCGGCGAGGCCGAGGACGGCGGCGCCGATGCGGGGTTCGGCCGCGACCAGGGGGATGCCGATCCCGGTGCCGAGGGACGTTCCCCAGTACCCGACGGGCCCGTCCGGCAGCGCGTCGACGACGGCCTGCCAGTCGGGCACGGCGACCGCCGCGAGCGCCGAGTTGAACGCGACGACCTCCGGCAGGCTCGGCCGGCGGCCGTGCCACGGTGGGGTGGTCGGGGGCCGGTCGCCGTGCCCGGGTGCGTCGATCGCGGCGACGGTCGCGCCGAGCCCGGTCACGAACCGGTGCGCGCCGGCGACGACGGCGGGTGCGGCCTTGTGCTGGCGTCCGCCGTGCCCGATGAGGATCAGCGGGCCGCCGGACCTGCCGGCCGGGGTCCACAGGTTGCCGGGGATGTCGCCGAGGACGAACTGTCTGGTGGAGACGCCGTCGACGGTCGTGCTGGAGATGTACCGCACAGGTGTGCTGCCTTCCGGGATGCCGTGTCGCGGGCGCCCCGGCCGGTCACCTGGGTCAGGTGAGCCGTTCGACCATCGGGGAAGGGAGCGCCCGTCCTGTCACCACGTTCACGGGTCTCACCTCCTCGGGTCGGGTCGGTCACCGGTGACCGTAGCAGCCCCGGTCATGAACTCGCCGGCCGGTCGCAGCCTGACCCGCAGCATCGACTCGGCGAGGGCGCTGGTGAGCCGCACGTCCAGCGGCCGGTTCGGGAACAGGTCCCGGCTGCGGGCGGCCGGTATCGCCGACGGGTCCAGGCCGTCGCGGGCGGCGACGAGCAGGCCGAGCTCATGCCGGCTGATCGGCTCCGGGCCGGCGATGTTGAGCACGCCGCGGTGGCTGCCGGCGGCGACCTCGAGCAGGGCGGCGGCGAGGTCGTCGACGTGGACCGGCATCCGGATCTCGTCGGTGAACAGCGCCCCCTGCACCCGTCCGGACGCCAGGTCGTGGGTGAGGACCTCGTGCGCGCCGCGGCCGTCGCCGAGGATCGTCGAGGTCCGGACCAGCACCGCGTTCGGGTGGATCGCGGCGACGGCGGTTTCGCCGGCAGCCTTCGCCGCGCCGTACCGGTATGTCGGGTCCGGTAATGCGGTTTCGTCGTAGTGGATCTCCCGGCCGGAGAACACGGCGTCGCTGGACATGTGCACGAGCCGGATGCCGGCGCCGGAAGCGGCGACCGCGACGTTGGCGGCGCCGTCGGCGATCGACGCCCAGTCGCCGCGGTCCCGTCCCGCAGCCGTGTGGATGATGACGTCGGGGCGGGTGTCGCGCAGCAGCGCGCCGATCGCCGCCCGGTCGCGGATGTCGAGGCGCGCGTCGCCACCGCGGGTGCGGTTCGCGAACCAGGTGCCGGTGACGGTCCATCCGCCGGCGGTGGCTTGCTCGTACACGCGCCGCCCGAGCGAACCGGTCGCGCCTGTCACCAGGAGTGTCCCCGTCATGGGCATGGATCTTATGCGGTGCCGCGCCGATCCTGGCCCGGTCCTGCACGGCAGCGTGGGTGGACGCCGAGGCGGCATCCTGCTGGTCAGGTGGCCGCCCCGAACCATGTCCCGAGGCGGGTGTCGAGGTCCGCCTGGTCGTCGCCGGCCCACGCGACGTACCCGTCGGGGCGCAGCAGCACCGCAGGCACGTCCAGTTCGTCGCTGACATCGACGACGTGGTCGACGCGGTCCGCCCAGCCTCCGGCCGACAGCCGGCCCGTCTGGTCGAGCAGCAGTCCCCTGCCGGCATGCATCAGCTGGTACAGGCGGCCGTGCTTGAGCGGGACGTCCCGCAGCCGCCGGCCGACGAGATCGTGGCCGCCGCCCAGGTCGTACCGGACGGAGATCGCGGTGATCTTCTCGATGAGGTGCCGGTTGACCTCCTCGAAGCTCATCAGCTCCGCCAGCAGCCGGCGCACCGCCTGCGGACCCGGCTCCGTGCGCAGCAGCTCCGTCTGCGCCCGCACGTTGTCCAGCACGTCCTCGGCGACCGGGTGCCGTTCCGCGTGGTACGTGTCGAGCAGCCCGTCCGGCGCCCACCCGCCGACGGTCGCGGCGAGTTTCCAGCCGAGGTTGACGGCGTCCTGGATGCCGAGGTTCAGTCCCTGCCCGCCGAGCGGCGGGTGGACGTGCGCGGCGTCGCCGGCGAGGAACACCCGTCCGGCCCGGTACTGTTCGGCGTGCCGGGTGCCGTCGCCGAACCGCGACAGCCACCGCGGCGAGTGCACCCCGAAGTCGGTGCCGGCGAATACCTGCAACTGTTTCCGGAAATCCTCCAATGTCGGCGGGACGCCGCGGTCCTCGGCGACCCCGTCCGCGGGCAC
Organism: Dactylosporangium sp. NPDC049742; assembly: GCF_040674675.1. Taxonomy (NCBI): domain Bacteria; kingdom Bacillati; phylum Actinomycetota; class Actinomycetes; order Micromonosporales; family Micromonosporaceae; genus Dactylosporangium; species Dactylosporangium sp. NPDC049742. The sequence goes on along the minus strand of NZ_JBFANF010000004.1, from coordinate 47,551 downwards.
CACGACCCGGTACGGGCCGCTGTCACCGGACCGTCCGAGCCCGAACCGCAGCTGCGTCTTACGGATCTCGGCGACGATGCCGGTCACCGTCTCCGGCGCCGCGGTCACCTCCATCTCGCCGAGCAGCGTGTCGGCGCGGCTCGGCTCGCCGGGGAACGCGATACCTGACAACCGGCGGACGGTGCTGCGCCCGCCGTCGCATCCGACCAGGAACCGTGCCCTGTGCCGGGTGCCGTCGGCGAGGTCGACGGTCACTCCATCCGGGTCCTGCGCGACCCCGACAACCTCGTGGCCGCGTCTGATGTCGGCGCCGAGGTCCGTGGCGTGCTCGGCGAGGAGCCGTTCGGTCACCGGTTGCGGGATGCCGAGGACGTACCCGTGGGCGCTGTCCAACGCCGGCGCCGGTTTCGTGATCCCGGCGAAGAACCCGCCGACCGGGGACCGCCGCCCGTTGTCGAGGAACCGTTCCAGCAATCCCCGCTGGTCCATGAGTTCGATGCTGCGCACGTGCAGCCCGAGCGCTTTCACGTACGCGGCCGGCTGCGGCTCCTTCTCCAGCACCATCACGTCGACGTCGTGCAGCCGCAGCTCGGCGGCGAGCATCAGCCCCGCCGGCCCGCCCCCGGCGATGATCACGTCACGCATGAAATCCCCCATTCACCACGAATGGAGCATTCTGCCGCACCCCTGTGGTCTTGCCGCAAGCCCCGGGGTGCGATATACGTTAGAAGTGGCAGGGAGCGTTTCTCCTTGCCTTTCTTTGTTTCCGCGCCCGGATCGTTGCCCGCCCGGCCCGCCCGCTGGTCAGGTCAGGTGCCGCTCGATCCCGTCGGTCATCCGCCCGAACTCGGCGACCAGGTCGACGCCGTACCGGTCGGCGAGCACGAGCACCGACCACAGACAGTCCGCCAGCTCATGGCCGAGCCGGTCCCGGGCGTCCGGGATCTCCCGCCGCCCGTCCACCGCCATGACCAGCTTGGCGAGGTCCCCGACGTCCCCGACGAACCCCAGCGCCAGGTCACCGGTCGTCCACGCCCCCCGCCCTGCGGCGGTGTTGTGCTCGTCGTACATGGCGGCGATCTCAGCGGCCCGTGCCTGCAATACCGAAAGGTCCATTGCCGGAAACTACCTTCGCGGCCGGCGCGTCGGCGTGCCCGGCGGCGGGGCGCGGTGTCGCGTCCCGCTCAGGCCAGGTCCGCGTAGCGGGCGGCGATGGCGGCGGCGCGGTCGCGCAGGGATGCGCGCAGCCATTGCGGGGTCAGGGCTTCGGCGTTCGTGGCGAGCTGCCACAGCGCCCATTCGGCGTGCCGGGCGTCCTGGAACGTGACCTCGATCCGCAGCCAGCCGTCCTGGTCGGTGGTTTCGGTGAGGACGGCCAGGGCGGTGCCGGCCAGGTCCTCCCGGCGGGCGGGGTGCAGCCGGACCAGGACGGTGACCTGGTCGCCGCCGGTCCGGAACCGGGTGCTGCGTTCCTGCCAGGCGCGGTCCAGGTCGATGCGGTCGGTTCGTTCGGCGGGTTCGTCGAGCTCCTCGGCGGCCGCGATCCGGGACAGCCGGTAGGTGCGGTCCGCGCCGGATCTCGTGGCCAGCAGGTAGCCCTGGTCGCGGACCGTGACGAGGCCGACCGGGTCGACGGTGCGCCACGTCGGGGTCTGGCGGGCCAGCGCGTAGTGGATGCGCAGCTTGTGGCCGGCGAGGACCGCGCGGCGCACCTCGGCCATGACCGCGTCGGGGACCTCCTCGGCGGCCTGCCGGCGGGCGAGCAGGTCGGTTTCCGGGTCGATCAGTAGCCGCTGGACCGCGCCGGCCGCGGTGGTCCGGTAGCTCTCCGGCAGCGCGTCGACGACCTTGCGCATCGCGGAGGCGAGCGCCGACCCGAGCCCGAACGCCTGCGCGCCGCTGCGGGAACCGGCGACCAGCAGGGCGAGCGCCTCGTCGTGGTTCAGGCCGGTGAGCTCCGTCTGGAAGCCGGGCAGCAGCAGGAACCCGCCGTGCCGGCCGCGTTCGGCGTACACGGGGACACCGGCCGCGGACAGCGCCTCGATGTCGCGCAGGACGGTGCGGGTCGACACCTCCAGCTCACGGGCGAGGGTGGCGGCGGACAGCCGTCCGCGCTGGCGGAGCAGCAGCACCAGCGAAACCAGCCGGTCGGCGCGCATCCGGGAACCTTACTGCAATACACGACACAGGATGTCGTGATTCGTTGGCAGGCTCATCAGCACGGACGGCCCGCCCGTCCACCCGATCCGAATGGAGCAGATGTGGCACTGCAACGAACGGCGGTCAACCCGGTCGCCTGGTCGCTCGACATGGGATTCAACCAGGGTGAGCTCGTCTCCGGGGAGACCCGCACCCTGTACTGCTCCGGGCAGACCGCGATGAGCGCCGACGGCCGCCCCATGCACGACGGTGACATGGCCGCGCAGCTGGCGTTGAGCCTCGACAACCTGGAGGCCGTCCTCGCCGAGGCCGGCATGTCCCTGGAGAACCTGGTCCGGCTCAACGTCTACACGACCGACGTCGACCTGCTGTTCCCGCACTACGGCGTCCTCGCGTCCCGGCTCGGCGCCGCGAAGGTCGCGCCTGCCACGACGATGCTCGGCGTGACCCGGCTCGCGATCCCGGGTCAGCTCGTCGAGCTGGAGGGGACCGCCGTCGCGTGACACGACCCGCTGTGCTCGTGCCGGCGGCCCGGCGCGAGCACAGCGGCAGGCATCCGGTGGGGCCGGCATTCGCGGAGCAGGTCGTGGAACCGGAACCGGCCACGCGCTACCCGCCGCTGATCACCTTGCCGCCGAGACCCGACCGGGACGTGGGCTGACCGACGAGCTCGACCAGCACCTCGTCGCGGCAGTCGGCGCCGAACACGGCGGTGACGGCATCGGTGAACGCCGAGACGAGCCGCGCGACGACACCGGCGGCGTCCGGCCGGGCGAACACCTCCTCACGCATGCCGAAGGTGACCGACGGCGCGGCGGTGGCGACCGGCGCTCCGCCGCGGGCCCACCGCCCGGCCGGGATGCCGATGAGCCTGACGTCGACCGACGGCCGGGCCCATTCGCCGTACACGGACACGACGGCGTCGGCGAGTTCCCTGATGAGGCCTGCTTCACGCCCGGCGAGGTCGGTTTCGAGAGCGTGGAGCGTCACGTGGGGCATCGGCGTCTCCTCGATGTCGGACAGCAGCGATGGACGAGCATAGGTCGCCCGGCCGGCCACCGGCACCACGTTTCCCGGCAGGTCACGGGTGTCGTTCACCGGGCCACGCCACGTCGGTGACGACGAACCCGGGCAGCGCCATGTTAGCGGCCGACGCGACCTGGAACGTGCCACCGCGGAATTGCGGTTTCCAGCCTGCACGTAATCCGTAATCGATGAGCGCCCGGACGTCCGCGGCCGCCGGGTACGGGTACGCGTCCTCCTCGGCGACGACCGGTTGACGTCGAACGGTCAGGTCGGCCTGCAGCGCGCAGCCGGTCCGGCCGGCGCCCCACACGCGGATGCGGATGCACCGGTGCCGGCGGCCGTCCGGGCCGGACGCGGCCCGGATCTGCGCCATCCACGTGTACTCCTGCTCGTCGATGTGCAGTTTCCGCAGCCTCGACCTCATCCGCGCATGATCCCACCGGCCGGCACAGACCGCCGCCGGTCATCCCCGTTGGCCGCGGTTTCGCCGGTGCGGCCTGTGGCAGGCTGTCCCGATGCAGGACGACGACCTGACCGCGTCGGGGTTGCATCCGCTGCTCGTCGCCCGGTGGAGCCCGACGGCGTTCGACCCGGTGCACGAGGTCGACCCGGCGCAGGTCGAGCTGCTTGTGGAGGCGGCACGGTGGGCGCCGTCTGCCGGGAACTCGCAGCCGTGGGCGTTCATCGTCGGCCGCCGCGGCGACGACACGCACCGGGGCCTGGTCCGGCACCTGGCCCGCAGCTCAGGCCGGTGGGCGCCGTCGGCGAGCGTGCTCGTGGCGAACCTCGCGCACCGGTACGTGGAGGGCACGGACTGGGAGTACTCGGAGTTCGCGCTGTACGACCTCGGGCAGGCGGTCGCGCACATGACGGTTCAGGCGCAATCGCTGGGGCTGTTCGTCCGGCAGTTCCGCGCGTTCGACCGTGACGCCGTGACCGCGGACTTCGACGTCCCCTCGCACTGGGAGGTCACCACCATGTCGGCGATCGGCCGGGTCCCCGCCGACCTGCACGCGCCCGCATCGCCGGCGCTCACAGTGCCCCGTGAACGGCGCGCCCTCGGTGACCTGCTCTGGCCGTCCGCCGCGCCACCGCGTGCGGTGTGACCGTCCGCCGCGGTGATTGCGTGATGGCAGAATCCCGCCGTGCTCTGTCATGCGTGTGATCGCGAGATGGTGCGGCAGGAGATTACGCCGCAGCGGTGGTATCGCTTGGTTTGGGTCTGCACGTGGTGCTACGCGTTCACCAACGTCGGGCACGTGGGCTCCGAGATGACGCAGTCCATGTACCAGCGGTGGGACCTGCGGTGGGAGGCGGCGTGCACGGACATGCTGCCGGACCCGCACCGGCATGCGTACGGGTTGTTCCGCGCCACGCTGTGCGGGATCGAGCGGCCGGACATGACGGGTTCCCCGTTCGGCATGTGGGGTGGCGGCCGCGACGAGTGCCCGGCGTGCACGGCGGCGGCTCGCGCCATCGACGCGCGGTGGCCGGTGGAGCGGCGCGACGTCGGTGACTTCATCGTCGACATCACTCCCCTGCCGCTCCCCCGGGACGTGCCGGGCCACGTCAGCCCGCCCGATGAGCTCGGCCTTGCGGACCTGCGGTTGCCGGAGCTGCCGCAGCGGACCGGGCGGGTCCTTGCCCGCGCCGCCGAACCCGTCGCGGCCGACGCCCACCACCCAGCCGTCGACGCGGGTGACCTGGACGACGGGTTCCGGCAGGTCGGCGCCGGACCCGCCGCGGTGCGCCTCGAGGCGTTCTGGCCCGGAATCGGTCTCGGCCCGTACCGGCCGTACGACAGGCAGCAGCGGATCTTCGCCCACTTCCAGGCGTACCCGCTGCTCACGCTGCCGCGGCTGGACGAGGCGTCGTTCACCGGCGACTTCTCCTGGGTCGGTGACGTCGGCGACCCACTGGACTACCGCACCGCGGTGACCGACCCGATCGCGGCGGACCTGGCCACGGACGGGCTGACGCTGCCGGCGGACTTCGTCGCGCTCATCACCCGCGCGAACCTGCACCGCCGCCTGGACCGCGAAGGGCACCACGCCTGCTGGACCGACGTGACCGGGCCGCTGCCAAGCCCCGTGCATCCGGATGACCGGATGGTCATGTTCTTCCGTGACCAGCAGAGCTGCATCGTGTGGTACCTGTACCTGCACCGCGACGGCAGCTGCTGCGTGGTGTGCTCCGCCAGCGACTTCACCTACGAACCAGGACTGCACTACCGACCCGACGGCACCCCCGTGGTGCCGCGCCGCGACACCGTGTACTGGTGCGCGCCGACCGTGGAGCTGTTCGCGTACCGGTTTCTCATCGAGGCGCGGCTCGCTACCGCGATCGACGAGCAGCGCCGCGCCGGTGACCTCGACCCGGAGCAGCTCGCGTACCTCGCCCACTACGTCCCCAGGACGGCCGCCGCGTGCTGATCATCACCCGGGGGCGAGGACGCAGAACTCGTTGCCTTCCGGGTCGGTGAGCACGACCCACGAGACATCGCCCTGCCCGACGTCCGCGGCAGAGGCGCCCAACGCCAGCAGGCGAGCCACCTCCGCTGCCTGGTCGTCGCCGCAGTACGGCACGACGTCGAGGTGCGCCCGGTGCCGTACGCCTGGCAGGTGGGGTGTGCGAGCGAACTCCAGGAACGGTCCGGTGCCCTTCGCCGATCGCAGCAGCGCACGGTCCCTGGTCGTCTCGTGCAACGTCCAGCCCAGCGTGTCGCCCCAGAAGCGGGCCGTGGCTGCCGGGTCGGCGCAGTCGACGACGACCGCGCCGATCGGCCCGGTGCCCCGGTACAGTTCCCGAGGCTCCAGGACGCAGAACAGGTTGCCTTCCGGGTCCGCCAGCACCGTCCGCCGGCCGTCCCCTTGCCCCACGTCGGCGGGCGTCGCACCGATTTCCTGCAGGCGTGCGACCAGTTGCAGGTAATGGGCACCGGAGGTGGTGGCGAGTTCGAGGTGCGCGCGGTAGTGCACCGTCGCCGGGTCGGGGACGGCGATGGCGTCGACGCAGACGGGCGCGTCGGGGTCGGTCCAGTCGAAGCCTTCGGGTGCGGCGCTGGTCGCGCCGTGCCCGCCGCGGGCGACCCAGCCGAGCGCCGCCGCCCAGAACCGGCCGAGCGCCGCGTCGTCGCGGGCTTTGAGGTTCACCTGGACCAGTCGCAGCGCCACGCCGCCCACCCTATGCCGATCTGCAAAGACGTCCTCAAGGAGGCAATGGCCGCCGCTTTGCCGCGCATCCCCGTGACGGCATTCGGTGCCGTCGCGAGCGAAGCCATGTGGGATCTCGCCGCGGCCACGCCGGGTCTCGTCATCCTCGAGTCCTGGTGGTTCAGACCGCGAGATCTCCGCTTCGTGCAGGACGGTGTTCGCCGATGCGCGAGTCCTGCGACGATCGAGATCTGGTGCGATGTCCCGGCCTCGCCGGCACGGGAACGCTTCAGGAACCGCCGCCGGGCGGCCCTTCACGACGACGATCGCCGGCTCGTGGAGTCCTGGCCTCGATGGGCTGCGGAGGCCGAACCGCTCGGCGTTGCCGCCAAGATCATGGTGAAGGCAGACCGGCCGGCCGCCGTCGCGAGCCTGGTCGGCGAGATAACGACCAGGCCGCCCGGTGCGACGTGGACCTGCCGTGTCGTGGCGGAGGCTCGCGAGCGCCACCGTCGGTCGTGGGTGACGGTGAGCACGGCGCCGGGGTAGTCACGTAACGCGTCCTCCAGCTGTTCGAGCAGTTCGGGGGCCAGGTGGTTGGTGGGCTCGTCGAGCAGCAGGACGTCGCTGGGGCGGGTGACGGCGAGCGCGACCTCGAGCCGCCGGCGCTGCCCGACCGACAGCTGCGCCACCTGCCGGTGCAGGTCGTCGGGGTGGAACAGGCCGAGCCGCAGCAGTGTGTCGGCGGCGTCGTCCCGGTAGGCGCCGGTGGCGGCGGCGAACGCGTCGAGGAGCGTCGCCCGTGTACCGGTCGTGACGTCCTGCCGCAGCCAGGCGACGCGGATGCCGGTCCGCCGCCAGACGGTCCCCCGCTGGGGTGTGAGCTCGCCCGCCAGGACGTTCAGCAGCGTGGTCTTCCCGGCGCCGTTGGGTCCGGAGATCAGCAGCCGGTCGCCGGGCCCCACCTCGAGCGCGTCCAGCCTCAGCCTCGGCCCGCCGCCGTCCAGACGGACACCATCCGCCCGGATCAGCACAGCCTGCTCCTCGGCGGGACCGGCGGACGCGGCGGCCGGTCCAGTGAAGGTCGAGGTCGAGGTGGAGGTGGACGTGAAGCCGGGTGTGAACCGGAGCTGGTCGGCGGGCGGCGGTGCGGGGTCGGCGCGCAGCCGCGCGAGCCGCTCCTTCGCCATCCGGATCCGCCCCATCGCTCCGTGGTCCCGGCCGCGGGCCCGGAACGCGCCGTGGCCGAAGACCGCACGTTCCGCCTTCCGCGGTATCGCGTCGAGCCGGAACGCGTTGGCGGCGACGATTTCCTGCTGACGGGCGAGGTCCTGCCGCCAATCCTCGTACTCGTCGAGGAGCCGGCGCCGTTCGCTCGCCCGTGCGGTGAGGTATCCGGCGTAGCCGTCGCCGTATCGGCGCAGCGTGCCGTCCTCGACGTGCACGATGCCGGTCGCGAGCCGGTCCAGCAGCGCACGGTCGTGGGTGACGACCACCAGTGCGCCGCGGTGCGCGGCGAGCCGGTCCTCCAGCCAGGCGATGCCGGCGTCGTCGAGGTCGTTGGTCGGCTCGTCGAGCAGCAGCAGCTCCGCCTCGGACGCCAGCGCGGCGGCGAGCGCGAGCCGGGCCCGTTCGCCGCCGGAGAGCGTGTGCACGGGCCGGGACCGGTCGAGGCCGCCGAGCCCCAGCCGTTCGAGGCCCGCGTCCACCCGCTGGTCGAGCTGGTATCCGTCGCGGGCCTCGAACCGGTCGACGGCGGCGCTGAGCTGCGCGAGCAGCCCGTCCCGCTCGCCGGGGCCGGCCGCTGCCAGCCGTTCGGCGGCCCGCTGCGTCTCGGCCTCGAGTGCACGGACGTCGGCGAGCAGATCGTCGAGCGCGTCCGCGACGGTCGCATCCGGACGGAACCGGGGTTGCTGTTCGGCGAACGCGACACCGCCGGGCAGTTCGACCGCCCGCTCACCGGCGGTCAGCCGCACCGTCCCGGCGAGCACACGCAGCAGCGTCGACTTGCCGGCGCCGTTGTCACCGATCACCGCGATCCGCTCGGCCGGGCCGACCACCAGGTCGATCCCGGCCAGGACGACCCGCTCGGCGAACCGGACGGTCCCGCCGCGGATCGCGCACACCCGGTGCGGCCGCGGCGCCGCCGGCGTCGGGGACAGGGAACTTGGGGAACGGGTCACGGGAACTCCTCCCCGCGACACGCAGGTGACCAGGACCTGCCGTCGCGGAACACGTGCCGCTGTCGGGCACATGGATGGCCGGGGACCTCGCGCGGCCGGCGCAGTGGCCGGCGAGCGCGCAAGGGACTCACCGCGGAGACAGCCTCAACGCGGTGTCCCGTACTAGAGGAACAGCGAACCCACGACGACGAGGCTACCCAGCGACCCCGAGCCACGCCCGCGAATTACGGACAGGCGCCGCAACCCAAACCGGCGCGGCAACCACCGCCGGTGTCCGCCCATCGACCGCCGTCGCGCACATAACGGTGATTATGGTGTACGCCTCCGACGGCTAATTATCGAATTATCGGTAACAACAATTCGGTAATCCGGCGTGTTGCGTGGCGGCGAAGTTCTGGACTACCCCTACGCTCATCGGTGTACGAACGCAGCGCGGTGAGACCGGGGAGGGTCGCGTGAGCAGAGCGGTGCAGGAACCAGCCGGCGACACGGCGAACGTAACGCTGGACGAGCAGGCGCTCGACGCCGAAGAACGACCCTGCGCGCACTGTCACCGGCCGGTGCCGCAACGCAACTCGGTCGGCCGGCCGTTCCGGTACTGCCGCGACAACGACAACGCGTGCCAGAAAGCGGCACGCAACGCCCGGCTGCGGCACCGGTCCTCCCCCGGCCTGAGCGGGCAGGTCGCGCGGGCGTTCGAGGTCGCCGAACGCCTCGACCAGGTCGTGGAGGCGCTCGTGGACGCCCTGCACGCCGAGGTGTCCCCGACCGGCGTGGAACGGCAGATCGCCCAGGCCAGAGCCGACGCCGCCGCGACGGTCCTGACCGCGCACGCCGAACGCGACGACGCCCGCGCCGCCGCCCAGCACGCCCAGGCGGCCGCCACGACCGCCGGACAGCACGCGAAAACGGTCCAGGACCAGGCCGACGCCGCCGTCAGCGCCGCGCACGCCGAGCGTGACGCCGCCCGTACCGACGCCGAAAACGCCAGACGGGAGACCGCCGCCGCCAGGAGCGACGCCGAACAGGCCGCGGCAGCGGCCCGGGACGCCACCGAGGAGGCCAGGGTGCAGGTCGCGGAGGCCAACGCCGCCGCGGCGCGGCAGGTCGAGGCCGCGGAACGGGCCGCCCGCGACGCCGACGCCGCATCCAGGGTCGCCGCCGTCGAACGCGACACCGCCCGCCGGGAAGCGGCGACCGAGGCGGCGCTGCGCGCGGAGGCGTACCGGGAACGGGACACGGCCCGGGACGCCGCCGCGACCGCCGTCCGGGACCGGGAGGCCCTTGAACGGACCCTCGACAGCCGCGCCGAGGAGACGACCCGGCTGCGGCGTCGCCTCGACTCCGCGCACGAACGCGCCGAGCGGCTGCAGGAGGAAACCACCGCCTCGCAGGGTGAGATCCGCCGGCTCGAGGGTGAACTGGACCGGGCGAGGGACCGTGCGGAAGACCTCCGCGGGCAGCTCACCCGGGCCGTGGAACGCGAGGTCACGGCGCAGAAGCAGCTGGAGGCGCAACTGGCGACGCTCAGCGGCGCGCTGGCGCAACTGACCGGTTCCCGTCAACCGGTGGCGTCAACTGCCGAAACTACGGGTGGTGAGACGCGCCACGGTGACGCCAAGCTGGTCGATCATTGAAACCCAACGTAAAATAACCGTACCGACCCGGCGACTGGACTACCGCCAGACCCGGAAGGTCGTGTAATCTGCCCGCCCGCAGTGGGAATCGTCAGACCACCTGGTGTCGTTGGTTACAACGAAGCGCAACACGATTCGAAGGGGAAGACCGACCATGGGCGAGCGCATGCTGCGCGGCAGCCGTCTCGGAGCCGTCAGCTACGAGTCCGACCGCAACACCGAGCTGGCTCCGCGTCAGACCCGAGAATACCTGTGCGCCAAGGGGCACCAGTTCGAGGTGCCGTTCGCCGTCGACGCTGAGGTCCCGATGACCTGGGAGTGCAAGTTCGACGGCAGCGTCGCCCGGCTCGTCGACGGCAACGAGCCGGAGGCGAAGAAGGCGAAGCCGCCGCGCACCCACTGGGACATGCTGCTGGAGCGGCGCTCGATCGCGGAGCTCGAGGACATCCTCAACGAGCGCCTCGAAGAGGTCCGCCACCGCCGCGGCCGTTCCGCGTAAGCGACAGCCGCATCAGCACATCGGACAGCACGCACGCCCCGGCGGTCGACGACCGCCGGGGCGCTCTGCGTGCGGACTGCGCGAACTGTTTCGGGCTGTGCTGCGTCGCGCCGGCGTTCGCCAGGTCCGCGGACTTCGCGATCGACAAGCCTGCCGGGCACGCCTGCCCCAACCTCGGTGCCACGTTCGGCTGCGGCATCCACACCGACCTGCGGCAGCGCGGGTTCGCCGGCTGCACCGTCTACGACTGCTTCGGCGCCGGGCAGAAGGTCGCGCAGGTGACGTTCGCCGGCCGTGACTGGCGGCAGGACCCGGGGTCCGCGCCGCTGATGTTCGACGTGTTCGCGACCATGCGCCATTTGCATGAGTTGCTGTGGTACCTGTCGGAGGCGCGGGACCTGCCCGCCGCGGCGCCCGTGCACGCGGACCTCGACGCCGCCCTCTCCACGATCCGCGGGCTCACGGATCTGCCGGCCGCCGACCTCGCCGCCGTCGACGTCGACGCGCACCGGACCCGGGTGGTGCCGTTGCTGCGCCGGGCCGGTGAGCTCGCCAGGGCGGAGCATCAGCGCGGGCGGCAGCCGTTCCAGGGCCGGCACCTCGTCGGCAAGGACCTGCGCCGCACCGACCTGCGCGGCGCTGACCTGCGCGGCGCTGTCGCCGTCGGCGCCGACCTCCGCGGGTCGGACCTGAGCGGCGCGGACGTGACCGGCGCGGACCTGCGGGGCGCCGACCTGCGCGGCGCGGACCTGCGGCGGACGCTGTTCCTGATCCAGTCGCAGCTGGACGCCGCCCGCGGCGACGCCACGACCCGGCTGCCGGCGGCCCTCACCCGTCCGGGCCACTGGACGGAGCCGCCCCCGCGTCCCCGGTCGGGCCGGCCGGCAGGTCCGCGGTCAGGGCGTCGCTGACCGTCTCGTGGACCGGGATCCGGCCGGTGAGCCCGACCGTGTCCAGCAACCTCGCCAGGAACGGTGACGGCGCCGCCAGCCGCAGGTGACCGCCCTCGGCGACGCACCGGTTGTGGCTGTACGCGAACGTGCCGAGCCCGACCGAGTCGCAGAAGTCGACGTCGCCGAGGTCCACCACGATCCGGAACCTGCCCCGGTCCAGCGCCCCGTGCATCGCCTCCCGCAGTTGCGGGGCGGAGTCGATGTCCAGGGCCCCGCGCAGCGTGACGAGCACGACACCACCGGCACAGTCCGTCACTGCAACATCCATGAATCGATCCTGCACCGGAACGCCCCGGCGCGCAGGACAGCGAGTGCGTCACCCGTCACACCCCGGCGGCGACCCGGTTGCTGTCCGGCCTGGTACTGCCGCGGCGGGCCCGGACGGGTACCGTCACCCGGTGCTCGCCCGGCTCCTCACCGCCGCGGTCCTGGCGCGGACCGCCGAGGCGGGCGCCACGGTCGTGCTGCTCCTCGCCTCCGTCCAGCACTTCGGCGGCCCGGCGACCGGCGCGTCGGTCCTCGCGGCGCTGCTGGTCCCGCACGTCGTCGCCGGCCCGGTCGTCGGTCTCGTCACCGACCGGGCCCGCCGCCCGCGGCTCGTGCACGCGGGGTTCGCGGCGGTGTTCGGCCTGGCCCTCGGCGGCGTGCTGCTGCTCACGGGCGTGGCGCCGCTGCCGGTCGTTCTCGCTCTGGCCGTCGTCGCCGGCACGTGCGGTCCGATGATCTTCGGCGGGCTGTCGAGTCGCGTCGATGATGTGGTACCGGCACCGCGCCGCTCGCACGCCCGTGGCCTGGACGCGGCGACGTACAACGTGGCGGAGATCGCGGGCCCGGCGGCGGGCGCGTTGCTGGTGGCGGCGTTCGGTGTCCCGGTCGCCGCGGTGACCCTGTCGGCGGCGTGCCTGCTCGCGGCGGGCGCCCTGCTGACCGTCACCCCAGCCACCGAGCCCGCGTCCACAGCGTCTGTGCTGACGGAGCCGGCGTCCACGGCGCACGCGGCACCGGCCAGTGCGGATGCGGACGGTCCTGACCGCGTGCCCTCCGGTGAGGGGAAGCCGGGGCTCCGGGACGGGTTGGCGGCGATGGTACGCAGCCGCCCGCTGCTCGCGGTGACGGCGGCGACCGCTGTCGCCTCCTACGCGGCGGGGATGATCACGCCGGTGGCGGTGGTCCTCGGGGTGGCGGCCGGACGCCCGGCCGGTGGTGGATTGCTGGTAACGGCATTAGGGGTCGGCGCGTTGTGCGGGTCGCTGCTGGTGGCCCGGTTCCCGGCGCGGGTCCCACCGCACCGGGTGGTGCTGGGGTGCCTCGTCGCGGTCGGGTTGGCGCTCGCCTGCGCGGCGGCCGGGGTGGCGGCGGGGGCGCCGTGGGCGGTGCTGGTCGGGGTGTTCGCGGTGACGGGCGTGCTCGACGGGCCGCTGCTGTCGTCGGTGCTGGAGGTCCGGTCGCGGGAGGCGCCGCCCGGGACCCGGACCCAGGTGTTCACGCTGGGGGCGGGAATCAAGCTGACGGCGGCGTCGGCGGGTGCGGCGACGTTCACGCTACTGGCGGATGCGCCGCCTGCCGCGCTGGTCGGGGTGCTGTCCGCGGGGCATGTGGCGGCCGCGGCGCTCGGCGTGGTGCTGCTGCGGACCCGTCGTGCCGCCGCCGTTGGACCGCGATAGCCCCTGAGACGCCGCCATGGCCCGCGATGGATCGGCTGTCAGCAGTCCGCCGGGCGGAACAGCGCTTCGATGGCCTGTGCCCAGTCCAGCAGCCGCTCGTCGCTTCCTGCGGGGCTGACACACTGCAACCCGAGCGGCAGGCCGTTCCCGGCCCGTCCGGCGGGGATGGAGAGGGAAGGCCAGCCGGCGTAGCTCCATGGCAGGCACATGACGGAGCTGCCCGTGCTGGCCAGACCGTGCGGTGCGGGGCCGGTGGCGGCGGGGCAGATCCACACGTCGACGTCTGCCTCGCCGGTCGCCCGTGACAGGCTGGTCCGGAAGGCTTCCCGTCGGCGCAGCCCGTGCTCGTACTGCTCCCGTGAGATCGCCTGTCCTTGACGGACCGTGGCTGCGGACTGCTGCCGGTAGAGGGCGCCGTACCGGGGGAACCACGCGGCGTGGCTCTGTGCGGCTTCGTAGCGGTTCACCGTGTGCAGGTCCGCGGCATCATGAGCGAGGTCCGCGAACATGGGGACGCGGTGCACGGGGAGCCCGGCGTTCGACAGGGCCGCCACCTCCGCTTCGAATGCCGCCCGTGCCTCCGGTTCGGCCTGCTCCAGGTAGGGCCCGTCGGGCACGCCGAGCACCGGGCGGTTCGGCTCGGCGTCCCGCACCGGTTGCCAGCCGTCGCACAGCACGGCTGCCGCGATCGCCGCTGCGGCGATCGTCGCGGCGAAGACCCCGATGGTGTCGAGGGTCGGCGCGTTGGCGATCACGCCGTCGGTCGGGATCCGGCGGGTGGTCGGCTTGAACCCCACGACGCCGCAGTACGCCGCGGGACGGATCATCGACCCGACCGTCTGGGTGCCGATCGCCAGCGGCGCCATGCCCGCTGCGACTGCCGCCGGCGGGCGGCGCCCCGGGTGATGGGGTGCCGCCCGCCGTGTTGTGCCGCCTGGGTCAGCGGTGGTGGTGCCGGCCGCCGTAGACGTGGGCGACGAGCAGGTACCGGCCGTTGGAGCCGACCCGGTAGCAGTCGCTGTCGTCCCAGCGGTCGCGGATCTCGCCGATCCAGCCCGCGAAGTTGCAGGCCTTCTTGTTCGGGTAGGTCTTCACGGCCCAGGAGCGGACCCACCGGTTGTCGCGGCGGTGGCCGTCCCAGTTGCCGTTCCAGCTGCCGTTGTTGTTGCCGTTGCCCCAGCCGCCGGGCCCGTGGTGGTTGCCGTTGTTGTTCCCGCCGGGACCGTTGTTGCCGCCCTGGTTGTTGTTCCCGCCGTTGTTGCCGCCGGGCCCACCGCCGGGGCCGCCCCCAGGGCCGCCGCCGGGGCCGGGCTGGACGGCGGTGGTGTTGCTGTCGGCGGACGGTGCGGCCGACGCGGCGGTGGCGCCCATGCCGAGGACCGCGCCGGCGGCCAACGTCATGCCCGTCAGGGCCAGGAACCGTTGTGTGGTGTTGCGCATCTCTGACTCCCCCTCATGTCGTGATGACGCGGTAACACTATGTAGTTGAAAGCCGCAAAATACGCAAAACGCGTCAGCCTTTCAGCCAAAGGCTGGACGACTTTAGGGCAGCCCGTGACGCCCGCCGGCGTGCCTCGTTAACCGGACGAACCAGTACAAGAGCGACACGCGGGAAGTGAGAGTCCTACGCGAGCGGGAGCTCCAGGACGGCCCCGCCGGCGGTGAACGGCTCCCGGCCGGTGACGGTGAACCCGGCCCGCGCATACGTGCGCAGCGCCGCGGTGTTCCCGCCGGCGACCTCCAGCTCGACCCGGAAGGTGCCCTGCCCGCGCGCCCATCCGGTGACGGCGGCGACGAGCCGCCCGGCGGCCCCGCACCCTCGCGCGGCGGGGCACACCCACATGCTGATCAGGTGCGTGACGTCCGGCGCGCCGGGGGTGATCCACCCGCACGCGATCCCGACGGGGTCGGGGCCGTCGAACGCCGCGAAGTAGCTGCCGTGCCGTGGCCAGTCCCGCCATTCGGCCTCGGACCGGGCCGCTTCCCGCAGGTGGCTGCTGGCGAACGCGTCCGGGCTGTCCAGCAGCGCCGCGAGCCGCAGCTGCCGTTTCAGCTGCCAGTCGTCGCCGGTGAGCTGCCGGGTGTCGAAGCGGCGGGGCACTCCTGGACCATGCCAATTCGCCCGCCGGGACACAACCGGGATTTTTTACCGTGCTGCGCGGTCGGTGTCGAGCTGCTCGACGACGGGCCGGACGACGTCGTCGAGGTGCCGGACGAGGACGGCGACGGCCCGTTCGGCGGCGGCGTCGATGTGCCGGTTCTCCGTCGGCACGGGCAGCCCGTCCAGTGGCAGCGGCGTCTCCAGCAGCAGGGTGCCGCGCAGGTGCGGGTGCCGGGACAGGTCCTGCGCGGACGGCTGCACGAACTGTCCGAACAGTTCCGGCCAGCCGCGCCATCCGCGGTCCCGCCACCAGGTCCGGGACACGGTCAGCGGCGCCGGCAGCGGCGACACCAGCTCGACCCGGGCGGTGAGCCCGCCGTCGAACGGGTTCCGCACGCACATCGCGGACAGGACCCGCCGGTGCCATCGCACGTACCCGGGGTCCAGCAGCGGCGGGGTGGCGACGGCCCAGGCGGCGCACGCGAACCCGACGGGGGCGATGTCGCCGATGGTGTCGGCGAAGTCGGCGGCCCGGTCCCGGACGGCGGTGAGGTACCGGTCCCGGTCGCGGTCGAGCCAGAACGTCTTCACGTAGCCGACGGTAGCCCGTCCGCGTCCGGCTCGTGCCCCGACCGGACGTTCAGCGGGACCCGAGGACGGCGGCGGCGACGGCCCGCCGCAGTGCCGGTGTGCACAGCAGGTCGGTGTTGTCGACGTACTGGTCGATCCCGCCGACGGGTGGCAGCTTCCGCAGTGCCGGGTCGCTGATCGCGTCGTGGAGCGCCGCCGCGTACCGTCCGGCGTCGATCACGTCGTACGGCCGGTCGTGGTACTTCCGGCGGGTCGCGTCGACCGCCGCGGACAGCCCGAGCGTGTTCTGGTTCCGGCCGCTCGTCTCGTACGCGTCGCAGAGGTCCTCGACGCTGTCGCCGGTGTGCCTCCTGTACGCGGTGCCGAGCCATTTGCTGTACGGCGGGTACCGGCGGCCCTGCAGGAGCCTCAGCCGCATCACCACCCGCCGCAACCGCGCCGCGACGACCCGCGCCCCGTCGGGGTCGCCCGCTTCAACAGCCCGCCCCGGGAACGCCTCCTCCTGCGCGATGTGCGTCCACTGCGCGGCGAGCACGTACCGCCACACGTCGTCCGGGTACCACGCCACCCGTTCCCGCAGCGCCGTGAGCGTGCCCTGGTCGTCGTGGTAGACGGCACCGCCGACGGTTTCGGCGAACACCTGGGTGGGGGTGGCGAGCCAGTCCAGCAGCGTCCCGGTGAACGGCGCCCCGAACTGCGCCACGGTCCAGTCCTCGACGGTGGTGACGTCGACGCGGTGGTCGACGGGCCCGTCGGTGGCGGTCATGACCCGCACCCGCGCGTCCGGTGGCGTGAAATGCGTCGACCAGCCCAGCACGTGCCGGGGCAGCCGCTGCCGGAGCATGCCGGTGATCCCGGGGCCGTGCCGGGCGGCGTCGGCGGGGTCGAGCAGCAGGGTGAGCCGCGGCCCCCAGTCGTGGTCGGTGGAGCGGGGCGTGTCGTAGCCGAGGACGTCGGAGCCGGGTCCGATCCGTGCCGCGGCGTGCGGCAGCCCCGGGTAGTGCGCGTCCAGCAGCGGCCGGACCGCGCCGGTGTAGAACACCTCGCACAGCCGCACCCCGGGCAGGAACTCGGGGGTCACAGGACGACGGCCGGGTGCCGGGGGTCGTCGGCGCGGACGACGACGTCGGCGTACTCGTGCGGCATCGCTTCGTCGTGGTACCGCTGGAACGCCGGCAACGTCCACTGCAGCTCCGGTGGGGTGCGGCGGGCGATCGCGGCCGCGGTCTGCGTGAGGTGGACGGTGACGTCGAAGTCGAGGCCGGCGCCGAGCAGCATCGTCCCGGACACGACGACGACCGTCCCGGCCGGCAGGTCCAGGTACGGGGCGCGGGTCGCCCGGTCCGTGACAGGATCCCACAGCGACGGCAGCACCCGCCCCGTCCCGCCGGGCGCGGCGGGGGTGAGGACTTCCCGGGTGATGGCCCGCAGGTCGAGCCAGTCCTCGTAGTACGCGTCCGGGTTCGTCCGCCCTCGTTCCAGGCGCAGCGACGCCTGCCGCAGGAACCCGCCGGCGGGGATGTGGACGGCGTGCCCGCCGTCGCCGTCGACGGCGTCGACGATCCGCCCGGCGAGAACCTCGGGGGCGGCGGTCGGCGCGCCGTCGACCGCGACCCGGGTCGCACCGGCGCGGACGATCCGCGCGGCGACGTCGGACGCGAGCCCTCCGAGGGTGACCGGCCGCGCCTTCACCGAACCGGCCCTGGGAACCAGCGGACGGCGGTCACGGCGTGTGGTGCCGGTGCTGCGGGTCGATCACGTCACCTTCGATGACCTCACCCTGCAGCACCTCCCCGCCACCCGGCTGGGTCGGGACGGGACCGTTGTCGGCGCGGGTCGCTTTCACGATCCTGGGCCCGAACAGGTCACCGGCCGCGGCGGCGGAGATCCGTGACTCGGTCGCCTGCCGGATCCGCCGGCCGGTGAACGTCCGTACCGGCGGGATCAGCAGCAGCAGCCCGACGGTGTCGGTGATGAACCCGGGGGCGAGCAGCAGCAGCGCCGCGGCGAGCCCGGCGACACCGGTCCCGGCGTCACCGCCGGGCGGCCGGCCTTCGCTCATCGCCGTCCGCAGCCGCTGCCACGCCCGGACCCCTTCCCGTTTCAGCAGCACCCCACCGAGGATCGTGGTCGCGACCCCGGCGAGGATCGCGACCCACCAGCCGATGGCGTGCGCGACCAGCACGAACACGACGATCTCGGCGATCACCAGCAGGAACGCTCCGGCGGCGGCGAACCCCAGCTTCCGCATGAACGCTCCTCAGCCGCCTTGCCGGGCGTCGGCGCGGGCGTCGCGGGGTCCACCGCCGGCGACGCCGCGGCGCAGCGCCTCCCACCGGTGCGACGCACCCCACACGGTGACCCGCCACAACGCTTCCCGGACGATGTTGGAGCTCATCTTCGAGTGCCCACGCTGCCGTTCCGCGAACGTGATCGGGACCTCCTGGACCCGGAACCCGTTGCGGTGGGACCGCCACGCGAGGTCGACCTGGAAGCAGTACCCCTGCGACGCGATCGACCCGATGTCGATCTTGTCGAGGACGGGGACGCGGTAGGCGCGGTACCCGCCGGTCGCGTCCCGCAACGCCATCCCCAACGCCATCCGCACGTACAGGTTGCCGCTGCGGGAGATCAGGTGCCGGTGCCACGGCCACCCGACCGTCTTGCCGCCTTTCACGTACCGGGACCCGAGGACCACGTCCGCGTCCTTCAACGCGTCCAGCAGCCGCGGCAGCTCCTCCGGCGCGTGGGAGCCGTCGGCGTCCATCTCCACGACGGCGTCGTACCCGTGGTCGGTGCCCCACGCGAACCCCGCCATGTACGCGGCGCCGAGCCCCTGCTTCCCGGGCCGGTGCAGCACGTGCACGCCCGGGTCGGCGGCGGCGAGCTCGTCGGCGATCCGGCCGGTCCCGTCGGGGCTGTTGTCGTCGGCGATCAGCACGTCGACGGTGGGGGTGGCGGCCCGGACCCGCTCCACGATCGGCCGGATGTTGTCGGCCTCGTTGTAGGTGGGGATGATGACGAGGACCCTACCGACCCCAGGGTATTCGTTCACGCGTCCTCCTCGGTCGGTGCTGCCGGGTGCTGACGGGTGCGTCTGCGGACGGCGGCGGCGGCCACCAACGCCCCGATACCCAGCATCACGATCACATATTCGGGTCCGGCGCCGACCGTGGTCGCGACCGTCCGCCCGGACCCCAGGCGCAGCTCCCGCAGGATCACCGCACCCTCGTTGAACCGGGTCTCGTCGCTGGTCCCGCCGGACGGGTCCGCGAACGCGGAGATCCCGACGGTCGACGCCATCAACGCGTCCCGGCCGTGCTCCACCGCCCGCAACCGGACCATGGCAAGCTGCTGCCGGGCCTCGGCCTCGTCGAACGTCGCGTTGTTCGTCTGCACGGCGAGCAGCTGCGCGCCGCCGGTGACGGTGTCACGGACGAGCCCGTCGTAGGCGACCTCGAAGCAGATGACGTCACCGACGACGGCGGGCCCGACCCGCAGGACCCCTGGCGTGTGGCCGGGGGTCATGTCGGAGACCCGGTCGACCTCCTTGCTCACCATCCGGGCGATGTCCCGCAGCGGCATCGTCTCCGCGAACGGCACCGGGTGCCGTTTCGTGTACCGGGCCGACACCCCGCCCTGCCGCGCGTTCCCGGCCGCGTCGACGTCCGGCTCCCACACGAGCCCCGCGTTCTCGACCCCGACCGCGGGGTCGGTGAGGACAGCGCCGACGAGGATCGGGACACCGACGGCCCGCGCGGCGGTCGCGATCGCCGCGGCGGCGTCGGCGTTGCGCAGCGGGTCGATGTCCGACGAGTTCTCCGGCCACACGACCAGGTCCGGTCGCCGCGCCCCACCCTCGGTCACCTTCCGGCCGAGCTCGACGGTGGCCCGGACGTGGTTGTCGAGCACGGCGCGGCGTTGCTCGTTGAAGTCGAGACCGAGCCGCGGCACGTTGCCCTGCACCACCGCCACGTACACGCCGGCACCCTCGGCCCGGTGGACCGGCACGAGCAGCGCCCCGGCGACGACGACTGCGGCGGCGACCGGCCCCGCGAATGGTTTCACCCGCCCGAACCACCCACGGGTGACAGTGTCCTCACCGGCGGCACCAGATGTACTGACGGTCTTGACGAACGGGACGGCGAGGAGGGCTCCGGTGACCGCGACCGCGAACGTGACCAGCGGCGCCCCGCCGACCGCGGCGAGCCGCAGCAGCGGCGACGTGTCCTGCGAGAACGCGAGCCGCCCCCACGGGAACCCACCGAACGGCGCCCGGTCCCGCAACGCTTCCTGCGCCGTCCACAGCGCCGCGACCGCGGCCGCCCACACCCACGGCCGGGCCCGCAGCCCGCTGACCCATGCGGTCGCCGCGCCGAGCAGCCCGATGAACAGCGCCTGCAGCGTCGACAGCAGCAGCCACGGGACCATCCCGGTGTGCAGGTTCGTCCATTCCAGCAGCGGCGTGAAGAACAACGCGCCGGTGAGGGTCCCGAGCCCGAACCCGGCCCGCAGCCGCCGGCCGTGCACGGACACGGCGGCGAGCGCGACCGCGACCGGCGCCGCCCACCACCACCCGTACGGCGGGAACGCGACGAGCATCACAGGCCCGGCGACCGCGGCGAGGAGCACCGCCGCCCACAACGGCAACGTCCGGGCGGCGCGGGCGGGTTCCGGGTCTGCGGCGACACGCGCGGCGGGCGCCTCGTCGGAACCGTCCGCTGCGCTGCTGGTGCTGACCAACGTCACCTGCGCCAACTCTCCTGGCCGTCGTCACCCGCGCCCGCCGCCGGTGCGCGGGCGTGCAGGGCCGTCACGGCCTGCGGCGCCAATTATGCGGCCACCCGGCCCCGGACACGGCATCGCAGCGGCGCGGGCGGCTGTGAATGTGCTGGGATGTGGCTGGACTGTGTCCGGACCGCAACCGAACCGGCCGTCACCACACCCTCGCGACCGTCGCCGGTGACCGTCGGCCCGGACCGCCCCGTACGGGGGCACTGCCGGCGCCCTGACGGGCGTCGTGCCGGGCTGCGCGGCAGGGGCTGAATCGGGGCGCGACCGGAGTCGCGCCCCGCACTCCCAGGCCCTTTGTCCGGCCGGTGGGCAGGTCGGGTGCAGGCGCGGCCTTCGTTCCGGCGCGGCACGGGCTGGCTGCCCGGGCCGTGTCGTTGTCTACTGGTCGCGTGACCCCCCTGCCCTGACACCGGTGGATGCCCGGTCCGCGGCCCCCGCCGACCCCCGCCCGCTGGATCAGGTGGCGTCCCGCCGGTTGGCGGGGACGTCCGATCAGTGGGCGTTGGGGAGTAGCGAACCGTGGTCACCCGCGCCGAAGTAGGACGCAAAGACGTTACGCGCTGTCCCGGGGGGACTGTCAACCGTCGCACGCGATGTAATTCACCGCGGTCGGCGTGTCGGGTGTGTCGGCGGCGGTGTGTCGGACGGCGTGCACCGAAGTTCACCCGCCGCGGATGAAGGACCGCCGACCGGCTCTTCGTCACCCATTGTGTATGTGCGCGCGGAGCAGCCCGGCCGCCGCCGCGGGGTGGTCGGCGGCGAGGAGCCCGGCTGCGGCGAGGACGTACCGGTCGTCGACGGTGACCGTCGGGTGCCGTGGCAGCGCCCACCCGCCGGCGTGGTCGGTCAGCACCGGCCGCAGCGCCGCGACCGCCGCCGCCCGGTCCGCGTGCCGGAACACGCCGCCG
The DNA here is from genome assembly GCF_040674675.1 of Dactylosporangium sp. NPDC049742. Classification (NCBI taxonomy): domain Bacteria; kingdom Bacillati; phylum Actinomycetota; class Actinomycetes; order Micromonosporales; family Micromonosporaceae; genus Dactylosporangium; species Dactylosporangium sp. NPDC049742. The sequence goes on along the minus strand of NZ_JBFANF010000004.1, from coordinate 25,883 downwards.
GACGCGACGACCGACACGACGTCACGCAGGTCCCGGCCGCTGCGCGCGTGCCGCCGCACCGCGATCACGGTCGCGGCGGCGGCGACGCCGAGCGGCCCGTCACCGACGGCGACGTGTTCCCGGGCGGCGGCGGTGTGGACACCGTCGACGTTCCACCGCACCCCCAGGTCCCCCTCGACGGTCCTGGCCCGCCACAGCGTCCCGGCGACCGCGGTCCCGGCACCGTCGGGGACGAGCGCCGAGTACACGTCCGTCGTCGCCCCGCCGACGTCGACGACGAGCAGGTCCCCGCCGGCGGTGTCGGCGTGCAGCGACACCCCGGTGAGGACCGCGTCCGGGGTCGCCATCCGCACCAGCCGCCCGAACCGGGGACCGCGGGACAGGTGTTTGCCGCCGATGACGTGCCGCAGGAACACGTCCCGGATCGCGGCGCGGGCCGGGCCCGGGTCGACGACACCGATACGCGGCAGCACGTTCCCGGTGCCGACCGCCGGCACCCGCCGCGCCGTGAGCAGCTCGACGGCGGTGTCGCGGACGTCGCTGTTCCCGGCGACGACGACCGGCACCCGCCACCTGGCCGCGGCGAGCCGCCGCGTGTTGTGCAGCAGCACGTCGCTGTCGCCGCCGTCGGTGCCGCCGACGACCAGCACCACGTCCGGTGCCGCCGCCCGCACCTGCCGGATCCCGGCCGGGGTCTGCGGCCCGGCGGCGACGTGCACGACCCGCGCCCCGGCGGACAACGCGACCCGGTGCGCGGCGTCGGCGGACACGAGGTGCTCGTAGCCGACGACGGCGAGCCGCAGCCCACCACCCGCCGACGAGCAGCAGTACACGTCGTCGACCGGGCCGGCGCCGGCGAGGAGCGCGTCGACGCCGTCGAGGACGTCACCGCGGGTCGTCGGGTGCGTCCCGGTCCGCACCAGGGTCCCGTCGGTGACGTCGACGACGGCGAGTTTCGTGTCCGTCGACCCCACGTCCACGCACGCGACGAGCGTCATGCCGAGCTCACCATCAGGGGGTCTTCAGCTGCCGGGGACGACCACGGTGCCGGTCGCCGACACCGCCAGCAGCGGCGGGTCGACCACCGCGGCTGCCGACGCGCCGGCTTCCGGGGTACCGCGGCAGACGACGTGACACGTGAACTCCGCCGTCCGGGACCGGGTCCCGACCCTGACGATCGTCGCCGTCACCTCCAGGACGTCACCGGCCCGGACCGGCGCGTGGAACGCGACCGTGCTGTACCCGGCGAACAACCCCTCGTCACCGTCGGTGCGGATGCACAGTTCGGTGGCGACGTCACCGAACAACGCGAGGCTGTACGCGCCGTCGACGAGGTTCCCCGCATAGTGGGCGTGCGAGTACGGCACATACCGGCGGTGCTGCACCGTCACCCCGACGGCCGCGCCCGTCACCGGGCCGGTCACCGGGCACCGACCGCGTGCACGAGATACGACGCGACCTCCCGCGGGGTCGTGCCCCGCCCGAAGATCCGGTCGACGCCGAGGTCCGCGGTCTGCAGCTCGTCGAACCTGGGCCCGCCGACGACCAGCAGCGGCCGCCGCGCCGCCGGGAACGCCTCCCGGAACGCCGCCGACATCTCCCGCGTGTTGTGCAGGTGCGCGTCGCGTTGCGTGACGACCTGACTGACGAGGACCGCGTCCGCCTTCTCCGCCCGCGCCTGCTCCACCAGGGCGGGGACGGCGACCTGCGCGCCGAGGTTCACCACCCGGCACTCCCGGTAGTACTCGAGGCCCTTCTCACCGGCGATCCCTTTCACGTTGAGGATGGCGTCGATCCCGACGGTGTGCGCGTCCGTGCCGATGCACGCACCGACAACGACGAGTTTCCGGCGCAGCTTCGCCCGGATCCCGGCGTTGACCTCCTTCGCCGACAGCAGCGGATAGTCCCGTTCGGCGACGACGACCTTCCCCGGTTCGACGAGATGGTTGACCCGCCCGTACACGACGAAGAACGTGTGCCCGTCACCGATCTGCTTCGCGTGCACGACCATCGCCGGGTCGATCCCCATCTTCCCCGCCAGCTGCAGCGCCGCGCCCTCGCCGCGCTTGTCCGCGATCAGCGGCAACGTGAAACTGACCTGCACCATCCCGTCGCCGGTCGTGTCGCCGTACGGGCGGATCACCGCACTCATCACACGCCCCCGTCCAGCAGGTCGATCGCCGGGTTCCAGTACCCGGCCTCCCGCGCCGCGACCCCGTCGAGACCTTTCCCGCGGTCGGCGGGCCGCCGCATGATCCCGAACGTGCCGGCACCGATCGCGTCCAGCAGCCCCTGCTCCCCGATCTGCCGCAGCAACGTCACCGCCTCACCGAGGACCGTGTCCGCGCGGCCACGGATGAACGCGCCCGGCGTGAAGTCCTCGTGCAGGTTCCCGGCGGCGTTCAGCACGTACCGCACGTTCTGCAACGCGATGTCCCGGTCCGACAGCCACGGCGTCACCACCGCCTCCGTCATCATCCCCACGAGGAGGATCCCCTGCCCGGTGAGCGCACCGGCGAGGTTGAAGAACCCGTCGAGGAGGTTCCCGCGGAACACGTCCCCGGTCATGTGTTTCGTCGGCGGCATCCACTTCAGCGGCGCGTCCGGGAACAGCTCCCGCGCCAGCAGCGCGTGTGCGAGCTCCAGCCGGAACGACTCCGGCACCTCCGGGTTGATCTCGAACGCGTGTCCGAGCCCCAGCTGCCAGTCCTGCAGCCCCGCCTCGTGCGCGAAGTACTCGTTCAGCAGCTGCGACACCGTCACCGTGTGCGCGGCGTCGACCGCGTCCGCGGTCGTCAGGTAGTTGTCCTCACCGGTGTTGATGATGATCCCCGCCCGGGCGTGGATCTGCCGGGAGAACCGCTGGTCGACGAACGTCCGGATCGGGTTGATGTCCCGGAACAGGATCCCGTACATGGAGTCGTTCAGCATCATGTCGAGCCGTTCGAGGCCGGCGAGCGCCGCGATCTCCGGCATGCACAGCCCGGACGCGTAGTTCGTCAACCGCACGTACCGCCCGACCTGCTTCGACGTCTCGTCCAGCGCGGCCCGCATCAGCTTGAAGTTCTCCTGCGTCGCGTACGTCCCGGCGAACCCTTCCCGGGTCGCGCCTTCCGGCACGTAGTCCAGCAGCGACTGCCCCGTGGACCGGATCACGGCGATGACGTCCGCGCCGGCCCGCGCCGCCGCCTGCGCCTGCGGGATGTCCTCGTAGATGTCGCCGGTCGCGACGATCAGGTAGATCCACGGCCGCTGCCGCGGGTCCCCGTGCCGCCGGATGAGCCGTTCCCGTTCCGCGCGCCGCCGGTCGATCCGCGCCAGCCCGGTCTTCACCGCTTTCACCGCTGCCCGTTTCGCCACCGTACCGGCGGCCCCGGCGCGGAACGTGACACTGCCGGCGGCGGCCTTCTGCGCGAGCAGCGTCAGGTCCTGGTGCCCGTCGTCGGTCAACGCCTGGAACACCGGGCCCGTCACCCCACCGCCGAGCCCGACCTGGTCCCGGACGACGTCGACGAGCCGGTTCACCCACGGGATCCCGTCCGGGTCCGCGCCGGTGATCCCCGCCAACCTGAGCGTCGCCCGTTCCACGGACACGGTCGTGTGGCTGCGCGCCAGGTCCACGACCGGCCGGCCCGCCGCCGCCGCCAACCGGCGCGCCGTCTTCACGGTCCGCTGGTCGAGCTTCAGTTTCCCGCCGCTCATCGCTGCCCGCTCACCTTCCTGCTGCTCATCGTGGCTCCTGCCGGGAGTGGATCGGCCGGCCCCGCAGCACCGTCACCCGCGCCTGCGGGTTGCTGTCGGTGTGCAGGACCTCGCTGATGTCGTCGGCCGTGTCCCACACCGCGAACGTCGCCGACCACCCCGGGTTCAGGACCCCTTCGTCGTCGATGCCGACGGCCCGCCACCCGCCGCGGGTGTGCGCCGCGAACGCCGCCTTCGCCCCGATCCGCTGCACCGGGTTGTGGTGCCGCATCGCCGCCCGGCACGACCCCCACGGGTCCAGGTCCGTCACCGGCGAGTCCGACCCGAACGCCAGCAGCACCCCAACCCCGGCCAGCGCACCGATCGGGTTCGACGCGAGCGACCTCGCCTTCCCGAGCCGCTGCGCGTACATGCCGCGTTCCCCACCCCACAACCGGTCGAACGCCGGCTGGACACTCGCCACGATCCCGAAGTCCACCAGCCGCGCGATCGCCTGCTTATCGAGGAGCTCCACGTGCTCGATCCGGTGCCGGCCGGCCCGGATCCGCTCCACCCCGACCTGCTTCGCCGCACCCGCGAACCCGTCCAGGACCGTCACGATCGCCTGGTCCCCGATCGCGTGGAACCCGCCCTGCATCCCGTGCCGCACACAGTCCACGACGTGCTCCGTCACCTGCCCCGCCGTCAGGTACCCGTGCCCGTGCTCGTCCACCCGCTGCCCACGCTCGTCCCGACCGTCCAGGTACGCGCTGCTCAGATGCGCCGTCCGGGCGCCGAGCGCACCGTCGGCGTACAGGTCACCGGCGGCGCCGACCGCACCCAGCTCCTTCGCCTTCGCCGCCGCGTTCGGCTCACCCCACAGCCCGTACACCTCCGGCAGCCACAACCCGTGCGACATCGCGGCGACGAAGTCGTCCTCACCGGACGTCCCGGGCCCGCCGCACTCGTGCACCGACGCGATCCCCAGCGACGCCGCGTGCGTGAGCGCCGCCCGCTGCGCGTCCACGATCTGCGCCCGGCTCACCGACCCGTACGCGACCTCCCGCACCAGGTGGTGGGCGTCGCGGCGCAGCCACCCGGAACTGTCGTACCCCGCTGTTACCTTCACGGCGTCGGTGAGCAGCTTCGACGAGACGAGGGCAGCGTGCACACACGTCCTGGACAGGTAGACGGCCCGGCCACCGCCGGCACGGTCGAGCTCCACCGCCGACGGCGTCGTCTGGTCCGCCCACCCTGACTCGTCCCACCCGTGCCCGATCACGATCGCGTCCGGGGGGAGGGTCGCGGCATGCGCGGCGACCGCGTCGAGGACCTGCTGCCTGGACCTGGTCCCGGCGAGGTTCAGGCCGCGCAGCGTGAGCCCGGTCGCGGTGGTGTGCACGTGCGCGTCGACGAACGCCGGGGTGACGAGCGCACCGTCGAGGTCCACGACCCGGTCCACGCCACCCCCGGCCCGGGTCGGCGCGTCCGCGTCGGGGCCGAGCCAGGCGATCGTGTCGCCGTCGACGAGCAACGCGGTCGCGGACGGGTCGGCGGGGGTGTGGACCCGGCCGCCACGGAAGAGGGTTCGCATGCGGCTCAGTCTGCCAACCCGGGCGGCGCTTCGGCCCGCAACCGCGCCTGGAACAGGTTCCGGACACCGGTGTCGGACCGCAGCAGCCGCAGTGCGTAGTCGGCATGTCCCGGCACGTAACCGTTGCCGATGAGCATCGTCACGTCCGCGGCGAGACCTTCCGCGCCGAGCGCCGCCGCCGGGAACGACGTCGCCATGGAGAAGAACACGACGGTGCCGCCGGCCGCGGTGGCGAGGACCGCGGCGTGCTCACACCCGGGGACGTCGACACACACGACGGTGACGTCCGCCGCCCCGGCGCCGGTCTCGGCCCGCCCGGCCGTGCCGTCAACGGCCGCGGCGAGCCCGGCCGTGGTGGCGTCTGCGCGGCTGCCCGCGCCGGTTCCGTTGGCGTCGGTCCCGCTGAAAGCGCCGTCGAGGGCCGCGGCGAGCCCGACGGCGTCGCGGGCGTCGGCGATGACGATGGCGTCGGCGAGCCCGGTGCCGGCGAGCCGGTCCCGTTCCGCCGCGTCCCGGACCACCCCGACGGTCCGCACCAGCGCTGCGGGTTGTCCGCCGCCGCCGGTGTACGACCTGCCGCCGCCGCTGCCGTCCACCGTGGTGTGACCGCCCGCCGGGGAGTGTGCGCCGGTTCCGCCCGCCACAACGTCGACAGCGCCGGGGGTTGCGGCGACGGCCGTCGTGCCGAGGATGCCCATCGGGTCGGCGGGGGACTCGGTGGCGGCCACGCCCGCGGTGGCCGGGGCGGCGGCGTCCCCTGGCCCGTTCGTGCCCGTGGGTGCCGGCAGGCCTGTGGTGGTCGCCGCGGTCCCGGGTGCGGCGACGGCGTCCGCGGGGCCGGTGGTGCCCGCCGCGCTCGTGGCGTCGGACAGGCCGGTGGGGTCGGCTCCGCCGGCCTGACGGCTCGTGTTCGTCGCGGCGGCGGTGAGGTTGTGGGTGAAGGTGCGGGCGGCGTCGTGGGCGGCGGCGAGGGACAGGGAGCCGCTCTTGCCGGCGGCGCCGAGGACCGCGACCGTCAACGGCCGCCCGCCGGGGGACAGCGCGGGGGAGCCGGTGCGGGTGCGCAGGGCCTGGGTGACGACGCGGGCGACGAGGGCTGGGGCGCCGCACACGTCGAGGACGGCGAGGGACAGCTGCGGGTCCAGGTCGGCGGGCAGGACGGCGGCGATCGAACGGGCGAACAGGATGGCGTGGCCGTCGCAGGGGACCTGCTCCGACAGGCCGTCCCACCGGGTGAGGTCGTCGGCGATGTGCAGCGGGGTCAGGGTCAGCGACACCAGCGTCGCGACCCGGTCACCCGGCCGCAGCCCGAGCGGTGAGGCGGGGCCGGCGGCGTCGACGGTGCCGATGAGCATGCCGCCGGAGCCGGTGACCGGGTTGTGCATCTTGCCGCGGCTGCGGACGATGTCGAGGACCGCGGCGCGGACCTTGCCGCCGTCGCCGCCGTGCTCGGAGCGCAGCTGGTGGAACGAGGCGGCGTCGAGGTTGAGCCGTTCGACGCGGATGCGGACCTCGTCGGCGCCGATGACCGGGTCCGGGTCGAGACGGTCGGCGGCCTGGGGCAGCACCCCGGCCGGTGCCAGGACCCGGTGCAACCCGATAGGCGAAGTCATTTCCCGCACTGCCACAAGTTAGCCGAAGATTTTCCGGCACACCAGCCTCAGTGCGGGAAATACTACCGTGAACGGGCGGCGGACAGGGTCAGGACATGCTCCACCAGACCGATCAGGACCGCCTTGCTCGACTCCCGGTCCCGCGCATCACACAACAGCAACGGCACATGCCCGTCCAGATCCAGAGCCTCCCGCACCTCCGCCTCCGTGTACGACGACGCATCCTCGAAACAGTTCACCGCCACCACGAACGGCGTCCCCCGCCGCTCGAAGTAGTCGATCGACGGGAAGCAGTCCGCCAACCGGCGCGTGTCCGCCAGCACCACCGCACCCAACGCACCCAACGCCAGCTCGTCCCACAGGAACCAGAACCGGTCCTGACCCGGCGTCCCGAACAGGTACAGCACCACGTCCTGCCCGATCGTGATCCGCCCGAAGTCCATCGCGACCGTCGTCGTCGACTTACGTTCCACCCCGGTCAGATCGTCGGTGCCGACCCCGGCCGCCGTCAGCGACTCCTCCGTCTGCAACGGCCGGATCTCGCTCACCGCACCCACGAGGGTCGTCTTCCCGGCCCCGAACCCACCCGCGACCAGAATCTTGATCGCCGTCGGAACCGGCCGGCTAGAGCGCCCGTAGTCCATTGATCACCGCCTTGAGGATGCTCTCGCTCGGCAGCTCGCCCGCCACCGGAGGGTGGTACATCTCGATCAGCCCCTGCCCCAGCAGGTCACCCAGCAGCACCCGCACCACACCCAACGCCAGGTCCAGGTGCGACGCCAGCTCCGCCACCGCCAGAGGGTCCCGCGCGTAGGCGAGGATCGCCCGGTGCTCCGGCTGCAGCCCGTACCCGACGTCGGCGAGCGCGGCACGGTTCGCCACGACCATCGCGACCACGTCGAACTGCCCCGACACCGGCGTCACCCGCCCACCGGTCATCGCGTACGGGCGGACCACCGGACCCGCGTCCCGGTCCACCCACGTGTGGTCCGTCCACGGCTCCGCCGACAGGTCACCGCGCCGCCGCTCCGGCCACGCGTGCTCCCCCGACCCGCCGCCGTGCTCGAACTGCCCGTCCGGCGCACCCTGCCCGCCCTGCCCGCTCTGCCCGCTCTGTGCGGACCAGGTCGCCCGGTACTGGTCGGCGCGCTGCTGCTCCGCCCACTGCTGATCGACCCACTGCTGCTCGGCCCGCCCCGGCACCTCAAGACCAGGGTCACGACCCGGGTCGCCGCGGTCCGGCTGACCGGCCGCGTGCCGGCCCGGTGTCGTCATCCGCCGGCCGCCGGACGCACCGACGTCGACAGGTTCTGCCCCACCCGCTGCACCAGCATCGCCATCTCATACGCGATCAGACCGATGTCCGCGTCCGCCTCCGCGAGCACCGCCAGACACGCCCCACGACCCGCCGCCGTCACGAACAGGAACGCCGACTCCATCTCGATGATCGTCTGCCGGACCGGGCCACCACCGAAATGCCGCCCCGCACCCCGCGCCAGACTCTGGAACCCCGCCGCGACCGCCGACAGATGCTCCGCGTCCTCCTGCGACAGGCCCTTCGACGCGCCCATCATCAACCCGTCCACCGACAGCACCACCGACCGCTGCACCGACGGCACCCGATCCACCAGGTCGTCAAGAAGCCAGTTCAAGCCGATGTTGCTTCCCTGCGCCGCCGTCATCCCGCCACCCCGTCACGGCCCGTGCTGCTCTGGTCATCGCTGTCACCGTCACCGGCACTCGCATGCCGGCCCCGCGCCGTCCCCGCCTGGAACGACGACATCATCCGCCGCAACTGCTCCGGCGACCGGCCCACCTCCGGCACCTCCACGTCGTCGACGTCAGCCGCCGCCGTCGAGTCCTGCTGCAACTGCGGCGCCAGGCTCTGCTGCCGCACCCGCTTCGGCAACCCCCGCGGACCCGCCGGCCGCGGCCCGTCACCCGCCTCCGCGGCGACCGCCGCCGTCGCCCGCGGACCAGGCGCAGCCGCACCGGCGTCCCGGGCAGCCGGCCGCTGCCGCGGCAACGGCCCCGGACCAGACCGCCGCCCATCCGGTACACCACCCGCCGCCGCCCGATCGTCCCGCCCCGCCGGCTGCACGACCGACAACGCCGGCCGCTGCCCGATCGACGACGCCGGCAGCACCTGCGTGTGCTCCCCACCCTCACCGGCACCGTCCTGCGGCAACCACGAGAACGGCTCCCGCGCCACCACCCGCATCTCATGCGTGTTCGACAGGTCCGCCGGCGCACCCGGCGGCAACGGCGACGGCACCTTCGACGGCTGCGCCACCACGAGCTCCGTCGGCAGCAACGCCACCGCCGTCACCCCACCGAACGGCGAGGACCGCAGCACCACCCGCACCCCGTGCCGCACCGCCAGCTGCGCCACCACGAACAACCCCAGCCGGGCACTGTTCGCCGGGTCGAACTCCGGCGGCTCCACCAGACGCCGGTTCGCCTCCGCGATCGCCTCCACCGACATCCCCAGCCCACGATCCTCGATCTCGATCACGAAACCGTTCGGGACCAGCTGACCCGTCACGTTCACCCGCGTGTGCGGCGGCGAATACGCCGTCGCGTTCTCGATCAACTCAGCCAGCAGATGGATCACGTCACCGACCGCCCGGCCCACAACCGCACCCTCACCGATCTGCTGCACCTGCACCCGCGCGTAGTCCTCGACCTCCGACACCGCGCCACGCACCACGTCGATCACCGACACCGGGTTCCGCCAACCCCGGCCGGGCGCCGCACCCGCCAGGATCACCAGGTCCTCCGCATGCCGCCGCATACGCGTCGCCAGATGGTCGACCCGGAACAGGTCCGCCAGGTCATCCGGCTCCGACGTCCGCCGCTCCATCCCGTCCAGCAACGACAACTGCCGATGCAGCAGCGTCTGCGACCTGCGGGCGATGTTCAGGAACACCTCGTTCATCCCCTGCCGCACCGACGACTCCTCGACCGCCGACGCGACCGCCGTGCGCTGCACCGAGTTGAACGCCTCACCCACCTGACCGATCTCGTCCGTGCCCAGCCGCAACGGCGGCGCCTCCACCGCCACATCCACCTGCACACCCCGCCGCAACCGCGACACCACCGACGGCAGCCGCTCGTCCGCCAGCTCCAGCGCCGCGACCCGCAGCCCGTCCAGACGCCGCGCCAGGGACCGGCCGATCCGCACCGACAGCACCAGCGACAGCACCACCGCCAGCAGACCCAGCACACCGGCGACACCGAGCCGCCAGAAGATCGCGTCGGCCGCGTCCTGCGCCGCCTGCACGTTGTGCCGCTGCACCTGCGCCCGGAAGTTCTTCAACTCCGTGTTCACCGGGTCGAACGCCGACCGCCACGCCTGCAGGTCGATCCCCGCCGACTCCGCCGACCCCGGCGCCGTCCCCAGCAACTGGTTCTCCAACTGGGTCAGCTTCGACATCCCCTGACCACCGGAGATCGCCCCGAACCGCTCCTGCGTCTCCGCCGGCAGCAGCGTCACACCGTACGGCAGGATCAGCCGCTTCTGACCGACCAACGCCACCAGCTCCGTGTGCGCCTGCGCCGTGTACGCGCCGCTCACCGCCGCCTCCGTGACCAGCGCGTCCTCCTGCGAGAACAGGTCACGGGACAGGCCGAGCACGAACACACCCGTCGCCTCCTCCGTCACCTCGGAGTCCTGGTGGTTCGTCACCGACTCCGCGATGCCGTACGTGCCGGTGATGATCTGCGAATACGCCTGCCGCACCTGACTCGACTGCCCGGAACTGTCCGCGAGCTGCCGCAGCGCCGCCAGGCCGTCCACGGCCTTCACCGACGTCGCGATCGCCTCCTTCGCCTCCTCGCTCGCCACCGCCAGGAAGTCCTTGTCGGCGCTCAGGTCACGGAACTCCGCGACCTCCACGTCCGTCTTCGCCCGCTGCTCCCGCAGCGCCGTGCCGTTCTTGCGGCCACCGGCGATGAACACCGTCGTCAGCTGCCGCTCGACCTGCAGCTCCTCGACCATCGCCTCGGCCGGCTCCGTGACCTTGTCACTGACCAGCTTCGAGTTCCGCAGGTCGAGCGCCGGCTGGAGGGTGAAACTCACCGCGAACAACCAGATCGCGATGAGCATGACGATCGGGATCGCCAGCATCGCCGTGATCTTCGCGCGGATGGACCAACGGTTAATCATCAAGGACCTCGGGTGCGGTTCGGTTGCGGACCGCCACCGTAGGCGGGTCGCGGCGTGACCGACCGTCATGTCCGCGGGTCCGGTTTTCCGACCAGCCGGATGACAGACAGAAGATCCTCCCGCCCAAACTCGAAGAACCGGAGAATTTTCGCTACTGTGACAGTTCTAGCGCAGGATTTCTGGAGGTGTGCCGTGCAGCCGTACGCGTATCAACGCCACGAGCTCGTCGAGCCGGACTGGCGACGCCTCCCCGGCTGGCGAGACGTCACCCGCGACGAATGGGAATCCGCCCAATGGCAGCGGGCCCACTGCGTCAAGAACATCAACCAGCTCCGCACCGTCTACGGCGACCTCATCACCGCCGACTTCTACGACGACCTCGCCCTCGACCAGGCCACCCAGGCCACCATGTCGATGCTCGTCCCACCCCACATGATCAACACCATGGTCCCCACCGGCGAGATCACCGACAAAACCCTGCGCGCCGACCCGGTCCGCCGCTACATGCTCCCCGTCGCCTCCGACCGGCTCACCGACTTCCCCTCCCACCCCCACGCCACCCGCGACTCACTCCACGAACACGACATGTGGGTCGCCGAAGGCCTCACCCACCGCTACCCCACCAAGGTCCTCGCCGAACTGCTGTCCACCTGCCCCCAGTACTGCGGCCACTGCACCCGCATGGACCTCGTCGGCAACAACACCCCCACGGTCGCGAAACTCAAGCTCACCCTCAAACCCGTCGACCGCTACGACGCGATGATCAACTACCTCAAGGGACAACCCGGCGTCCGCGACGTCGTCGTCTCCGGCGGCGACGTCGCCAACGTCCCCTGGCCCCAGCTCGAAACCTTCCTCATGCGGCTGCTCAACATCGACACCATCCGCGACATCCGCCTCGCCACCAAAGCCCTCGCCGGACTCCCCCAGCACTGGCTGCAACCCACCGTCGTCGAAGGCCTCGAACGCGTCGCCCGCACCGCCGCCCGCCGCGGCGTCAACCTCGCCATCCACACCCACGTCAACCACGCCCAATCCCTCACCCCACTCGTCGCCCGCGCCGCCCACACCGCCCTCGAGGTCGGCGTCCGCGACGTCCGCAACCAGGGCGTCCTCATGCGCGGCGTCAACGCCACCGCCGCCGACCTGCTCGACCTCTGCTTCGCACTCCAAGGCGAAGCCGGCATCCTGCCCTACTACTTCTACATGTGCGACATGATCCCCAACGCCGAACACTGGCGCGTCGCCGTCTGGCAGGCCCAGCAACTCCAGCACGACATCATGGGCTACCTCCCCGGATACGCCACCCCCCGCATCGTCTGCGACGTCCCCTTCGTCGGCAAACGCTGGGTCCACATGGTCACCGACTACGACCGCGAACGCGGCATCACCTACTGGACCAAGAACTACCGCACCAGCATCGAGGACTCCTCCATGGACCTCGACCGCACCTACCCGTACTACGACCCCATCGACACCCTCCCCGCCTCCGGCATCGCCAAATGGCGAGCCGAAGCACAACTCCCCCTCGTCGCCTACGCTGGGTGAGTGCGCCGTAACCTCCTGCGCCTGCTCGGAGTGAGCCTCGCCGCGGCCGCCGTCATCCTGTACATCAACTCGATCGACGGCGGCTCCGGCGACACCGGCCCCGACCCCGCAAGCCGCCTCCAATGCGCATCCGGCACCCACGTCGCCGCCGCCTACGCGACCGCCGCCCCCACCAGCCGCGAAACCCGCACCCCCGAACAGCTCGCGACCGCCTGGGCCACCGTCCGCTCCAAGGCCCTCCTCGCCGGCCTGCACACGGTGTACGAACAACCCGACCGCATCGACATCGCGTTCGACGCCAAGGCCCACACCGTCGCCGTGCTCACCTTCCGCTCCCACGAGCCCCTCGGCTGGCACCTCGAAGCGGTCGTCGCCTGCCAGTCCCCGCTCACACAACGCTCCGGCCCCCAGAACCCACAGACGGTGCCGAGCAGCGGTCCCTGAGCAAGGAAAAACGGAAGTCCGCCGCGCAGCGGCATGTTTTTGTTCTGGCGTGGCGACAGCCACGTCGCCTAAGGCATCCTAGGATGCTAGGAATTGAGTGTCGAGCTGGGTGTACCCGGTAAGACGACGGTGGTCCGGCCAGGCGCGCAACCCGACCGGACCACGATCGCCGGCCGTGACGGGCGCGCACCCGACCCGGCCAGGTCGCCGCGGCGCGATCCCAGCGCCGCGGCGACCAGTCAGCGGGGCGCCATCCGCAGCGCGCCGTCCAGGCGGATGACCTCACCGTTGAGGTAGTCGTTGGCGACGATGGACAGGGCCAGCGCCGCGTACTCGGCCGGGGTGCCGAGCCGGCCCGGGAAGGGCACCCCGGCGGCGAGGCCCGCCCGGTACTCCTCCGACACGGTCTCCAGCATCGGGGTGAACATGATCCCCGGCGCGATCGTCATGACCCGGATGCCGTGCTGGGCGAGGTCACGGGCCGCGGGCAGGGTCAGACCGACGATGCCGCCCTTCGAGGAGGAGTACGCCGCCTGCCCGACCTGCCCCTCGTACGCGGCCACCGACGCCGTGTTGACGATGACACCCCGCTGGCCGTGCGCGTCCGGCTCGGTCGCCGCGATCCGCTCCGCCGCGAGGGCCATGACGTTGAACGTGCCGATCAGGTTGACCTGCACCACCTTGGCGTACATCGCGAGGTCGTGCACCCCGCCGCGGCCGAGGATCCGGGCCGACGGGGCGATCCCGGCGCAGTTGACGACGACCCGCAGCGGTTCGGGGCCGCCCGCGGCGACCGCGACCGCCTCCCGGACCGCCTCAGGGTCCGTCACGTCGACCTGGATGCCGTCGAAGTCGGCCAGGTCGAAGCCGTGCACGGTCGCGCCCGCCGCGGTCAGCGCGGCGGCGGTGGCCGCGCCGAGGCCGGACGCTGCGCCGGTGACGATGGCGGCGGTGTTGGTGAGATCCACCCGGGCTCCTGTCGTGAGTTCAGATGTCGGTGATACGCAGGCCCGCACGGGCCTGGACCCGCGGTCGGCCGGGATGAGGTCGGCGGGCCCGCCCCACCCCGGTCCGGTCATGCCAGCTTCTCGTACAGCACGACCGGGTTACCGCCCGGATCCGTGACCAGCACCCGCCGCTCATGCGGCCCGGTCACCACGTCGTCGCCGGAGTAGCCCAGCGCGGCGAGGTCGTCGACCTGGATGCTCAGCACCGTCCGGCCGGGCACCGGCTGCTGCGACGCGTCGGCGAGGCCGATGGTGACGGAGCCGTCGGTGACCGCGGCGTACCGGTCGCCGTCGCGGAACCGGGTCGTCAGCCCGAGCGCGGTGTAGAACGCCAGCTGCGCGTCGAGCGCGTCGGCGGGGACGATGACGTGACCGATCTTCATGGGCGGAACCTCGGCATGACCTCGCGGGCGAAGCGTTCGACGATCTCGATCGAGCGGGCGATCGGCAGCCCGAGCCACTGGGCCCGGAACACGAAGTGGTTGAAGCCGGCGTCGGCGAAGTCCCGCACCTTCGCGGCGATGTCGTCGGGCGAGCCGAAGAACAGCGCCTTCTCCTTGATCCCCTCCCACTGGGTCTCGAAGTAGTCCATGCCGTACTGGACGTACTCGCCGTAGGAGCGGCGCACGGCGGTGCCGGCGATGTCGTAGGCGGCGTCGAAGGAGTCCGCGACGCACAGGTCGCGGTGGATCGGGAACACCGCGCCCTCGTCGGAGAACCCGGCCTCCGCGCGGGCGGCGCGGTAGTCGGCGAGGTTGCCGACGGCCCAGTTGCGGCGCACGTTGGACGGGGCCAGCCACGGCAGGCCCTGCTTCGCGATCCGGGCGATGCCGATCGGGCCGTTGGCGCCGACCCACACCGGCGGGTGCGGCCGCCGCACCGGCAGCACGCTGCACCGCACCCCGTCGAGCTCGAAGTGCTGGCCCTTGTGGGTGACGGGCTCACCGGTCCACAGCTGCCGCATCACGTCGAGCGCCTCGTTCATCCGGGACACCCGGGTGCGGCGTTCGATGCCGAACGAGGCGAACTCGTCGTCGCGGTAGCCGGAGCCGATGCCGAGGACGAACCGGCCGCCGGACATCTGGTCGATGGTGGCGATCTCCTCGGCCCAGTGCACCGGGTGCCCGAGCGGCAGGATGAGGATGCCGGTGCCGAGCTCCATCGTCCCGGAGTGGTCGATGAGCCGGGACAGCAGCGGCAGCGGCTGCGGCGTCGACAGCGACGACAGGTAGTGGTGGATGCCGAAGACCGAGTCGTAGCCGAGGTCGCGGACGTGCTGGACGTACTCGACGATCTCGCCGGTCCGCCGGTGCAGGTCGTCGCCGGGCTCGTACTGGTGGTCGAGCAGGATGCCGAACTTCACGCGGGATCCTCTTGCGAACGGGACTCGCTGAGCCGGAAGTACGGCGCGACCATCCGGTCCCGGTCCTCCAGGGCCTGCCGGATGCCCTTCTCCCGGCGCTCCTTGAGGAAGTTCCAGTCGCCGTCGTCGAAGCTGACGTTGGTGGCCCAGCCGTGCCCGACCCAGCCGGTCATCGCGCCGAGACCCTTGCCGCGGGCCTCCATCACGACCTGCATCATCGACTTGCCCATCATCAGCGAGTCCAGCGGCATCACGGCGATCGCGTCGGCGTAGTCGTCGGTCCAGCGCTGCAGGTCCTCCAGCGGCACGACCTTCGTGACGAGGCCCTTGCGCTCGCCCTCCTCGGCGCCGATGGCGCGCATGGTGAGCATGACGTCCTTCATCGTCGTCAGGCCGACCTTCTCGATCCAGTGGTACATGTCCTGCGGGGCCGGGCCGAGGTAGCGGAACGCCGGGTGGGTGAAGCGGGCGTTGGGGGCGGCGATGACGATGTCGGCGGACAGCGCGATCTGGAAGTGCCCGCCGTAGCAGTACCCCTGGACCTGGCAGATGGTGGCCTTCAGCGACTCGATGATGGGCCGGGTGAAGCCGGAGCTGAGCACGTTGCGGTCCGGCAGGATCCGCTGCCGCTGCGCCGGGCGGCGCCGCGACGCCTTGTCGGTGCCGGACTTGTAGCCGATGTAGTGGCCGAGCTCGGCCGCGTCGGCGCCGGTGCCGAAGTGCTCACCCTCGCCCTTGAACACGATCACCTTGACCCGGTCGTCGGCCTCGGCCTCCCGGACCAGGTCGCCGACCCGTTCGAACGCGGCGACCGGGATCGCGTTGAGCCGGTCCGGGCGGTCGAAGGTGATGGTGGCGACGGAACGCGCCTCGTCGACGTCGTAGCGGACGTACTTGGCGAGGACCTCCGGGTCGACCTCCATGTTCTCGACGTCCCACTGGTTTTCCAGCAGCTCGGCTTCGGTCTTCTTCACGGCGGATTCCTTACTGACGGAAGGCGGGGAACACTTCGGAGGCGAACAGGCGCAGGGAGGCACGGACCTGCTCGGTGGGCATGCCGAGCCAGCCGGGCCGGAAGATGAGATGGTCGAAGCCCAGGTCGCGCAGCGCGCTGATGCGTTCGATGAGGAACTCGGGCGAGCCGAGCAGCAGGGTGTTGCGGACCAGCTCGTCGAAGCGGTCGCGCTGCCAGCGCAGCGCCGGGTACTCCGCGTAGGTGGAGTACTCGACCCGGGCGTGCGGCAGCGCCTCCTCGACGGCCCGTTCGGTGGTCGGGGCGCAGTACAGCTCGACGCCGACGGGCCGGGAGATCCGGGACGGGTCGCGGCCGTACTCGGTGAGGGCGTCGTTGTAGACGGCGAGGTGCTCGGGCAGGAACCGGCGGCTCGGCGAGTTGCCGGGCGCGTACCAGGCGTCGCCGAGCCGGGCGGCCCGCCGGACCGCCTTCTTGCCGCCGGCGCCGATCCAGATCGGCGGCCCGCCCGGGGTCAGCGGCCGGATGCCGATGGTCGCGTCCTTCTGCGGGTAGAACTCGCCGTCGGTGGTGACCGGTTCGCCGCCCCACAGCGCCCGGATGAGCCGCAGGCTCTCGTCGAGGCGGCGGAAGCGGGTCTCGGGGTCGATGCCGAACGCGGCGAACTCGTTCTCGCGGTAGCCGGCGCCGACGCCGAGGATCACCCGGCCGCCGGACAGGTGGTCGAGGGTGGCGAACTCCTCGGCGATGTGCACCGGGTGGAACATCGGCAGCAGCAGGATGCCGGTGCCGATGAGCATGTTCCCGGAGCGCGGGATGAGGCTCGCCGTCATCGAGATCGGCTGCGGGGTGTTGAGGTTGGACTGGAAGTGGTTGATCGTCCAGACCGAGTCGTAGCCGAGCTCGGCGGCCAGTTCGACGGTGCCGAACAGGTCGCTGAGGTGTCTGCCGAGGTCGTCGCCGTGCGGGTACTGGTGCGACGCCATGATCCCGAACTTCATCGGTGCCCCTCTCCGGCGGCCCGGCTGATCTTGCCGGTGCTGCTGCGTTCCAGCTCGGGCACGAACTCGATCCGCCGCGGTGTCTTGAAGTGCGCGAGCCGGTCCCGGGCGAACGCGACGATCCGGTCGGCGAGCTCGCCGTCGGCGACGGTGTCGTCGGCGGCGCGCACGACGAGCGCCACCGGGATCTCGCCGAGCCGGTCGTCGGGCCGGCCGAGCACCCGCACGTCGCGGACGAGCGGGTGCTCGCGCAGCTCGTCCTCGATCTCCTCGGGCCACACCTGGAACCCGCCGCACTTGATCATGTCGCGCTTGCGTCCGACGAGGAACAGCACGCCGTCCGCGTCGACGTACCCCATGTCGCCGGTGTGGACCCAGCCGTCCTGGACCAGTTCGCGGGACGCCTCGGCGTCGTCGACGTAGCCCTTGGTCAGCTCGGACCGCACGACGACCTCGCCCTCGGCGCCGGTCGGCAGGGCCGTGCCGTCGCCGTCGCGGATCTCCAGCTCCACGCCGGGGTAGACCCGGCCGGCGGAGCCGGGCTTCCACCGGCCGGCCTTCATGTCGCGGCCGTTCCAGCCGGCGATGTGGCCGGCCTCGGTCGAGCCGTAGTTGACCAGGATCGGCACGTGGTAGCGCTCCTCGAAGGCGCGCCGGACCGGCCACGAGATCGCCTGCCCGGCGACCAGGACGGACTTGACCCCTGCGAAGGGCAGGTCCCGGTCCGAGTGCACGATGTCGAAGACCATGGTGGGCAGGAAGAAGAAGTTGTCGAACGCGAACCGGTCCATCAGCTCGGCGAGCCGGTCGACGCCGAAGCGCTCCCAGACGACCGCGGGCCGGCCGACGAAGAACGCGAAGAGCAGCGAGTGCTGGCCCCCGCTGTGGAACAGCGGCAGGGCGATGAGGTTGGCCTTGGCGTCGGCGGCGGCGGTGCCTTCGGCGTCGCTGCCGGTGGAGACCCGGGCGAGGCGTTCGAGGGAGGCGCGGGTGCCGCCGTGGGTGACGCTGACCGACTTCGGCCGGCCGGTGGTGCCGCCGGTGGACAGGATGCAGGCCTCGGCGTCGCCGGCGACGTCCACGGCGGGCACGGTGACCTGCTGCCGCCAGTCCAGGTCGGGCACCCCGGCGACCGTCCCGACGGCGGACCGGACCTCGACGTCCGGGCCATTGGCGAGCAACCCCGCGACGACGTCCGGGCGCCGGTCGTCCACGACCAACAGCCTGGGCGCGGTCTTGGTGAGGGACTCGGCGAGCTCGGCGGCGTTGTACAGGCTGCTGACGGTGACCGGGACGGCGCCGATCTTCCAGGCGCCGAACAGGAAGAACACGATCTCGGGTCCGTTGGTGAGGTAGCAGGCGACCCGGTCGCCCGCGCCGATCCCCTCGGCGCGCAGGGCCGCGGCGACGCCCCCGGCGAGCCGGTCGACCTCCTCGAACGTCCAGGACCGGCCGTCGTCGCCGTACAGTGCGGGCACCCGCGGCCGGTCGGCGGCGCGGTGCTCCAGGATGCGGGCAAGGCTGCTCACGTCGTCACCTCAGCAGGGGTGGTGACCCGCGGGATGATCTCGGCGCCGAAGCGGGCGAGCTGCTCCATGGCCTCGTCCTGGCCGGCGCCGACGAACTGGTGCCGCAGCGACACCTCGGTGATGCCGAGCTCGGTCTCCCAGCGGCGCAGCTTCGCCACGATCTCGTCCGCGGACCCGACCAGGCAGTCCTCGGCGAGGTACCGGTCGACGTCGATGGCCTGGGCGTCGTCCCACGACTTGTAGCCGGCGTACTGGCGCTGCAGGTGCGGCCGGACGGCGGCGACGGCCGTCGCGTAGGTGTCGCCGACGCACGCCTCACGGCTCATCGGGTACTCCCGGTCCAGGCTGTGGCCGTGCTCGGCGAGGACGTCGCGGTAGACGCCGAGCAGCCGGGCGAGCTCGGCGTCGTCGCCCTTCGGGCCGATCAGCCACGGGGCGTCGAGGCGGGCGGCGCGGCGCACGGCGGCCTCGGCGAACGCGCCGATCCACAGCGGCGGCCCGCCGGCCTGCACGGGCCGCAGCGCCAGGGAGGCGCCGGGGACCTCGCCCCAGCTGCCGTGCGCGTCGACGGTGGCGCCGCTCCACAGGGCCCGCAGCAGCGGGACGTAGTCGCTGAGCCGGCGCAGCCGGTCGTCCCACGCGACACCGAAGGCGGCGGTCTCGCGCTTGCGGTAGCCGGCGCCGAGGCCGACGGTGAGCCGGCCGCGGGACAGCACGTCCAGCGACGCGAGGTCCTCGGCCAGCGCGATCGGGTTGAGCAGCGGGGCGAGCAGGACGCCGAAGCCGATCCGGACCCGGCTGGTGGCGGCGGCGAGGTAGCCCGCCAGGGGGACCGGCTGGACGAACGCCGACTTGGCCAGGTAGTGGTGGCCGAGGTAGACGGCGTGGAACCCGGCCGCCTCGGCGGCGGCGGCCTGGGCGAGCACGTCGTCGAGGCCGGCGGTGGCGGACGCGGACGGGTCGAACTGGGCGCTCAGGAAACAGCTGATCCTCACCCGACGACCGCCGCGGTCTTGGTGCGTGCCTGGGCGCGGAAGTGCGGGATCACCTTGGCGGCGAACTCCTCCATGGAGCGCAGCGCGGCGGCGCGGTCCAGCGTCGGGATGCGCAGCCAGCCGATGTAGTGGTTGATGCCAAGCTGTTCGCGCAGCATCTCGATGGTGTCGATGACCTGCTGGGCGGAGCCGAAGTTGCCGCCGTGGGTGAGGGTCTGCTCCAGGGTGAGCAGCTCGATGTTCTTGGCGACCGCCGCGTAGTAGGCGCGTTCCTTCTCGATCGCCTCCTCCGAGCCGGGGATGACCTTGCCGACCGACTTGTAGTACTGCATCGCGGCATGCGCGGCCTGGCGCAGCCCGGCCTCGCCGTCGCCGCACCAGACCTGCTGCATGAACGGCAGGTCGTAGGTGGTGATGTCGAAGCCATTGTCGCGCATGGCCTGCTGGTACAGGCTGAAGTTCTTCTGCATGATGCCCAGCGGCGTGAAGTTGGGCGAGGTGATGATCGACTCGCCGACGGCGCCGCGCTCGCGGAAGCTGTCCGGGGAGACGGTGCCCTGCAGGATCGGCGGCCCGCCCGGGGTGAACGGCCGCGGGTAGGTGGTGACGTTGTCGTAGTGGAAGATCTCGCCGTGGTAGGAGAAGTTCTCCTGCGACAGGGCGAGCCGCAGGATCTCCAGGGTCTCCTGGTAGCGCTGCTTCGACTCCTCCAGCGGCACCCCGAACCCGGCGAACTCCGACGGCTGGTAGCCGCGGCCGACGCCGATCGACACCCGTCCGCCGCTGAGCACGTCGAGGGCGGCGATGTCCTCGGCCAGCCGCAGCGGGTGGTGCAGCGGCAGGACGAGGACGGCGGTGCCGATGGTGATGCGCTTGGTCCGCTCCGCGACGGCCATGCCGAAGTTGATCGGGCTGCCGAGGATGCCGTACTTGGAGAAGTGATGCTCGGCCAGCCAGATCGAGTCGAAGCCGAGCTCGTCGGCCAGCTGGATCTCGTCGAGCGTCTCCCGCAGCACCTGGTGGTCCGATGTGCCTTCGTTCACCGGGAACAGGTTCATGATGCCGAACTTCACGATCTCTCCTCGTTTATTCCGACCAGCCGGTATGTTACTGGTACCGCGCCGGCATTCGCAAGATGTTCGCAGGCCAGCGCCTATGTCAGGGCTTTGCCTGACGGGCCTGCACCCGCAGGGTTCCGACGCGGCGGCGGTGCCAGGAGCCGGCGCCGAGCACCGCGTCGAGCACGAGCGCGCGGCGCAGGAACAGGTGCGGATCGGCCTCCATGGTGATGCCCATGCCGCCGTGCACCTGGATGCAGCGTTCGGCGGCGAAGACCGCGGCCCGGCCCGCCGCGGCCTTGGCGGCGTGCACCTGGATCTCCGCGTCGGGCCGGCCGTTGTCGACCGCCCACGCGGCGTACAGCGTGAGGTCCCAGGCGGCCTTGCGGACCGTCGCGGCGTCGGCGAGCTGGAACGCGACCCCCTGGTAGGAGCCGATCACCCGGCCGAACTGCTCGCGGGTGCGGGCCTGCTCGGCGGCGAGGTCGATGGCGCCCTGCGCGACCCCGCACAGCTCGGCGGCGACGACCAGGGTGGCCCGCCACGGCCCGGTGCCGGCCGGGGCGACCCGCACCGGTTCGGTGAGGGTGACGTCGGACAGCGGCACCGACGGGTCGAGGGACTGCCGTGCGACGACCCCCTCGACCGGGGAGATCCCGACCCGGCCCGGCAACAGCACAGCGAGGCCGTCGGCCTGGGCCGCGTACCGTACGAGACCCGCACCGTCCATCGCCGGCGTGAGCACCCGCTCCCCCGCGAGGACATCCTCGGGCAGCGCGCCACCTGCGCCGCTGAGCAGCTGCACCGCGGCGGCGTGCGCCGGGAACCGGCTCGGCACCAGGTGCTCGCCGAGGACCTCGACGGCGACGAGCAGATCGACGAGGTCCGAGCCGATGCCGCCGGCCGGCTCCGGCACCCCGAGCAGACCGAAGTCGCGCAGCAGCGGGCCGTCGCACGCCGGGGCCTGCCAGCCGCGCTCGAGGGCGCCCCTGGCGGTGGCCCCCTCCCCCTCCGCGAGGGACCGGACGGTCTTGGCGATCTCCAGTTGCTCCTGGGTGAATGTCGCGCGCATGCCGGGCTCCGCTCAGCGTGAACGGGGCAGGTGCAGGACCCGCTCCGCGAGGATCGACTTCTGGACTTCTTCGGTGCCGCCCTCGATGGTGTGCGCGCGGGCGCGCAGGTAGCGGCGCATCCGGGCGGCGGCGCCCGCACCGTCCAGCAGCACCCCGCCGCCGTCGTCGAGCTGCACCGCGAGCCGGTTGGCGGTCTGCACGACCCCGGCCCACAGGCTCTTGAGCGCCGAGGTCTCGGGTCCGGGCACCCCACCGGCCTGGGTCTCGCCGAGCATCCGCATCGAGCCGATCCGGACCGCCTCGGCGTCGCACTGCAGCTGGCCGACCGCGTCGAGGAACGCGCTGTCGCCGGCGACGCCGCGCTCGACGGCGACGTCGATCACCCGGTCGACGGCCTGCCGGGCCCACACCCACAGGTTCAGCGCCATGCTGCCGCGTTCGAACGCGAGCGTGGTGAGGGCGACCTTCCACCCGTTGCCCACCCCGCCGAGCACGTCCTCGTCGGGCACGAACACGTCGTCGAGGAACATCTCGTTGAACTCGGTGTCCCCGTTGATCATCACCAGGGACCGGACCGTGAACCGGTCCATCGGGGCCAGCAGGTAGCTGATGCCCTGATGTTTCGGTGCGGCGGCGTCGGTACGGGCGAGCAGCAGGCACTTGGAGGCGTTGTGCGCGTTGGACGTCCAGATCTTCGACCCGTTGACCAGCCAGCCGCCGTCCACCTTCGTCGCGGCGGTGCGCAGGCTGGCCAGGTCCGAGCCGGAGCCGGGCTCGCTGAAGCCCTGGCACCAGTACTCGTCGCCGCGCAGGATGCCAGGCAGGTGCCGGGCCTGCTGCTCGCGGGTGCCGTGGGCGATGATCGTCGGCCCGGCCAGCATCATGCCGACGCCGTTGAGCGGGTAGGGGGCGCCGCGGACGGCCGCCTCCTCGTTGAAGATCGCCTGGGCGAGGGAGTCCAGGCCGCGGCCGCCGTGCTCGGCCGGCCACGACAGCCCGGCCCAGTTGCCGGCGCACAGCCGGTCCTGCCAGACCCGGGACCAGTGCTCGCGCTGCTCCTGGGTCAGCTCCTCCTGGTCGGGCACGTCCCGCAGCGCCTCGTCGAGCCAGGCGCCGGCCTCCCGGCGGAACGCCAGGTCGGTGTCGCTGTCATCGAAGTCCATGGGCGGTGACCTCCCCTACCGGCCTGAGCCGCTGCTTGTACAACTTCCCGTTCGGGTCCCGCGGCAGCGCGTCGTGCACGACGTGGTCGCGCGGGCGTTTCGGCTTCGCCAGCAGGGTCTCCAGGTGCGCCCGCAGCGCCGCGACGACCGTGTCCCGGTCGGGGGCGCCGTCGCGCAGGACGAGGTGCGCCTGCGGGACCTCGCCGAACTCGGGGTCGGGCGCGCCGATGACGGCGGCGTCGGCGACCCACTCGTGGGTGAGCAGCGCCGCCTCGATCTCGGCCGGGTAGACGTTGACCCCGCCGACCAGGATCAGCTCGGCGGCCCGGCCGGTGATGTACAGGAAACCGTCCTCGTCGACGTGCCCGACGTCCCAGACCGTCATGAGGCCGTCGCGGCGGGCACCGTCGGTCTTGCCCGGGTCGTTGTGGTACTCGACCTTGTCGTTGCCCTGGCGCATGTACACGATGCCGGTCTGCCCGGCGGGGACCTCGGCGCCCTGCTCGTCGAGGATCTTCAGGGTGGAGATCGAGGCGGGCCGGCCGACGGTGCCGGGGTGGGCGAGCCACTCGTGCGGCCGGGCGACGGTGGTGCCGACCTCCGTCGAGCCGTAGTACTCGTACACCACCGGGCCGAACCAGTCGAGGATCCGCTGCTTCACGTCCCGCGGGCACGGGGCCGCGCCGTGCAGCACGTAGGCGAGGGAGGAGACGTCGTAGCCGTCGCGCACCTCGCGGGGCAGCTGCAGCAGCCGGTAGAAGTGCGTCGGCACCATGCTGGTGCCGGTGACCCGCTGGTCCTGGACCCGGCGCAGGAACCCTTCCGGGGTCCAGCCGTCCATCAGGACCAGGGAGCCGCCGGCGTGCAGCGCGCCCATCGCCGGGGTGATGTTGGCGGAGTGGTAGAGCGGCGCCGACACCAGCCACGACCCGAACGCGGAGCGCTGCATCCCGAACTCGTTGAACAGCCACACGTAGGTGCGCGCGCCGGTGTCCGCGTCGATGCCGCTGAGCGGGCGCTTCACCCCCTTGGAGCGGCCGGTGGTGCCGGAGGTGTACATCATCAGCGAGCCGGCCGGGGTGTCCTGCGGGCTGGTGGCCGGCATCCCGTCGGTGAGCCCGCCGGTGGGCCCGGTGAGGCCGTCGGGCCCGTCGATGTAGAGCAGCGTCCCGGGCGGCGCGGCGGCGGTGACGACGTCCCTGACCCGCTCGGAGCCGACGACGACCTTGGCCCCGCTGTCGGCGAGGATGTAGGCGACCTCGGGCTCGGTCAGGTGGTAGTTGAGGGTCACCAGGTACAGCCCGGACTGCATCGCCGCGAGGTACAGCGCGACCATGCCGGGGCTGTTGGTCATCACCGCCGCGACGGTGTCACCGACCCGCAGCCCCGCGCGGGTGCGCAGCCCGTGCGAGATCCGGTTGACCTCGGCGAACAGCGCACCGTAGGAGATCCGCCGGTCGTCGGCGGTCACGATCGCGCACAAGTCCGGTTCGGCGGCTGCCCACAGCCGGAAACCGGTCCGGTCCTCGGTCATCGGACTCCTTGAACTAAATTCCGACCATCCGGTATGTTCTTGCCAACAGTAAGGGAGGGCCCCCCGCGATGTCCATACCCGTGAGCGAGGCGCACGCCGCCAGCTACCGCGCCCGGGAGGTCCCCACTCCCGCCCAGGTCATCGACGGTGTGTGGGCCGTCCCGGTGCCCCTGCACGGCAGCGCGCTGCGGGCCGTCACCGTGTTCCTCATCGAGACCCGGGCGGGGCTGGTCCTCGTCGACGCCGGCTACGACCACCCGTCCTGCTGGGCGTCGTTCCGGCGGTCCCTGACCGCGATCGGGCACTCCGTCGAGGCGATCTCCACCGTCCTCATCACCCACAACCACCCCGACCACGTCGGCTTCGCCGACCAGGTCCGCGCCGTGTCCGGCGCCCGGGTGCTGATGGGCGCCGCCGACGACTTCGCCGCGATGCACCGCGTCCGCGGCGGCTTCCTCGAGCAGCTGCGCACCGCCCTGGAGCTGACCGGCGCGCCGCGCGACGTCGTCGACGGCATGTACGCCGACGCGGTGAAGGTCGCCGAGCACCACGAGTCGCTGCGCCTGGACACCGCGCTGACCGGCGACACCGAGCTCGGCTTCGGCGACGTGACGATCCGCGCCCTGCACTCCCCCGGCCACACGTACGGGCACACCGTGTACTACGACACCCGCGGGCTGGTCTTCACCGGCGACACGATGATGGCCGAGGGCCCGACCCAGCTCGCCATCGTCAGCCGCCCCGGCGACGACCCCGCCGGGGACCTGTTCCGCTCCCTGGACCGCATCCGGGACCTCGGCGCCGCGATCGCCTGCCCGGCCCACCAGTTCCCGTACCGTGACGTCGCCGCCCGCGCCGAGCAGCTCAAGGCCTTCCACCAGGCCGAGGTCGACCAGGCCCGGACCCTTGCCGGCCCCGGCGACACCGCCTGGGACGTGGCCCGGCGCATGCCGTGGAAGAAGCCGTGGGACGAGCTCGGCGGCGGCACCCGCCGCTTCTCCCTCGTGCACACCCTGGCCCTGCTCCGCAACACCCGCTGACCGCCGGGGGGCCCCGGGGGCCCGGGGGGGCCCGCGGGGGGGCGTAGGGGCAGTCCGACCACGACTAGGTCGCCCGCCCGGGGGGGGCCGGCGCCGGGG